>NZ_JABWMT020000050.1:0-17188 GCF_013368915.2 Escherichia sp. 93.1518
TGCTTCCAGGTTGGGTTGACGGTGTCTACTTCTGAAAGAGATAAAGACAAAAAAGCCGCAGGCTGTTACCCCTGCGGCCGGTTTCGGGCGCATATTGCCATTACGGCAGCCTGACGCCCGTATTCACCTTACTTCCGGTTACGCCACCAGCTAACAATCGCTGCGGTAATAATTCCCGCCAGGATCGGTGCAGCCAGGTCGTGCCAGAAAGTCATGGCAAACTGCGTGAGCGTCATATAGCCGCCTTTTTGTTGTAATGACAACGTTTTGCGGCTATTCTTGAATTGTTCTGGTTTCAAGATTAGCCCCCGTTCTGTTGTCAGGTTTTACCTCTCAACGTGCGGGGGTTTTCTCTTTCCAGCAACCAATGCCGCCAGGGATAAAGCCCCCACAACATTGCGCCTCACCGGATAACGCCGGCTTGGTGTGGATTCTATATCTCAAGTGTTCTTCACTTCACCCCAGGAATGTTCGTAATGCAGTATGCATTCCGGCTTTTTATCAGCCGTTGCAGTTGTTTCATGAATGCTCTGGTTGATGCTTCCAGGTTGGGTTGACGGTGTCTACTTCTGAAAGAGATAAAGACAAAAAAGGCCGCAGGCTGTTACCCCTGCGGCCGGTTTCGGGCGCATATTGCCATCACGGCAGCCTGACGCCCGTATTCACCTTATTTCCGGTTACGCCACCAGCCGACAATCGCTGCGGTAATAATTCCCGCCAGGATCGGTGCTGCCAGGTCGTGCCAGAAAATCATGGCAAACTGCGCGAGCGTCATATAGCCGCCTTGTTGTAATGACAACATTTTGCGGCTATTCTTGAATTGTTGATGGTTCAAGATTAGCCCCCGTTCTGTTGTCAGGTTTTACCTCTCAACGTGCGGGGGTTTTCTCTTTCCAGCAACCAATGCCGCCAGGGATAAAGTCCCCACAACATTGCGCCTCACCGGATAATCCCGGCTTGGTGTGGATACTACGTCTCAAGTCTTCTTTACTTCACCACTGAAACGTTCGTAATGAAGAGTTCATTCCAGCTTTTCATCAACTGTTGCAGTGCTTTCTTGCATGTTGTGGTACAGGCTCGCAATCATGTCTGACGAATTGTTCAGAATAACTGAAGAAAGGAACCGGGCAGGTATTTTTATTATCTCCCCCAGCTTCCGTCGCCAGGGGAGATATCAATGTCAGGCAAATATTGTCATCAAATAGGCGGCAAAGAGTGCCAGATGTGCAGCGCCGTTGAGCACGTTAGTACGTCCGGTGGAGAAGGAGATATGGCACAGCACCAAAGAGGCTACCATCACCACCATTTCAGGCGCACCAAGCGCAAACTGCAATTCATTGCCTGTCATAAAGGCGATCAGCGTGACGACAGGTACGGTAAGCGAAATTGTCGCTAAAACCGAACCAAAGAACAGATTCATCGCGCGCTGGACCTGGTTGTTTAATACCGCTTTTAACGCCCCTAAACCTTCCGGCGAAAGAATCAATAGCGCCACCAGGAAACCGGTAAAGGCCACCGGGGCATTCATGCTGGTGAGCAGTGTTTCCAGCGGACTTGCGTTCATTTTGGTAACCGCTATCACTGCAATTAAATGGATAATCAACCAGACGGCATGCCACAGGCTGCTATGGGCAGAGGGTTTGCCATGGTGCGGATCGTCATCATCACTGTCATCTTCATGTTCATAGACAAACAGACTTTGATGCGTTTTGGTCTGAATTAGCAAAAATACTCCGTACATTGCTGCGGAAATTAATGCCACCAGCAACGCCTGACCGGTTGAAAAATTCGCCGCAGGCAGGGCCATCGGGAATACCAGCACAATAATTGCCAATGGAAACAGGGCGATTAAATACTGTTTAATACCAAACAGATTCATATATTGGGTGGCAAATTTGCGCCCGCCCAACAGTAATGAAAAACCAACCAGTCCACCAGTAACAATCATAATGATTGAATAGAGCGTATCTCGCATTAACGTCGGCGCCGCATCGCCGGTCGCCATTAAGGCTGATATCAGGCTGACTTCAAGAATAACCACGGAAAGGCTAAGAATAAGAGAACCATAAGGTTCCCCCAGTCGATGGGCTAATACGTCCGCATGACGGACAACACTAAAGGCGCTGCTTAAAATACCAATAAGCGCAAGAAGATTGATGCCTATGACCACTGGTAGTGTTTGACTGCTTCCCCAAAGGAACAGCACTACCAGCGCCAGAACCGGGAAAATAAGTGAGGTCTCCTTGTGGCGGGTTTTTACCGCCTCGTGAGCATTTGTCATTATGGTTATCCTTTGCAGATGAATTTGTCGAAAATGTAATAAATAGGAAGAAAAAATAACAGAAAGTGTCTGGATATCGGTAACATTTTACGAAATTTTACCCCGCTGTCGCTTTTTTACTCTTTGGGGTATAAAAATAATCAACGTGTTTAGACAACGTTTGTATTAGCACCTCTTAAGAAGAGTCTGACGTGAAAAGTCTTATATGCTGGCAAGCGTGGATATTGTTGCCCACACTTAAAGTTCACCTTTAAAAAAGGAGTCAACAATGCCGTATAAAACAAAAAGCGATCTGCCGGAAAATGTAAAACACGTTCTACCGTCCCATGCCCAGGATATCTATAAAGAGGCATTCAACAGCGCCTGGGATCAATATAAAGATAAAGAAGATCGGCGTGATGATGCCAGTCGGGAGGAGACAGCGCATAAAGTGGCCTGGGCAGCAGTGAAACATGAATATGCCAAAGGGAGTGATGATAAATGGCATAAAAAGTTATAACTCCCGGTGATGAGTTAAAGCTATTCGTGCGGCGTCGCCTTGCAAGTGGTCTGCAGATTGCATATTGTCCCGGTAATGGTTCCAAAATGAGCAGTAAAAATGTCCGGAAGACACCAAAAAGTTGTCGCAGGGAAGTATGCAGTGGCGGAGGTATAAGGTGATAACGCGGGATTTCTTGATGAATGCCGATTGTAAAACGGCATTTGGCACTATTGAAGAATCACTCTTATGGTCGGCAGAACAGCGGGCAGCCTCGCTGGCAGCTACGCTGGCTTGTCGTCCTGATGAGGGGGCGGTGTGGATCTTCGGTTATGGATCGTTGATGTGGAATCCGGCGCTGGAGTTTATCGAGTCCTGTACCGGTACGCTGGTTGGCTGGCATCGGGCATTCTGTCTGCGCCTGACCGCCGGAAGGGGGACTGCACACCAGCCGGGAAGGATGCTTGCCCTGAAAGAGGGCGGTCGCACCACGGGAGTGGCGTATCGCTTGCCGGAAGAGACGCTGGAGCAGGAACTGACCCTGCTGTGGAAACGGGAGATGATTACCGGCTGCTATCTGCCAACCTGGTGCCAGCTTGATCTTGACGACGGGCGCACAGTCAATGCGCTGGTGTTTATTATGGATCCGCGCCATCCTGAATATGAATCTGATACCCGAGCTCAGGTGATTGCTCCGTTGATTGCTGCGGCGAGTGGTCCACTTGGAACCAATGCACAGTATTTATTTTCTCTGGAACAAGAGCTCAACAAACTGGGGATGCAGGATGACGGGCTGAATGATCTACTGGTGTCGGTGAAAAAACTGCTGGCGGAGAATTTCCCGGATGGTGTCTTGCGGCCCGGTTTTGCCTGATGAAACAGTCATCACAGCGGGGCGTTTCTGTAGCCTTAAGCGCCCCATACTGTAATTAAAATGTGAGCACTTTATCGGCAACCAGCGTCCATTGCGCCAGCTCGACCAGTGTGCCAATTTCAACTCCATCAATCAGCGGAAGTGGGCTGATACCGCGACCATCGGTGCAGGTTTTGCACAATTTCACAGGCACATTTTGCGCAGTGAGGATCTCGAGCATTTGCTGAATATTGTAGCCTTCCCCCGGTTTTTGTCCGCGTAATCCGGCAGTTACCGCATCAGACATCAGGAACAGACGTAGATCCAGGTTGCTCTCCTGCTCCCGTAGCGCAATGGCCAGCCGCAGGCTGTTAAATAAGGATTCGCTCCCGTAGGGCGCGCCATTGGCAACGATCACGATTTTTTGCATTACTCACTCCTGTATTCAGATAATTAGATTTCCGACTTCTATCTTACTGCTTTTACGCTGTCTGACCAATTTGCCACATTTTTAGGATTTTCCATAAAGCATGAGAAAGTACGAGAAAAGTTACCAGTAATCGTTATTCTATAAAGTAATGGGTGTTCATTTTTACCGGAAATTACTGACGTTTTGAGCCGTATCGTCTCTCGTGTTACCCCACTTTATTTACTCTTGCTGCTGGCAGGCGGTATAGCCAGCGCACAGCCATCCGTTGAGCAGCAATCGGCAAATCCTTTTGATAACGATAAGGATGGTCTGCCGGACTTAGGAATGGCACCGGAAAATCATGACGGTGAAAAACACTTCGCCGAAATCGTGAAAGATTTTGGTGAAACCAGTATGACCGATAACGGTCAGGATACAGGTGAGCAGGCAAAAGCCTTTGCGCTGGGAAAAGTCCGTGATGCGCTCAGTCAGCAGGTTAATCAGCATGTGGAATCGTGGCTTTCGCCGTGGGGGAACGCCAGTGTTGACGTCAAAGTGGATAACGAAGGGCATTTCACCGGCAGCCGGGGGAGCTGGTTTGTACCGTTGCAGGATAACGAGCGTTATCTCACATGGAGCCAACTTGGACTCACCCAGCAGGACGATGGACTCGTAAGTAACCTTGGCGTTGGTCAACGCTGGAGGCATGGCACATGGTTGATGGGATACAACACGTTTTATGACAACTTGTTAGATGAAAATCTTCAGCGGGCAGGGTTTGGCGCTGAAGCCTGGGGAGAATATCTGCGTCTGTCGGCAAATTATTATCAGCCTTTTGCCTCATGGCATGAACAGACTGCCTCGCTCGAGCAGCGTATGGCGCGTGGTTATGATTTGACTGCCCGGATGCGAATGCCGTTTTACCAGCATCTCAACACCAGTGTCAGCCTCGAACAATATTTTGGTCAGCGTGTCGATCTGTTTAATTCTGGTACGGGTTATCATAATCCTGTCGCCATGAGTCTGGGGCTTAATTACACCCCTGTCCCACTCGTTACTATGACCGCCCAGCATAAACAAGGCGAAAGTGGAGAAAGCCAAAATAATCTCGGGCTGAATATTAACTACCGCTTTGGGGTGCCACTAAACAAACAACTTTCTGCTGGCGAAGTTGCTGAGAGTCAGTCGTTGCGCGGCAGTCGCTATGACAATCCGCAGCGGAATAATCTGCCGGTCATTGAGTATCATCAGCGTAAAACCTTAACGGTATTTCTGGCGACGCCCCCCTGGGATCTTAAACCTGGTGAAACGGTGCCGCTGAAATTACAAATCCACAGTCGTTACGGTATTCGACAATTGATCTGGCAGGGCGATACGCAGATGTTAAGTCTGACATCGGGAGCAACTGCCAACAGTGCGGATGGCTGGACGCTGATCGTGCCGGACTGGCAAAGTGGAGAAGAGGCGACCAATCGATGGCGCTTGTCGGTGGTGGTGGAAGATAACCAGGGACAGCGTGTCTCCTCCAATGAGATCACGCTAACGCTTGCCGAACCTTTCGATGAAATGGCAAAGGACGAACTGCGCTGGGAACCATAATCAGAAAATACGTTCCTGATGCACCCATACTGCGGCTTCCACACGAGATTTTAGCTTCATTTTTTTCAGCATGTGCTTCACGTGCACTTTGACCGTGCTTTCAGTGATGTCCAGGCGGCGGGCGATCATCTTATTCGGTAAGCCCTGAGCAATCAGTTTCAGAATATCGCGCTCGCGCGGCGTTAACTGGTTGACGTCGCGTTCAGTCGTGGCGCGGTTAGCACGCAGGCTGGCGGCCAGAACAGGGGTTAATGCCTCGCTTAGTACCATTTCGCCAGCAGCAGCCTGGTGTAACGCTTTCAACAGATCTTCCGGCTCCATATCTTTTAACAGATAGCCATCTGCGCCGCGTTTCAGCGCGGTGACGACGTCTTCTTCATGGTTCGAGACGCTGAATACCACAATGCGGCCGGATAAAGATTTTTCGCGCAGTTTATCCAGCGTTTCCAGACCGTTCATACCGGGCATATTCAGATCAAGCAGAATCAGATCAGGATCGAGAGATTCCGCAAGTAAAATACCCTGCTCGCCATTGCTCGCTTCGCCAACCACAGTGATATCGGGGGCCATGCTGATAAGCTGTTTTACGCCAGTTCGCAGCATCGGGTGATCGTCGATCAGCAGGATAGTAGCCGGTTCCTGATTACTCATGGGTATCTCCTTGGACGTCTGTGAAAGTTTTTTCGGGAATAAAGGTGACCACCACTTCGGTGCCACCTGATTCACGACGGCGGACGCGGCAGTCGCCACGCAGACTTTGCGCACGGTCACGCATAATTATCATGCCGTAGTGATTGCTGCGGATGGCATTTTCAGGCACCCCGCAGCCGTTATCCTGGACGGTCAGTTTGACCTGATTATCGTTTTGCGCCACCGTTACAACGACCTCGCTCGCTTGCGAATGTTTGAGGGCGTTACTTAATGCCTCACGGGCAATTTGCAATAGATGGATTGCCTGATGCGAGGGCACCAGACGCGGTGGCAACTGGTAATCCAGCTTCACCGGGAAGCCAAATTTGGCGCTGTACTCTTCACAACTCGCCTCCAGTGCCGGGCGTAATCCCGGTTCGGTGAGCTGCAAACGGAATGTGGTGAGCAACTCACGCAATTGCGCCCATGACGCATTCAGTTCGTTACGGATCTGGCTTAACAGTTCGCGGCTGCTTTCTGGCAGTGCATCGCCTTGCATCTGTAAACAACTCACCTGCATCTTCATACAAGAGAGAGATTGGGCAATAGAATCATGTAGTTCGCGCGCAATGGTGGCACGCTCTTCCATCACGATCAACTGCTGCTGGCGTTCCTGATGGCGATCCAGCGCCAGAGTGGCGGTTAATTGCTCAACCAGTGTATCCACCAGTTGCTGTTGATCATGGCTCAGATGACGGCCCTGAGGCAGGGTCGCCAGCAAAATGCCGTACTGCATATGAGAATCCGCCAGTCGCCATTTCAGGGTCGTGCCGCGATCGCCGACGGGTAATACCCCGCGCGGGCAGAGCTGGCAACCTTTGTCGTCGCAGGTCATATCCGGCTGGCAGGTGAACTCCTGATGATTCTCTTCATCTTCAGTGTCATATACCCGCAGTTCGATATCACGCAGCAGGGTTAAATTTTGCAATCCGTTGAGTACAGGTGACAGGCGTTCACACAGCGGGGCGCGAGAATGCAAACGACGATTAGCCTGCCACAAAAACGAGAGTATTTGATTTTTATGCTCCAGCCCGGCGGTTTTCTCCTGTACCCGATGCTCAAGTACGGCATAACTCTCCGCCAGTTCCGCAGACATATTGTTCAGTGCCGTTCCGAGCATCGCCATTTCGTTGCGCCCGCTGATATTCGCCCGCTGGGTAAAATCGCGATGGCTGACGGCACTCGCCATCGCCAGCAATTGCCGCCACGGCTGTAGCAGCCGTGCCCGCAGCCATATGATGGTAAATACCAGTAGAAGTGCCATAAACACAGCCATCACCCGATGGACCAGTACGACCGTCTCAATACGCATTTCCGTGGTGCGGTCAAAACCAGACACCAACTGATCAAGCCCGGCAACAAACTGGCTGACGTCAGCCGACACCGTTTCGCGGCTTTGTGCGTGTAGCAGCGCAGGAATCAGCTCATGGCGCCAGTAATCCTGCAAACCCTGCAATTGCGCCAGTTGCCCGTCTCGTTCTGCTGCTCGAGTTAATTCGGGGCTAAATGCCGTTTGTTCCATCTCCTTGATTAAGGGCTTGTCTTTCTCGCTTAATGGCACTGCCGCCAGTAGCCGATAAGTTTGCATACGCAGCGATCCCGCTTTGTTAATAGCATGGGCGCTGCCCTGAACGCCTTGTACCAGCCAGCCAGAAACCGCCATCCCCGCCAGTCCAATAGCAGTAGAAAGCAAAACAATAAGCGCAACCTGATTAACCAGGGTGAGCGGAGAGAGACAACGTTTAAGCATGTAAACCTCTTCCTTCAGGCTTTGAATGAGTAATAACCTTAATGAATGTAACGATACATTCTGGAATGGCGTTATTCTCGGCTATTGGCTGAAGTATACCCATACCCGGAAAGAGTTACTCCTTATTTGCCGTGTGGTTAGTCGATTTACATCAGTAAGAGTAGGGATTTTACAGTACTGTGAAAAATCTCATAATTTTTATGAAATCTCTGTACTCACTATGGGTAATGATAAATATCAATGATAGATAAAGTTATCTTATCGTTTGATTTACATCAAATTACCTTTGGCTACAGACACTAAGGTGGCAGACATCGAAACGAGTATCAGAGGTGTCTATGAGTCACTCATCCGCCCCCGAAAGGGCTACTGGAGCTGTCATTACTGATTGGCGACCGGAAGATCCTGCGTTCTGGCAACAGCGCGGCCAGCGTATAGCCAGCCGCAATCTGTGGATTTCCGTTCCCTGTCTGCTACTGGCGTTTTGTGTATGGATGTTATTCAGTGCCGTCGCGGTGAATTTGCCGAAAGTCGGCTTTAATTTTACGACCGATCAGCTGTTTCTTTTGACCGCACTACCTTCGGTTTCTGGCGCATTATTGCGTGTGCCATACTCCTTTATGGTTCCAATCTTCGGCGGTCGTCGCTGGACGGCGTTCAGCACCGGTATTCTGATTATTCCTTGCGTCTGGCTGGGTTTTGCCGTGCAGGATACCACTACGCCATACAGCGTATTCATCATCATTTCTCTGCTGTGCGGCTTTGCTGGCGCGAACTTCGCCTCCAGTATGGCAAACATCAGCTTCTTTTTTCCGAAACAGAAGCAGGGTGGCGCGCTGGGGCTGAACGGTGGTCTGGGCAACATGGGCGTTAGCGTCATGCAGCTGGTTGCTCCGCTGGTGGTATCACTGTCAATTTTTGCTGCATTTGGCAGCCAGGGCGTAACACAGCCGGATGGCACCGAATTGTATCTGGCTAACGCGTCCTGGGTATGGGTGCCGTTCCTCGCCATCTTCACCATTGCAGCGTGGTTTGGCATGAACGACCTTGCTACCTCGAAAGCCTCTATCAAGGAGCAGTTGCCGGTACTCAAACGGGGTCATCTGTGGATTATGAGCCTGCTGTATCTGGCAACCTTCGGTTCCTTCATCGGCTTCTCTGCGGGTTTTGCCATGCTGTCTAAAACGCAGTTTCCGGATGTACAGATCCTGCACTACGCCTTCTTCGGACCGTTTATTGGCGCACTGGCGCGTTCTGCGGGGGGAGCATTATCTGACCGTCTCGGCGGTACTCGTGTAACGCTGGTGAACTTCGTGCTGATGGCGATTTTCAGTGGTCTGCTGTTCCTCACCTTACCGACTGACGGGCAAGGCGGAAACTTCATGGCGTTCTTTGTAGTCTTCCTGGCGCTGTTCCTGACGGCGGGGCTGGGTAGTGGTTCCACCTTCCAGATGATTTCCGTGATCTTCCGTAAACTGACGATGGATCGCGTGAAAGCAGAAGGCGGTTCTGACGAACGTGCCATGCGTGAAGCGGCAACCGACACTGCGGCGGCGCTGGGCTTCATCTCCGCGATTGGCGCTATCGGTGGCTTCTTTATCCCGAAAGCGTTCGGTAGCTCACTGGCATTAACAGGGTCGCCAGTCGGTGCAATGAAAGTATTTTTGATTTTCTATATCGCCTGCGTGGTAATTACCTGGGCGGTATACGGTCGGCATTCTAAAAAATAAATCGTAATATTTGATTATCCTTTGCGCGGCGTAATGTCGCGCTTTTTTTATTTCTCATTTAGTTACAACATACTTTAAGAGGATAATTATTTCAACGGCGTCAATTAAGCGCCATTAATATGTCATCCATGGGGGATACTCCTTAATACCCATCTGTATAAAAATCCGAAGTGTTTAAATGGTGATGGATGTAAAAAACATTAATTTACAATAAGTTGTGTAATAAATATTAATTATCCCAAAGGGGTATATTAGGAATTTACTTTATTTTTCATCCCCACCACTCTTGATCGTTATCAATTCCCACGACGTTTCAGAGCGTTACCTTCGTTTTAAACATTAGCAATGTCGATTTATCAGAGAGCCGACAGGCTCCCACAGGAGAAAACCGATGAGTAAATTCCTGGACCGGTTTCGCTACTTCAAACAGAAGGGTGATACCTTTGCCGATGGGCATGGCCAGCTTCTCAATACCAACCGTGACTGGGAGGATGGATATCGCCAGCGTTGGCAGCATGACAAAATCGTCCGCTCTACCCACGGGGTAAACTGCACCGGCTCCTGCAGCTGGAAAATCTACGTTAAAAACGGTCTGGTGACCTGGGAAACCCAGCAGACTGACTATCCGCGTACTCGTCCGGATCTGCCAAACCATGAACCTCGCGGCTGTCCGCGCGGTGCCAGCTACTCCTGGTATCTCTATAGCGCCAATCGCCTGAAATACCCAATGATGCGTAAACGCCTGATGAAAATGTGGCGTGAAGCGAAGGCGCAGCATAGCGATCCGGTTGAGGCATGGGCTTCTATTATCGAAGACGCCGATAAAGCGAAAAGCTTTAAACAGGCGCGTGGACGCGGTGGTTTTGTTCGTTCTTCCTGGCAGGAAGTGAACGAACTGATCGCCGCATCTAACGTTTACACCATCAAAAACTACGGCCCGGACCGTGTCGCCGGCTTCTCGCCAATTCCGGCAATGTCGATGGTTTCTTACGCATCAGGTGCTCGCTATCTCTCGCTGCTTGGCGGTACTTGCTTAAGCTTCTACGACTGGTACTGCGACCTGCCTCCTGCGTCTCCGCAAACCTGGGGCGAGCAAACTGACGTACCGGAATCTGCTGACTGGTACAACTCCAGCTACATCATCGCCTGGGGTTCAAACGTCCCGCAGACGCGTACCCCGGATGCTCACTTCTTTACTGAAGTGCGTTACAAAGGCACCAAAACTGTTGCCGTCACGCCGGACTACGCTGAAATCGCCAAACTGTGCGATCTGTGGCTGGCACCGAAACAGGGCACCGACGCAGCAATGGCGCTGGCAATGGGTCACGTGATGCTGCGTGAATTCCATCTTGATAACCCAAGCCAGTATTTCACCGATTATGTGCGCCGCTACACCGACATGCCGATGCTGGTAATGCTGGAAGAGCGCGACGGTTATTACGCTGCGGGTCGTATGCTGCGCGCCGCCGATCTGGTTGATGCGCTGGGTCAGGAAAACAACCCGGAATGGAAAACCGTAGCCTTTAATACGCAAGGTGAAATGGTTGCGCCGAACGGTTCGATCGGTTTCCGTTGGGGCGAGAAGGGCAAATGGAATCTTGAACAGCGCGACGGCAAAACTGGTGAAGAAACCGAACTGCAACTGAGTCTGCTGGGTAGTCAGGATGAGATCGCTGAAGTGGGCTTCCCGTACTTTGGCGGCGACGGCACGGAACACTTCAATAAAGTGGAGCTGGAAAACATTCTGCTGCACAAGCTGCCGGTAAAACGCCTGCAACTGGCTGATGGCAGCACTGCACTGGTGACCACCGTTTATGATTTGACGCTGGCAAACTACGGCCTGGAGCGTGGTCTGAACGACGTTAACTGCGCGACCAGCTATGACGACGTGAAAGCCTACACCCCTGCGTGGGCTGAGCAGATCACCGGTGTTTCTCGTAGCCAGATTATCCGTATTGCCCGTGAATTTGCCGACAACGCTGATAAAACTCACGGTCGTTCGATGATTATCGTCGGTGCCGGTCTGAACCACTGGTATCACCTCGATATGAACTATCGCGGTCTGATCAACATGCTGATTTTCTGCGGCTGTGTCGGTCAGAGCGGCGGTGGCTGGGCACACTACGTGGGTCAGGAAAAACTGCGTCCGCAAACCGGCTGGCAGCCGCTGGCGTTTGCCCTTGACTGGCAGCGTCCGGCGCGTCACATGAACAGCACCTCTTACTTTTATAACCACTCCAGCCAGTGGCGTTATGAAACCGTGACCGCAGAAGAGTTGCTGTCGCCGATGGCGGATAAATCCCGCTATACCGGACACTTGATCGACTTCAACGTGCGTGCGGAACGTATGGGCTGGCTGCCGTCTGCGCCGCAGCTAGGCACTAACCCGCTGACTATTGCTCGCGAAGCAGAAAAAGCGGGCATGAATCCGGTGGACTATACGGTGAAATCCCTGAAAGAGGGTTCAATCCGTTTTGCTGCGGAACAACCGGAAAACGGCAAGAACCATCCGCGTAACCTGTTCATCTGGCGTTCTAACCTGCTGGGCTCTTCCGGTAAAGGTCATGAGTTTATGCTCAAGTATCTGCTGGGGACGGAACACGGTATCCAGGGTAAAGATCTGGGGCAGCAGGGCGGCGTGAAGCCGGAAGAAGTGGACTGGCAGGATAACGGTCTGGAAGGCAAGCTGGATCTGGTGGTGACGCTGGACTTCCGTCTGTCGAGCACTTGTCTCTATTCCGACATCATTTTGCCGACGGCGACCTGGTACGAAAAAGACGACATGAATACTTCGGATATGCATCCGTTTATTCACCCGCTGTCTGCGGCGGTCGATCCGGCCTGGGAAGCGAAAAGCGACTGGGAAATCTACAAAGCCATCGCGAAGAAATTCTCCGAAGTGTGCGTTGGTCATCTGGGTAAAGAAACCGACATCGTTACGCTGCCAATTCAGCACGACTCCGCCGCCGAACTGGCGCAGCCGCTGGATGTGAAAGACTGGAAAAAAGGCGAATGCGACCTGATCCCAGGTAAAACCGCACCGCACATTATGGTGGTTGAGCGCGATTATCCGGCCACTTACGAACGCTTTACCTCTATCGGCCCACTGATGGAGAAAATCGGTAACGGCGGTAAAGGGATTGCCTGGAACACCCAGAGCGAGATGGATCTGCTGCGTAAGCTCAACTACACCAAGGCTGAAGGTCCGGCGAAAGGCCAGCCGATGCTCAACACCGCAATTGATGCGGCAGAGATGATCCTGACGCTGGCACCGGAAACCAACGGTCAGGTAGCCGTGAAAGCCTGGGCGGCACTGAGCGAGTTTACCGGTCGCGACCATACGCATCTGGCGCTGAATAAAGAAGACGAGAAAATCCGCTTCCGCGATATTCAGGCACAGCCGCGCAAAATTATCTCCAGCCCGACCTGGTCTGGTCTGGAAGATGAACACGTTTCTTACAACGCCGGTTACACCAACGTTCACGAGCTGATCCCGTGGCGTACGCTCTCTGGTCGTCAGCAGCTGTATCAGGATCATCAGTGGATGCGTGATTTTGGTGAAAGCCTGCTGGTTTATCGTCCGCCGATCGATACCCGTTCGGTGAAAGAAGTGATGGGACAGAAATCCAACGGTAACCCGGAAAAAGCCCTGAACTTCCTGACGCCACACCAGAAGTGGGGTATTCATTCCACTTACAGCGACAACCTGCTGATGCTGACTTTAGGTCGCGGTGGGCCGGTGGTCTGGCTGAGCGAAGCCGATGCCAAAGATTTGGGAATTGCCGACAACGACTGGATTGAAGTCTTCAACAGCAATGGTGCGCTGACTGCCCGTGCGGTTGTCAGCCAGCGTGTTCCGGCAGGGATGACCATGATGTACCACGCGCAGGAACGTATCGTTAACCTGCCGGGTTCGGAAATCACGCAGCAGCGTGGGGGTATTCATAACTCGGTCACCCGTATCACGCCGAAACCGACGCATATGATCGGTGGCTATGCCCATCTGGCATACGGCTTTAACTACTACGGCACCGTAGGTTCTAACCGCGATGAGTTTGTTGTAGTGCGTAAGATGAAGAACATTGACTGGTTAGATGGCGAAGGCAATGACCAGGTACAGGAGAGCGTAAAATGAAAATTCGTTCACAAGTCGGCATGGTGCTGAATCTCGATAAGTGCATCGGCTGCCACACCTGTTCAGTTACCTGTAAAAACGTCTGGACCAGCCGCGAAGGCGTTGAGTACGCGTGGTTCAACAACGTTGAAACCAAACCGGGTCAGGGTTTCCCTACCGACTGGGAAAACCAGGAAAAATACAAAGGCGGTTGGATCCGTAAAATCAACGGCAAACTGCAACCGCGTATGGGTAACCGCGCGATGCTGCTGGGTAAAATCTTCGCCAACCCGCATTTGCCGGGGATCGACGATTATTACGAGCCGTTCGATTTTGATTATCAGAACCTGCATACCGCGCCGGAAGGCAGCAAATCGCAGCCGATTGCCCGTCCGCGTTCGCTGATTACTGGCGAACGGATGGCGAAAATCGAAAAGGGGCCGAACTGGGAAGATGACCTGGGCGGCGAGTTTGACAAACTGGCGAAAGACAAGAACTTCGACAACATCCAGAAGGCGATGTATAGCCAGTTCGAAAACACCTTCATGATGTATCTGCCGCGTCTGTGCGAACACTGCCTTAACCCGGCATGTGTGGCGACCTGTCCGAGCGGGGCTATCTACAAACGTGAAGAAGATGGCATCGTACTGATCGATCAGGATAAATGCCGTGGCTGGCGTATGTGCATCACCGGATGCCCGTACAAAAAAATCTACTTCAACTGGAAGAGCGGTAAATCTGAGAAGTGCATCTTCTGCTATCCGCGTATTGAAGCCGGTCAGCCGACGGTGTGCTCAGAAACCTGTGTTGGTCGTATCCGTTATCTTGGCGTGCTGTTGTACGATGCTGACGCCATTGAACGTGCAGCCAGCACCGAGAACGAGAAAGATCTCTACCAGCGTCAGCTGGAAGTGTTCCTCGATCCGAACGATCCGAAAGTCATCGAGCAGGCGATTAAAGACGGTATTCCGCTGAGCGTTATTGAAGCCGCACAACAGTCGCCGGTTTATAAAATGGCGATGGAATGGAAACTGGCGCTGCCGCTGCATCCAGAATATCGCACATTGCCGATGGTCTGGTACGTGCCGCCTCTGTCACCGATTCAGTCTGCGGCAGACGCGGGCGAGCTGGGTAGCAACGGCATTCTGCCAGACGTAGAAAGCCTGCGTATCCCGGTTCAGTACCTGGCGAATCTGCTGACCGCCGGTGATACCCAACCGGTACTGCTCGCGTTGAAACGTATGCTGGCAATGCGTCATTACAAACGAGCTGAAACCGTTGACGGTAAAGTTGATACCCGTGCGCTGGAAGAGGTCGGCCTGACCGAAGCCCAGGCACAGGAGATGTACCGTTATCTGGCGATTGCAAACTACGAAGATCGCTTTGTGGTGCCGAGCAGCCATCGTGAACTGGCGCGGGAAGCCTTCCCGGAGAAAAATGGTTGCGGCTTTACCTTTGGTGACGGCTGCCACGGTTCAGATACCAAATTCAATCTGTTCAACAGCCGTCGTATCGATGCCATCGACGTGACCAGCAAAACGGAGCCGCATCCATGATCGAACTCGTGATTGTATCGCGTCTCCTTGAATATCCTGATGCTGCCTTATGGCAGCATCAACAAGAGATGTTTGAGGCGATTGCTGCGTCGGAAAATCTGTCGAAAGAGGATGCCCATGCGCTGGGCATTTTCCTGCGCGATTTAACCGCGATGGATCCGCTGGACGCTCAGGCGCAGTACAGCGAACTGTTCGACCGTGGTCGCGCCACGTCGCTGTTACTGTTTGAACATGTGCACGGCGAATCCCGCGATCGTGGTCAGGCGATGGTGGATTTGCTGGCGCAGTATGAGCAACACGGCTTGCAGTTAAACAGTCGTGAACTGCCGGATCATCTGCCGTTGTATCTGGAGTACCTGGCGCAGCTGCCGCAAAGCGAAGCCGTGGAAGGTTTGAAAGATATCGCGCCGATTCTGGCGTTGCTAAGTGCTCGTCTGCAACAGCGTGAAAGCCGTTATGCAGTGCTGTTTGATCTGCTGCTGAAACTGGCGAATACCGCTATAGACAGCGACAAAGTGGCGGAAAAAATTGCCGATGAAGCGCGCGATGATACGCCGCAGGCGCTGGATGCTGTCTGGGAAGAAGAGCAGGTTAAATTCTTTGCTGACAAAGGCTGCGGTGATTCGGCAATCACTGCTCATCAGCGTCGCTTTGCCGGTGCCGTCGCGCCGCAATATCTGAATATCACCACCGGAGGACAGCACTAATGCAATTCCTGAATATGTTCTTCTTTGATATCTACCCGTACATTGCCGGGGCGGTCTTCCTGATTGGTAGCTGGCTGCGCTATGACTACGGGCAGTACACCTGGCGCGCGGCGTCCAGCCAGATGCTGGATCGCAAAGGGATGAACCTGGCGTCTAACCTGTTCCATATCGGGATTCTGGGGATTTTTGTCGGTCACTTCTTCGGTATGCTGACGCCGCACTGGATGTATGAAGCCTGGCTGCCAATTGAAGTGAAACAGAAAATGGCGATGTTTGCTGGTGGTGCCAGCGGCGTGCTGTGTCTGATTGGCGGTGTACTGTTGCTGAAACGCCGCCTGTTCAGCCCACGCGTGCGTGCAACGACTACCGGAGCGGATATCTTGATCCTGTCGCTGCTCGTTATCCAGTGCGCGCTGGGCCTGCTGACCATTCCGTTCTCCGCTCAGCATATGGACGGTAGCGAGATGATGAAACTGGTTGGCTGGGCGCAGTCGGTAGTGACCTTCCACGGTGGCGCTTCTCAGCACCTTGATGGCGTGGCGTTTATCTTCCGTTTGCACCTGGTGCTGGGGATGACGTTATTCCTGCTGTTCCCGTTCTCGCGTCTGGTACACATCTGGAGCGTACCGGTGGAGTATCTGACGCGTAAGTATCAGCTGGTGCGTGCTCGCCACTAAGCGAAATTTAGTTCACATAGACCCTGCTTCGGCGGGGTTTTTTGTTTTGTGTAAAAGTGTGCAGACCTAAAAACAGGCATGACGAATTCTGTGTGACAACAAGAAATAAATGGTTAGTAAATTGGTTTAGAAGAGTATTTTCAGGAAGTAATGGTGGTGGGGGAAGGATTATTCGTCGCTTCGCTCCTCATCCTTCGGGCCGTTGCCTGCGGCAACGTTCTCTCGCTTTCGCTCGAGTCGAACCTTAATCGAAGGTTCTCACCCTTCCTCGATGAGTGCAAAGATTAATAATCTCACCGAAGTTACCACATCGCTGTGGTGAATAATGGTGGTGGGGGAAGGAT
>NZ_JABWMT020000051.1:0-16497 GCF_013368915.2 Escherichia sp. 93.1518
AATATTGGGCCGTTGGTGGAGATATAAGTGGATCACTTTTCATCCGTCGTTGACAAATATTGATCCCTGGAAGGACTACAACCTATGACCGAAAATACCGAGCCATCCTCGCCATCACATCCGGCACCTGACCCGGAAATACTGAAGAGCACAATCAGGGCTATGAAGCAGTCAGAACAGCGGGCAAATAATGTCCCTGCGCTGATAAAAGCGCTTTTATGTACGGGCACATGTCTTCTTATCAGTATTACTGGTAACGCCATTCAGTACTGGCACTCAACGAATGTGGAGCGCGAATATTTCGCTACAGACAATGGTCGTCTGGTCAGGCTGGCACCAACAAGTCAGCCAGCATGGAGTCAGAATGATGCAATGGCCTTTGGCAGCCAGGCACTGGCGACCGCATTCAACCTGGATTTTGTGCACTATCGTTCACAGATCTCCTCCCTGTCTCCGCGTTTTTCTGACGAAGGTTTTGTCGGATATGTGAATGCATTACAGGCATCTAACATTCTGGAGACGATCAAGAAAGAGAAGATGAATCTGACCGCCACGACAGGTGCTGGCGTTCTGGTACGACAGGGACAAATGTCCGACGGCGTATGGTTCTGGACATTCCAGTATCCTGTCCGTATGCGTCTGGTAGGCCAGACAACCAGCAAGCCAGAACAGTCTTTTGTTTTCGAAATCACCATCCAGCGTGTTGACCCCAGACTGAAACCATCCGGTATGGAAATCCGGCAGATGATCTCCCGTAACGCCGGACCGAACTCCTGAGATAAGTAATATGCAATCACGTTATTTACTGAGCACACTGCTCCTGGTGTGCAGCGCCGCCACGTCTGCAGATAACGCAGGATGGCAGAACGCACGCACACCACAAACGACAAATTCTGCCAGCGATCACGTTCAGAACGCCTCCCAAAACACCGGAGGTGTTCCGGCTACACTGGTAAAAGGTGAGCTGCCTGCCCCCGGGCAGGCCAGCCCGCTGGTACAGGATGCGGCAAGGCTTGATTCTGAGCTCTCCGCCGATGAGATTCGCTCACTACGCAGTCTCATGGCGGATAACGAGCGGGCCATCAATGCGCCCATCACCAGTGTTGTACCCCGTATCAGCTCTCTGACAGTTAATCTGTCCCCCGGTGCCAGCCTTCCTCTTGTTCGCACAGCCATGAACAACCTGAGCGTGGTGACATTTACCGATATCAACGGTTCACCATGGCCACAATCCGATCCTCCTTATAACGCGGCACCAAAACTCTTTGATGTGCAGTACAACGAGAACATGGTGACAATCACACCATTGCGGCCATGGGCATCCGGAAACATTTCTGTCTACCTGAAAGGTCTGTCGGTACCGGTCATCCTGAACGTAACCAGTGGCGAAACAGATACGCCGTCATCCAGTCAGGAAATGGACAGTCGTCTGGATCTGCGAATACCACGGCAGGGACCAACCAGCCCGGTTGTCTCCATCCCGACGGATAAGATCGCCCTGCATGATGCAACATTACAGGCATTTCTGGATGGTATTCCTCCCCGGGACCCTTCAGTTAAGAGGCTGAAATTCACAGGTAATGTCCCGGATACAACGATCTGGCAACACGGCGATGACCTTCTGGTTCGTTCCCGGGCGATGTTGCGCGATGAATTTGAACAGACCTTGTCCTCTGCCGACGGAACTCATCTCTGGAAGCTTCCCGTCACCCCACTACTGACTTTCTCTGTGAATGGCCAGTCCGTTCACGTGACACCAGAACTGGAGTAATCATGAGTGCTGAACAGGATGCCGGTAAATCCGGAAAGAAACTGGCTGCCCTGCTTGGACTGGGCAGCATCATCTTATTTGGCGGCGGCTATATCGCGTTTTCCAAACTATCAGGGAGTAACAGCGATATGCAGTCAGCCGTGAACATTAACAGTGCAGCAAGCGGCGGAACGCGCAGCGTTACCGAAACGCCTCACTATCGTGAACTGTTAAGAGCGGATAATGAACGAGGGGCCGCAGCTGCAGCCCGCAATAATCAGACGTTCATTGCCAGTCTTCCACAGGGGCTTGATATTCCGGACACTCCGGAAAAGCAACAACAGCCTGCAGCAAAACCGGAAAACTATGCTCATCGCCAGGCTTCCGGCACACCCCAGGAGGATCGAGCAGCCAGTGAAAAACGTATGGAGCGGCTGCAAAAGCTGATTGTAAGAATAAAAGATCAGCATCCTGCCGGTAGTACACCAACCATAGCAACGACTATGTGGAATAAATCTCCGGCAGAAACAACAGGGCAGAATGGTACGCAGCAATTCGCATTACAGAATGCCAGCCTGTCCACGCCGGTAGCAGAAAAAGGGATACAACTGATACCTGCTCTGACCCGTATACCGGCATATATTGATACTGCAGTGGATTCTGATAACCCGTCATCCAAGGTTATCGCAACCATTCCCGCTGGCCCCTGGGCAGGGGCAACGCTGTTCAGTCCGGGAGTCAAACTGGTGGGTAACGGCGTGGAGATCCATTTCGACCGGATGAGCTGGAACGGCATGGACCTTAAGGTCAATGCATATGCTCAACGGGAAGACAACCTGATGTCATCCGTGGCCAGCAATGTGAATACACGCTGGTTTAAACATATCATTCTGCCGTCAGTGTTAGGAGGTGTGGGCAGTATTGGCACACTTTATAAAGATGCCAACACGCAGGTTATTCAGGGTAACTATGGCACGGTTACCGGACGCGTGGGAATGCCCAGTGGTGAAGCTGTTGCGGGCGTTATTGCCGGTGGTATGACGGAAAGAGGAAGTCAGATATTAACCCGCCAGGCAGAAAGTGAGCCCTATAAACAGGTAGAAGTGTATCAGCATGAAGTCGTATCAATTCTGTTTGTTGACCCGGTAATGATAAACGACGCCAGGTCATCTTCCCTTTCCAGTGGCATTTCCCCTTCAGTTAATCGTACATCACAGGCGGAACAACGCTCGCAGGCACGAATGCAGACAGCCATGGAGCAAAGAAAAGCTGTGATGCAACGTCGGTATGATGAACAACCGGAGACACCATAATGAAACCTGAAACAGAAATAGATGAAACCGGCAGCTTCGGTGAACCCGAAGAGAAACCCGCCCCCTTCTGGAAACGTTCCGTCTGGGGGATATCTGTAGCAACATGGGGGCTATGTGCAGTCGTGTTGCTCGCAGCCATATGGTATCTGTTCCTGAGAGCGCCATCGGAAACAGGCATGCCTTCGTTTAATGATGCGGATGCTGGCGTACAGACCTGGCAAACCACACAAGAATCATCACCTTCCGTTCAGTCCACTGAGACTATGACTGTCCGGACAGGAGAAGATATGAGCCAGCTTGCCCGGGATGTAAAAACAGAGCTGGATAACCGCGATGAAAAAATTCAGGCAACACTGAATATGCTTCACGACAGCATTAACAAGCTGGGCGAAGCTATAAAAAAGGATGAAGAATACGCACAGGAAACGCGCCGTCAGCTGGATGATATCCGGAGCCGCCTGAACGGAATAATGACACAGAAAAGCGTCACTGAATCCTCTTCCACACCGCATCCAGCAAAGAAAAAAACGTCGTCTGTACTTAACGGAATGAAAATCATGTCGATGGAAACTGGCATGGCCTGGATTCGCTGGCAGGGTAGTACCTGGGCTGTCAGAGAAGGTCAGACTCTGGGCAATGTGGTGATCCAGCGGATTGATCCGACGACCCGGACCATCATCACCAGTGCCGGGACGTTACGCTGATGAACATGGATGCCCTGACCGCCATTGAGAACTTTGCCAGCAGTATTTTCAGTGCCGGAATGGATTTCCTGTTTACCTGGGGAGAATTCATCGGGGTGCTCAGCATGATTACCCTGTTTGCCCGCGCCCGTTCAGCCGGTCCGGTAAAAATGTCTCCCGGGAAATTTATTGCAGGGATATTTACCAGCGCCATGCTTGTATCACTCCCGGCAATGATTAACGCCGGAGGCGTACAAATGGGATTCAGGGCTGACTCATTTGGTCCGATTGCATATGTACAACCTCAGACGTTTGGCGCTGCTGCTGGCGCAGCAAATGCAGTTCTGTCGCTGGCCAAGCTGGCCGGTGTGGGATTTGTCATGAACGGGATATCCATCTGGCGCAAGGCCGGACTCGATGGACATACCGCACTGAGTGCCAGTGAATCCGTCAGCAAGGGAAACGTCAAATTTATTGCCGGCGTCCTGCTGGTCTTTATCGATCGTGTCCTCAATGCCCTGCTGGCAAGCATTGGAATCGTCTTCTGATTTTTTTCACCTTCATATAAACCACTGATATATCCATTTAAGGAGAAACTATGTCACGTATTCGTGTCGTGGCGGCCCGTCTGTACGCCGCATTTATCCATGCACAACTGTTTGTAATGTCATGCCGGAGCAAACTGACTAAGTACCTGCTGCTCATTCCCATGATGTTGCTGCCCAAAGCCGTTCTTGCCGATGGAGATCTTGCCGATATGGTTCGCAATGTTGGTGAAGGTGCCAAAACAGCACAGTCATCATCAATCACTATTGCGCAGTTCATCGGCGTAATTCTGTTTCTCGGGGGCCTGATTGGCCTGAAAAAAGTTGGGAAACAAGGGGGGATGGGACTGGCTGGTTGCATTGTATCTATCGTCATTGGGGCGGTACTTGTCGCCGGACCTGAAATGATGAGTCGCAGCCAGAAACAGTTGGGGATGTCCTCAATTTCCATTGGCTAATCTTGTCCAGGGCACTGGCATTTATCCGGTGCCCTTCCTATTCGGCAATACAAGGAGGCACATATGTCTGCCTGGAGCCCGGAGCACATAACGTTACGACGAACAGAAAACGGCAATGTGATTGCCCACGACAGTCGGGACGATCAGGAATTCATTTTTGCAGAATGCTGTTCCGATGAAATCGCAAACATCATTCTGGAAGCCGTGAAACGTTACACCAGTACGGAGCCTGCTCATGCAACACAGCATTAAAGACTTGTGGTTGTATCCCTTTCCAGAAATTGATGTGGTTCATACACAGGAGCCACTGTTACCGGAACCGGAATTAACAACGCCCGGTCGATGTATCTGCTGCCGGCAAAACGTCAGGCACCGTTTCAGACTGGATGACTCATGGCCACTCAGACAGCTTACCGACACAATCAGTGACACACGAGTTCGTCTTAATAAGGCCACAGAACATCTGGATAAGTTAAAAAAGCGTGGTGAACCAGTCGCAACCGGCGAAAAGGAAAAGTACAACACGGCAGTAAAAGCCGCTGAACGGGCGCTTGAGCAGGCCCGTCTGTCTGCCAGACGTCTTTCACTCCGCCATGTACAGAAAGCTGAAATCACCAGTACAGAGTCGTTGTCAGAGAAAGAGCAGGAACTGTTTCATGAAGACGGCCCGCCTTACAGCTTATGTGCTTTCTGCCACACCTGGCATTCACTGAATGGTTATGCCGCAGCACAGGGCGTTATGGTGTGGCTACCCGACCTTCATCCATCCACGGTCGTGGCCCTTAATCGTCGTTCATTACAGGAAGTTTTCAGTAATGATAAGTTCCGGGTCCGGCGGGGACGAGAAGCGCTCTCTGCACTGATGCAAAACAGACTGGCGGTTGAGGATAAATTCCGCAGTTTCCGCCCGGCCGATTTCGCTGACGTTTTTCGTCGCTATCCACCTTCCGGTCGTTCGCCCCTGCGTGAAAAAATGAACGGGATTGCCCTGATTCTGACACCAGATTCATTCATCAAAAAAGAATACGTTGATTGATTTTTCTTCATGCCACTCCAGCGCGGGGTGGCATTAAAAAAATCAAACTGCACAAACCTCCCTCCTGTAAGTCCGGAGTTCCCTCACCTATGAACATAAACCGTTTAATCTTCACTATCGAAGACTGTCTGAACACGCTATCCCGTTTCTCTGTCGCAAGCAGTTTTGTTGAGTATTGCGATTTACGTACTGTAATTGGTCTGGACAGACAGGATCGTGAACGTCGCCCATGGCTGAATTCGCCCTATATTGCAGCCACAAAGCGTGGAGAATATCTCTCTGTCTTTGAAGTCAGCGGTGCTTTCAGGGAAATGGATGAAGCATCCGACCAGACTGGCCCAGGTTCACTGGAATCGCTGATCACCAGCATGAGTGACAGCCTGAATACGGCATATAAAAACAGCGGTCATAAAATCAGCTGCGTTTTCGAGCGTGACCCTGAAATGGGGAAAGAGGAAATCGAAGACATGGTCGCCCCACAAAAACGCTCACTGGCTAATACAGGTATCCAGTTACAGGATGTGGTCGATGAGAAAGTCACAACACTGTCCCCATGGCTGGTCCGGGAGCGTTGCTGGCTGGCGATCTGGAGTGGACCCGACCTTATCAGCAACAGCGATCGCACCGCCCATGATGAGCTTGTCAGAAGACTGGCTGAACGGGTACCGAAAGCACGCTTTGCCCAGTCCCCCTGGCAGTGGACCTTATCTGCACTGAAAATCCGCCACGAAGCTTTTCTTGATAATGTGGAACAGGCACTGAGACATTCATCTGATGGCCTGATTCTCCGGCTTCTGGATATACACGAAGTCGGGCGTGAAATACGTCGTCAGACAGAACGGTACAGCACACCGCGTAACTGGCAACCCCACCTGCCTGAAGATGCCCAGCCAGCAGGATATCGCTGGACTGACGATGAATCCGTACTACATGCTCCTTCATTGCATTTGCAGTTATTCAACACGCAGGTGACCACACAGGGCAACCTGGTTCAGGCGGGCGGACTCTGGCACGGAATGGTATCGATTACTTTACCTCCGCAAAATCTACAGACGTTTAACGAACTGGTCCGTGCCGTCCCCCGCGCAGTCCCCTGGCGCATCAGAATGGATCTGATGCCCGGCGGGATGAAGGCTCTTAATCTGAAGAAAACGCTTCTGACTTACAGCAGCTTCATTTCTGCCGTTCGTCCAATGTATGAATCCGTTATGACCCTGGCGGCAACGGATGAAAAAGAACCTGTCTGCATAATGACCATCATGGCCTCCACGTGGGGAAAAACACGTGAAATATGCACACGAAACCAGGCCATTCTGAAATCGGCCATTGAAGGCTGGGGCGTATGTGGCACCACGACAACATTTGGCGATCCCCGACGCGCCTGGGTGAATACCATTCTCGCGGCATCCGGAGGCTCCGGCCCGGTTCCCCTGTATCCCCCGTTGTCACATGCCATCTCGCTTTTCCCGCTTAACAGGGCAGGCTCTGTCTGGCGAGGTAAAGGGAATCTGATGTTACATACAGAAGACGGTTCCGCATTTGAGGTTGGTCTGGCGTCATCCCAACAAAATAAACATACAGAACTGGCACCAGGCGATCCGGGACTGGGTAAATCAGTTCTGATTAATACGTTGTCGGAAATACAGATATCATCTGCTCAGAAAAACCTGCCCTTCATTGCCTATATCGATAAGGGATACAGTGCTCAGGGACTGGTTCAGCTTATTCGCGACAGTCTTCCTCCGGAAAGAAAAGACGAAGCTGTCGGTATTATTCTGAGCAATGATCCGGAATACACCCGTAACCTTTTTGACGTGATGTACGGCGCTAAAAAGCCTATTACGCCGGAAAAGAATTTCATGTCATCGGTGCTGTGTGCTCTCTGTGTCGATACCGGTACCGGTCAACCCTGTAACCCCGGAGACACCCGACAAATTATCAACCAGCTTATCGAGCTGGCTTTTAAAGAGTACGGTGAAAATAATCCGCGACTTTATCGCGCCTCAACGGAAGAACTGGTGGATTCAGCACTGCAGGACTCGGGACTGTATGAAAAACATGATGCAGCCTGGTGGGCCAGATCAACCTGGTTTGAAGTCCGGGATATGCTCCACAATGCCGGGTATATCATGGCGGCTCAGCGGGCTCATTATCAGGCAATGCCCCAGCTTCCCGAAGTGTCCTCGATGCTGGGCCATACCAGTCTCAGGGATGTTTTCGGTACTGTTCAGCGTGATGGTTCAAACGAGCTTCTGCTGGACTACATCCGCCGCGCCCTGGAGCAGGGACATAACGACTACCCCATGATATCCGGGTATACCCGGTTTATGATCAACCCGGAAACCCGGGTCATCGCTGTCGATCTGAATAATGTTGCCGGTGACAAAACGCCTGCAGGCAGGCTTAAAACCGGCATCATGTACCTGCTTGCAGGTCAGATCGCCGGTGGTGACTTCACCCTGCCACAATACAGGGATGAAGTGTTAAAGCAGCTTCCACGGGAATACCATGAAATCGCTCTTAAACGTATTAACCAACTTGATCAGGAGGTTAAGACAAAAGTTTATGATGAACTGCATAACGCCCGGGGCATTGACTTCATCTGGGAAAATCTGGATACCCAGGAGCGTGAGCAACGCAAGTTTGCTATCCGCACGGTTCTGAGTACGCAGTATCTGAGGGACTACCCGGAAAGCGTTCTTAAGTCAGCAAATACTCTCTGGTTACTGCGCTACAAACCCGAAGATATCCCCGTACTGAGGGATAACTTCAACGTTCCTGAATTTATGCTGAAACGCTTCCTGAAAATGCCGGAAGGCCCGGCACCAGATGGTAGTGGTGTTCCTGTTCTGGGAGTATTCAGGGTAAAAAGTGGCACGCTTGCGAGAATACTCAAATTTACCGTCGGTCCACTGGAGCTATGGGCGCTGAACTCATCGCCAAAAGACAGTGCCCTGCGTAAAACACTGACAAATAAGTTAGGTTCAGTTCGGGCACGTAAGATTCTGGCCGAAAACTTCCCCAGAGGTTCTGCAACGTCATTAATTGAGCACCGGGCGGGCCAACATAACAGTGACAATGTTATTGAAGAACTGGCCTCGGAGCTCATCCGAAAACAGGGATACAATCTCTGATGTGTACAATTCATATCACCCCACGCTGCCGGAGACCTGCCAGAGGGCAGGTATTTCTTAAAAAACTTGAGGTAAAAGGTGACAGTTTCTCATTCACTCTGCCGTCACGTGTCTTCAGGTTACATCCGGCCCCCAATCCCAGAGTGATATACGCCTCGGATGCCAGAACACAGGGAAAGGTCACAGGCATGCGGCTGTTGTTGCCGTCCAGCACAGATGAGCTGATAACAACGGCAATATGGCAGGTTTCTGTCCCGGATGAAGCACCATTCGACGTTCAGCATGTCATCCAGTGGATACTCCCTTCACCGCTGGCTTCGCTGATGTCCGATGATACCTGGTTATGGCCATCCGTTCCCGGAACGCCGGCACTGAGTGCCGGTGACTGGCCTGTTATGGATACTGACCCTTCCACCTTACGGCGCGTCAGACGTCGTTCTTTCAGCATCATCGATAACCGGAACAGGAAAGGTTATATCACCAGGCGATATCAGTGTTTCCCACTGGCCCCACTACCTGAAGACAGAAAATACGACAGCCTTCCTGACCTTGTGCTCCATCCCGAGCAGGAGACAATAAAATGCAAAGAAAAACATTACTCGCAGCCCTTATAGCCACCCTGAGTGGAACGGCATGCCAGGCTCATGCTTATTCAGTCACCGTCGTCGCCAGCCGGCCTGTTGAAGAGCAGGTCATCCCCAGAATGGAAGCCATCAAAGATGTCCTTGGCAACATACTGAGTACCCAGACAGCCACGGGTACCGCTATCAATCAGAACTCTGAAAAGCTGGCAAGTGTCATTGCCCAGAACGGACAGGCGACACGTCAGCAGATGATTTTCAGTAATGAAACTCAGCGCCTCGAGGAGGCACGGAAAAGCTTCACCGTGCCAGACTCCATCTGCAGTGAATCCGCATCAGGGATTGCAACAGAAAGCAAAAGTGCCTCAGCATCCGCAGCCTCAAAACTCAGTAAAGGTGGCGGTGTGAGCAACCGTAACATCCGCGACCGTCTGGCCAGCGCAGCAAACTCTCCCGTGCGGGAAGCTTATGATGGCGCGGCCATACACGCCAGTTACTGTACAGAAGCAGAATATGCACGTTTTGGAGGAACCGCCGTTTGTCCTTCTGTGGGCGAAATACCAGGTGGAGACAGTCAGGTACGCTCGATTTACCACGGCGCAGGTACAGCGGACACACCTGCGGCACTGACATGGGATCAGAAGCAAATAGATGCAGCGACGGCTTACATGAAAAACACTTCCCGCCCCTCTGCCGGTCGTGCTCTGGGTAAAGGAGAAGTGAATACCCAGAGTGGGCGAACCTACGTCGGACTCCAGAACGAATACAACGGCATCATTGATTCTGCGTCGAATCCCCAACTGACGTTGATTGCTGACAGCACGCCTAATGAAAGCACACGTAAAGCATTGGCTGAAACACTGCAGTCAGACTCAGCGGCCGCTTACTTCGACCAGGTGGCTTCACCAGAAGCAAAAGCACGGGGATATATGAGTACCCGTGAGTTTGAAGCTTTTGAGGCTGGTCGGCGCTACGCCAACACAGCATACCTGGTGGATTTACAGGAAATGCAGGGGGATAACCTGCTCCGTGAACTGGTAAGAATCACTGCGCAAATGAACTGGCAGCTGAACGATCTGAAAGAACAGATCCGCCAGGGTAATGTTATCTCTGGCCAGCAACTGGCTCTGACTGCCCGCCAGTATTATGAAAAACAACTCGGTAGCCTTGAGAAAACAATCAATCAGGCAAACGCACGTTGAAAGCTGACGTCAGAACAGGACTGAAAAAATGAATAAGTTACCGGAAAATTCAGACCAGACGAAAAACGTCAAAAAATCACCATCCATAACCCGCATAGCCACCCGGAGGATTATTAACATTTTTGTTCCGCTGATGGAAACTCGCCTGATAACGAATTCTGTACAGCATATGCTAAAGCAACAAAAAAGCAGGCTGGAAAAATTCCGTCAGGTAAATAATAAAAAGGCGCAACTCTGCCTCTCGTGGGAAGAAGCTCTGCAGGCCAGCCATATGTCAGTAGACGATCTGGATCGCCGTTTCCGTCGGCGCAGAACAGCATGGCGGTTATGCTGCTGGAGTCTGCTGGCCATCGCTTTATTCCTCAGCGGTATGCTCTTTGCCGCCTCCTCATTACCTTTGATGACACTGGTACGCGCCATCAGCACTCTTATGTTGATACTGTCAGGCGTCGCTCTTTGTGCTTCCAGAGCTCTGATAGTTACATACCGCCTCTGGCAGTTGCATGAACGAAAAGTCAGCGAACCCGAGCAGGGGACTTTCCGTGATTTTCTGAACGACCGCAATGGCTGGCGCAATGCCACATTAATTGCCGTAACCAGTAAACAATACTGATCACGTCCAGATGCCAGTACCACTGGCATGTCGCCATCCCCCTTAATTAAATCCTGTGTGGCCTTTGCCCATACGCAATTCTATTCCGGAGTTACTGTGAAAATTTTACTTCGCGCACTCTGTGCAGGCCTTGCTATATCCTCACTGCCGGCAATGGCTTCAGTGACCTATCAGGATATTGTGTCTGCCGCCACCAATCCTGACGATCTGTCCCGCCAGGCGCTGGTCACGATATTCGGTGATGTGGTCACCAATCCACTGTCAACCAGCGACCCCACCCTGATCGGAAGCATGTTCTGGGTGTTCAACAATATCATTGCCGTACTTGCTATCGTCTGGTGTATCTTCATTAGTATCCGCCATGTTGTGCGTTCGGGGCATCAGGGACAGGTATTCAGCGTCGGGCGCGATATTGTCGGCATACTGAGTTTCGTCGCAGGTTTTCTGATGATCGTTCCTACCGGAAATGGCTGGAGTCTCGCTCAGCTCATTATGTTATGGGGCGCATCGATAATGGGGGTGGGGTCCGCCAATGTGATGGTGCAAGTTGCCGCTGATAATATCGCAAATGGTTATTCAATGACTGTACAGCCAGTTCAGGCATCCACACGAACAGCAGCGCGTGGCATTTTTGAAATGGAACTGTGTAAGTATGCGGTTAACGCAGGGCTAAATGATTTTAATCAGACGGCCAAATCCTCGACTTCACTGATGACAGAATCAGCTAAAACCGCCAGTGGTAATTACACTGTCACAGTATCCAATGGCAGCGGTATCTGTGGTACTGCCAGCCTGTCAGTAGAAGGGAACGGAACAACAGATCAGTCGACGATTGGAAAATTCTTTAATCCCTTCAGTAAAAACGAATACAGCGGTGTTATCTCAGCACAACGTGCAGCCATGGATAATATGATTAGCGACATGGACAACGCTGCCAGTGAGTTTGTGACAACATTTCTGGAAAAAAGAAATTCTGGCAACGGAACACTGCCGGATATCGAGACACGGATTCAGAGAGCAGCCGACGAGTATGAACGTGCTGTACAAAAATCATTACCTATTGATAACGGAGAACAATCCAGGAAAGAAGCTCTCAAGTCTTATCTCACAACCTATGGATGGGTGACGCTTGGCGCGTGGTATCAGACCTTTGCCACTGCTAACCAACGTCTGGCAGAGCTGGCTGACAGAGCTCCAGCTGTAACCTCAATGTCATCACTGGGAGAAGTTGGTGATACTGACTTATTCAGTGCAGTCATGAGTGCCTACAAGACTCAATTACAGAACACCACCTATACACCGCCTCTGGGCACTGTTACATCAGCCAATGAGCAACGAATGGCTAATGCGCAAGATCCAAACTCTGCAATATCTGCAATATTAGGCAGAAACATGGCGTATTACACAAATCTTATTGCAACAGAAATAAGTGGTTCAGGCACCACCAGTAATCAAGTCAACCCTCTGATAAAAATGAAAAATATCGGAGATATAACAATGGTCAGCACTGAAGGACTCTGGACTATATATACAACTGCCAGAGTTGTAGTTGCCGGTGGCGACGCTTCAATTCTTGTAAAACTATTTAACTCACTAACAGGTGCCGCTTCGATGCTTACCGCGCTGTTTGAAGCACTTGCTCCACCAGTTTACTTTCTTTTGTTCCTGATGTTCTGCGCTGGATTTTCCTTATCAATTTACCTACCATTTATTCCGTTTATTTTCTGGATGACAGGCATCGGGAACTGGATAGTCAGCGTATTAATAGGATGTACCGCCGGGCCTCTGTGGGCTGCAACACATCTCGGGACATCAGAAGACAGAGGAAGTCGGGCAGCCTACGGTTATATATACTTAATTGATAGTATGATAAGGCCGCCCATCATGGTCTTCGGTTTTTTCTTTGCTTCTGTAGCCATCATCGCTGTAGGCACAATACTGAATACATTATTTGGCGCTGCCCTGGTTAACGTACAGTTCAATTCGCTGACCGGTATTTTCAGTCTTGCTGGTTTCCTGCTGATATACGCCAGAATTTGTACAACCACTGTAGCTGCCATATTTGCCCTTCAGGCCTACCTACCTGATCATGTTATTAATTTCCTGGGTGGACGTGATGGAGCTAACACACTTGGCAGCATGGCAAATTCTGTTAAGGAAATATTTATTGGAGGAAGTCGCAATATCCGACATGCTCCCGGAATAAAAAATGAACATCTAAAAGATTTAACAAAAGGGAAAGACGAGAAAGATGGAATAAAAGGATAAGACCAATATAAATATTGCACAACCTCCCCATCGGTATTAGAATAATAAATAGTACGAGGGGAGGCATTATATGAAAACCAAAAAAGAGACAACTGACAGATTTCCAACCTGGTGGCTACTTTATTATGTATTAAGGAAAGCTTATTTCTTTCTTGGCATTCCTTTTTTCCTGTTTTGTGGTGTTATGTCTATCACTGGATTGATAATAGACCCATATTACGGGAAAGACGTTAATGCTTATTTCTACATATTGTTATGGTGGTTCTTATTACTTGCGCCAGGTATATGGATGTATTCACGTGCAAAGACAAGGAGAGAAAAGATAAGAAAAGTTGTACAAACAATAAAAGAGTCAGGCTTCTACTCTCCAGAGAAGGGGTATGAAGGATTATCTTTAACTCAGGGAGCTTATTTTGGTATTGACCTTAAAAATGGCACAATGTTGTATGTCCGTATCTATCCAGGCAACATTATGGATGTTATCGGTTTTGACATTCATAATTTCACTCGTACTGTAACAGACGACAAAACACTGGAAATTCATACAAAATACATCAATCTGCCAATGATTCCTATTCCATCATGGTGTACTCATCCAGAAACCGCATCAAACACCATGCACGCTATGGCAAGTCGAGGATATGATTACCCTGTCGACTTTCCTCGTCTGATTCAGGAAAAGCGTAAGGAGTGGGAGCAGATTGCAGGCATGCCTGTAGCCGAAGTATTTTAAGATAAGCTCCCTCCATAACAGCCGGTTCAAATGAGCCGGCTTTTGTTCATTACAACAGATAACTTATGCCGTTACCGATAAATTCGACCAAGTGCTTTAATCGCAGCAATTTTTATTTCCATATCATCACTTTGACTCAATCTATGTAATTCACGCGTAATGTTCTCCGCCTGACATCGGCCTTCACCTAATGCATAGATCACAGCAAGTGTAACGTCTTTTGATTTACTCTTCATCATTTCAAACAAGAAAGTATTAGCTATCGCAGGAGGCATGCTCATAATCAATCCTCTTCATGAAATAAACAATGGCACTCACTTACAAACAGGAGTCCACTATCGCAAGCGACTCAACTTAGTAATATCTCTCAATTTGAATGAAAAAACCAGATGGCATGTGACAGGGAACCGTCCGCATGATGTCCGTGACTATTTAACCCCATAAGCTGATAAAACATGAATACCGGTATCTCAATGCGAAGAAATAATCTCCGTAGAATCCCCCATGAGAAAAATATCATATGGGAGAAAATCGCAATTATCACAGCCAGTGCATTCATTATTTTCGTTGTGCTCTGGCATTAATTATTTTCAACACAAAAAGGAAAAAACAATGAATCTGGTAGACGCCTTTGTCAAAAAAGTAATATCCGGGCCGTATGAAGAATATGGAAAATGGTGGATAGATGTCGAATACATTTCATGGGGTGTTCCCGGGAAAACAAGACTGATGTTTGACTCAAAGGAGCAGGCACTGGAAGTTAAAGAAGGGTACAAATTTTTAACGTGAGATCTCTTTTTGTTAAAGGGCAGGAAGCGGTCACCTCCTGCCCTTAGTTACGTTTCCAGGCTTATCAGTCGACAAGTTCCCGGATCAGTTCCAGAACAGCAATCAGCGCGTTTGCAACGGCAACCACTGCCCTGAGAACGATGATTAACAGATTAATCATCCGTTTTCCCTTGATAAGGGAGCGAAACACCGCAGCTTACTCATGGGCTGCCTGTCACTACGGTTGCCTCTATTGTTAGATACAGACTGCCTCACTCCGACCAGAGCACCGGAAGCAGCACCACCTGTTATTCCGACCAGGACTTAACAAATCCGTCAGTTGTCGAACTCAGACAATCAGTAGAGCTAACATTTTGTATACTACTTGATTAGCAGGATTTTTGACATAGTGTGGGACAAAGCATAGAATTGATTATGTTAGATACAGACTGTCTTTTCCCGTCCAGAGCAACCAACTCTGTAGCGGAACAGTAAAAAAGCCGACCTCACCAGTCGGTTTTTTTACATCTGTTGTTTCTGCAAATCCGCCCCGCCATGCCCGTCACACCGGGGAAACTCATGCTCTGAATCAGAACCAACCATCTCAACTTTGCCGTCTCCTGAAAAAACTGGCACATTCAGTTCGATAACTACCCATAAATACAGAGAGAAAATCCGATGTCAGAAAAGTGGAGTAAAGAATTCGACTCTTGCTTTCAGGTGGGGAGCATAGAAGAAATTGCCGATGCTCTCGAGAAACGCTGCGGAAGCGAGGAAAATGCGTTAGCCATGCTGGCAATGACAGCCTTCACACTCATGACCCGACGTGGTATCTGCGAAATGCAGAACGTGGCCCCCGATGGCAAAGGCATTCGGCTGGAGCTAATGGGCTTCAGGGAAAATGAAACAATACCGGATACGCTTCATTGAAGAAGAAAGGGCGCAATGAGGTCAGCCTTCGCAACAAAGCGGCGGCAGAAAACCTGCCGCCGTGTTGCCCGTTAACGTTTAACTTCGTAGGCTAACGTTGCCACAAGCACTGTGTTTCCCTGCTGGAGCCGGAGTCCGCAAAGCGAATCCCTCACTATCCAGACAAAACACAGAATCGTCACACAGACGACGATTAACATCATTAAAAACGTTCGCTGTGGCATCATAGCCCCTCCATTGCCTTACGGCGGTTATCGGGCTACTATAATGTTGTTCACGCATTACAGTAGAGCCCTTGGTTGATTGATAAAAAAATCTCCAGGGGCTTTCTGCTGTATACCGTCCACAAAACGCTTTCGGCATACAGCCTCAAGCGCCCGCAGCTATTCTAACGACTTTCGTATCTGTAACAATCCTTTTATTATTTGTGTCAACGACGGATGAAAAGTGATCCACTTATATCTCCACCAACGGCCCAATATT
>NZ_JABWMT020000052.1:0-16131 GCF_013368915.2 Escherichia sp. 93.1518
AGTCTATAATTATGCATATAAAAATTATTTCCACATAGTTCTTTTGTCGTGTGAAAATTTCTTACTTTCGCTGATGTTGCCCTTGGACAAATTTTTGCCGTAAAAAGACGCTGTTTGTCACGGCTTGTCAAACAGACATATCGACGTAATCTTCGCGAACCATGAAGGAAGGCTGCCAGTTGATTTTTTGCTGTCAAAAAACGGTACTTTAAAAGAAAACAAAATAATTTTTGCGTAAATAACAGCGTATTTGCGAGAGTTTTAATACTTTGGTATGAACAAAAAAAGCAAAATACAACGCGCGGGTGAGTTATTAAAAATATTTCCGCAGACATACTTTCCATCGTAACGCAGCGTTAACAAAAAACGGTTTGCGTTAACAACCAAGTTGAAATGATTTAATTTCTTAAATGTACGACCAGGTCCAGGGTGACAACATGAAAAACAAATTGTTATTTGTGATGTTAACAATACTGGGTGCGCCTGGGATTGCAGCCGCAGCAGGTTATGATTTAGCTAATTCAGAATATAACTTAGCGGTAAATGAATTGAGTAAGTCTTCATTTAATCAGGCAGCCATAGTTGGTCAAGCTGGTACTAATAATAGTGCACAGTTACGGCAGGGAGGCTCAAAACTTTTGTCGGTTGTTTCGCAAGAAGGTAATAGCAACCGGGCAAAGATTGACCAGACAGGAGATTATAACCTTGCATATATTGATCAGGCGGGCAATGCCAACGATGCCAGTATTTCGCAAGGCGCATATGGTAATACTGCAATGATTATCCAGAAAGGTTCTGGTAATAAAGCAAATATTACGCAGCATGGTACTCAAAAAACGGCAATTGTAGTGCAGAGACAGTCGCAAATGGCTATTCGCGTGACACAACGTTAATTTCCATTCGACTTTTAAATCAATCCGATGGGGGTTTTACATGAAACTTTTAAAAGTAGCAGCAATTGCAGCAATCGTATTCTCCGGTAGCGCTCTGGCAGGTTCTATTCCTCAGTACGGCGGTGGCGGCGGCAACCACGGTGGTGGTGGCAATAACAGCGGCCCGAATTCAGAGCTGAATATTTACCAGTACGGTGGCGGTAACTCTGCTGTTGCATTGCAGGCTGATGCCCGCAACTCTGATCTGACTATTACCCAGCACGGCGGCGGTAACGGTGCAGACGTTGGACAAGGTTCTGATGACAGCTCAATTGAACTGACTCAGCGTGGCTTCGGTAACAGCGCCACTCTTGATCAGTGGAACGGTAAAAACTCTGAAATGACTGTTAAACAGTTCGGTGGTGGCAACGGTGCAGCAGTTGACCAGACTGCATCTAACTCCAGCGTCAACGTAACTCAGGTTGGCTTTGGTAACAACGCGACCGCTCATCAGTACTAATACAGAATTTGTATGACAGAAACAGGGCGCAAGCCCTGTTTTTTTTCGGGAGAATAGTATGAACGCGTTATTACTTCTCGCGGCGCTTTCCAGCCAGATAACCTTTAATACAACTCAGCAAGGTGACATGTACACCATTATTCCTGAAGTTACTCTGACGCAATCATGCTTGTGCCGGGTTCAGATATTGTCACTACGCGAAGGCAGCTCGGGACAAAGTCAGACGAAGCAAGAAAAGACCCTTTCATTACCCGCTAATCAACCCATTGCCTTGACGAAGTTGAGTTTAAATATTTCCCCGGACGATCGGGTGAAAATAGTTGTTACGGTTTCTGATGGACAGTCACTTCATTTATCACAACAATGGCCGCCCTCTTCAGGAAAGTCTTAATGTATTGATAGTTGAGCATAAAACGAGCCGGAAGAGAACGGTCTGATGCGAATCGACCAACCTGAAAGCATGGATAACCCCCTCAAGGATGATTAATCATTGAGGAAACAGAATAGATGTTCAGACCGTTGTTAAACTCCCTTATGCTCGGCAGCCTGGTTTTTCCTTTCTTTGCAACAGCGGAAAGCAATGCGCAAGGTGGCGTGATTCATTTTTATGGTCAAATCGTGGAACCCGCGTGTGACGTGATGCAAACGCCAGTTGAAATGACTTGTATGCAAAATGGTCCAGTACAGAGCAAAACGTATTCCAGCAAAGAGCTAATGAGTGGCAAAGTTAAAAATGCGCAAATTGCCTCAGTAAAAGTGCAGTATCTTGATGAGCAGAAAAAGCTGGCTGTGATGAACATCGAATATAACTAAGTTTCTGAACGACTCACGCTACTGACAAGAAAAATGCGATTTACCTAAAAACACTGCTGTACACTTAAGAAACAAGAGGGTGTAAGGAGGCGTTATGAAATCGCGTATTCATGTTGTGCAGGGTGATATTACTAAACTAGCCGTTGATGTTATTGTTAATGCGGCTAATCCGTCACTAATGGGGGGCGGCGGCGTTGATGGCGTTATTCATCGCGCAGCCGGCCCAGCGTTGCTGGATGCCTGTTTGAAAGTTCGCCAGCAACAGGGCGATTGCCCCACGGGACATGCAGTGATTACTCTTGCAGGCGATCTCCCCGCCAAAGCTGTTGTGCATACCGTTGGGCCTGTGTGGCGCGGTGGCGACCAAAACGAAGACCAGTTATTGCAGGATGCCTATCTCAATAGTCTACGACTGGTAGCGGCAAACGGCTATGCGACAGTGGCTTTTCCTGCCATCAGTACCGGCGTTTATGGCTACCCGCGTGCTGCAGCGGCTGAAATCGCAGTAAAAACCGTTTCAGAATTTATTACCCGTCACGCTTTACCTGAGCAGGTATACTTTGTCTGTTATGATGCAGAAAATGCCCACCTCTACGAAAGACTCCTTACCCAACAAGGAGATGAATGATTTGCCCCGGCTGGCGAGCGCGGTGCTGCCGCTGTGCTCGCAACATCCTGGGCAGTGCGGCATTTTCCCCCTGGATAAAAGTCTGGATGCGTTCGCTACACGATATCGTCTGGCAGAAATGGCGGAGCATACTCTGGATGTTCAGTATTACATCTGGCAGGACGATATGTCGGGGCGATTGCTATTTTCGGCTCTGTTAGCCGCAGCGAAGCGTGGCGTTCGCGTCCGTTTGTTGCTGGATGACAATAATACTCCCGGTCTTGATGATATTTTACGCTTGCTCGATAGTCACCCGCGTATTGAAGTTCGACTTTTTAATCCTTTCTCTTTCCGCCTGTTACGTCCGCTTGGTTATATCACCGATTTTTCCCGCCTCAATCGTCGTATGCACAATAAAAGTTTTACCATTGATGGTGTGGTGACGCTGGTGGGCGGGCGCAACGTTGGCGATGCCTATTTCGGCGCGGGAGAAGAGCCACTTTTTTCAGATTTAGATGTCCTGGCAATAGGGCCGGTTGTTGAGGACGTTGCCGATGATTTTGCCCGCTACTGGTATTGCAAATCAGTTTCACCGTTGCAACAGGTGCTGGATGTTCCCGATGGCGAAATGGCTGACCGTATTGAGCTACCTGCGTCCTGGTACAACGACACCGAGACACATCGTTATTTGCGCCAAATGGAGTTAAGTCCATTTATAAATCAACTGGTTGACGGAACGTTGCCGCTAATCTGGGCAAGAACGCGTTTATTAAGTGATGATCCGGCAAAAGGGGAGGGCAAAGCAAAACGGCATTCACTGTTACCGCAGCGCCTGTTCGATATCATGGGCTCACCCCGCGAACGTATTGATATTATCTCTTCCTATTTTGTGCCAACGCGCGCGGGTGTGGCGCAGCTTTTACGAATGGTGAGAAAAGGAGTCAGGATAGCCATCTTAACCAATTCACTTGCCGCTAACGATGTCGCTGTCGTTCATGCCGGGTATGCCCGCTGGCGAAAAAAATTGCTCCGCTATGGCGTGGAGTTGTATGAACTGAAGCCGATGCGGGAACAGAGCGGCACGTTGCACGATCGCGGTATAACCGGTAATTCCGGCGCAAGCCTTCATGCCAAAACATTCAGTGTCGATGGCAAAATAGTGTTTATTGGCTCATTCAATTTCGATCCGCGTTCAACATTGCTCAATACTGAAATGGGCTTCGTGATAGAGAGCGAAGCGCTGGCACAATTAATCGATAAACGCTTTATTCAGAGCCAGTATGATGCGGCCTGGCAGCTCCGTCTGGATCGGTGGGGACGAATCAACTGGGTCGATCGCCATGGGAAGGAGGAAATTATCCTCAAAAAAGAACCCGCCACCAGTTTCTGGAAGCGGGTTATGGTCAGACTAGCGTCAATATTGCCCGTTGAATGGTTATTGTAAGTATGGTTTAGCGAGCTGGCGCTTTGTCATTCTCGCGTTTTACGATCGGTTTGCCGGAGAACAAAAACTTCAACAACGGAATGCGTAAATGAATTTCGTACAGAATTATCGCAATCCCTACCACAAATATCAGACCGCAGAGGAAACCCAGCAGATTTGATGTGATGTGCGGAGTGATGTAAGCACCGAAAAAGAGCGTTAATGGGTGATGAACCAGATAAATAAATAGCGATGCGTTTACAAAATAGGTTACCCGCGCCGACTGAAAATTAAGCAAACGGTGGCCGAAGGAGAAGACCACATTCACCATCCACAGGCCGAGCACCATCGTGATCACTGACTCGGTTTCATACATCCAGGCATCGCCGCTGCCGTAGCGTTGATTGAGCAAATAAGCAACAAATGCCAGTGCTGCTGCGAGAGTGCATCCACGAGACGGTGTGGTAAACAAGGCCTTAAGATTAGGGAAAATGAAAGCCAGCGCACCGAGAATAAAGAACGGCATATAAAACAGCGTCTGCATGAAAATAAAATTGAACATGCCATCGCTTAATATGGGTGGATAAACGATAAATAACGTTCTTCTTATTGCTGCATAGCCAATTCCCAGACAGAAAAATAGTATCGATAGCTTAACCATCGAGAAATTTTTATTCGTTTTATCTGAATTTTCTAAATTATTTCTTATTCGTTTAAATATCCATACGCAAAGTGTCGTCATAACGACCAACACCAGTAAAAACCACAGGTGCGAAATTAATTCCCAGGCCAGCGTATTATATTTGTCATACAATGATAGCCCAGACCAGCTTTCCGCTTTGCCTTTGACATATTGCAGCATAATGAATTGCGGCAAGGTGAGCAGGGGAATAGCCGTTAACATCGGGATCCCTACACGTTCAACGCGCACTTTCCACCATTTTTTCAATGGGTAGCGTAAAAACAGCATGTAGGAAAAATATCCGGAAATAACGAAAAATACCTGCATACGGAAGGCGTGGATGAAATCGTTAAAAAGCGTCAGCCACCATGACGGTTCTGCGCTATTCACATGCCAGCTGTGGCTTGAATAGATTAAAGAAATATGAAAAGGGATCCCTAACAACATCAACCATGCGCGGATGGAGTCGAGGAAATATTCACGCTGCGCGGGTACTGGATTCATATATGGTTAACTAATCTCGGATTTTTCGTCTTATCCCTGCCGGGTAATGCCTTTAGGCTTTTGCCATAACGACACTGACCTGCCGCATGTGGTGCCGGCTTCAAATGTGTTTTTGCGCGGCATAGCCGCAATCACTAACCAAAATGGAAGCGCCTGTAAGACGGTTGATAAATAAATTTGCTGGCAAACCCTACACGAACTCGCTCCTTCTGTCTTTAGGAGAAGCACGGAAAGTGAAAACGGTTGCAATCAGGTGCTTAATCCATGAGCCGGCACGCTGAATAATACCGGGATTCTGTTGTCGGAATGGCTGGTTATCCATTAAAATAGATCGGATCGATATAAGCACACAAAGGGGGAAGTGCTTACTTATTATGAAACATAAACTACAAATGATGAAAATGCGTTGGTTGAGTGCTGCAGTAATGTTAACCCTGTATACATCATCAAGCTGGGCCTTCAGCATTGACGATGTCGCAAAGCAAGCTCAATCCTTAGCCGGGAAAGGCTATGAGGCGCCTAAAAGTAACTTGCCCTCCGTTTTCCGCGACATGAAATACGCGGACTATCAACAGATCCAGTTTAATCATGACAAAGCATACTGGAACAATCTGAAGACCCCATTCAAGCTCGAGTTCTACCATCAGGGTATGTACTTCGACACACCGGTCAAAATAAATGAAGTCACTGCAACGGCAGTAAAAAGAATCAAATACAGCCCGGATTATTTCACTTTCGGCGAAGTTCAGCATGACAAAGACACGGTAAAAGACCTCGGTTTCGCCGGTTTTAAAGTGCTTTACCCGATCAACAGCAAAGATAAAAATGATGAAATCGTCAGTATGCTCGGGGCCAGCTATTTTCGCGTGATTGGCGCAGGTCAGGTTTACGGTCTTTCTGCCCGAGGCCTGGCAATTGATACCGCGTTGCCATCAGGTGAAGAATTCCCACGCTTTAAGGAGTTCTGGATCGAGCGTCCAAAACCGACCGACAAGCGTTTAACGATTTATGCGTTGCTTGATTCGCCGCGTGCGACAGGCGCTTATAAGTTTGTTGTTATGCCGGGACGTGACACGGTTGTTGATGTGCAATCGAAAATCTACCTGCGCGATAAGGTCGGCAAACTGGGTGTTGCGCCGTTAACCAGTATGTTCCTGTTCGGGCCGAACCAGCCATCTCCGGCGAATAATTATCGTCCGGAATTGCACGACTCCAACGGTCTGTCTATCCATGCTGGTAACGGTGAGTGGATCTGGCGTCCGCTAAACAACCCGAAACATCTGGCGATCAGCAGCTTCTCGATGGAAAACCCGCAAGGCTTCGGCCTGTTGCAGCGTGGCCGCGATTTCTCCCGCTTTGAAGATCTCGACGATCGTTACGATCTCCGTCCAAGCGCGTGGGTGACACCGAAAGGGGAGTGGGGCAAAGGCAGCGTTGAGCTGGTGGAAATTCCAACCAACGATGAAACCAACGATAACATCGTCGCTTACTGGACGCCGGATCAGTTACCGGAACCAGGTAAAGAGATGAACTTTAAATACACCATTACTTTCAGCCGTGATGAAGACAAACTTCACGCGCCTGATAACGCCTGGGTGCAGCAGACGCGTCGTTCAACGGGGGATGTGAAACAGTCGAACCTGATTCGCCAGCCTGACGGCACTATCGCCTTTGTGGTCGATTTTACCGGCGCAGAGATGAAAAAACTGCCAGAGGATACTCCGGTCACTGCACAAACCAGCATTGGCGATAATGGTGAGATCGTAGAAAGCACGGTGCGTTATAACCCGGTCACCAAAGGCTGGCGTCTGGTAATGCGCGTGAAAGTGAAAGATGCCAAGAAAACCACTGAAATGCGTGCTGCCCTGGTGAATGCCGATCAAACGTTGAGTGAAACCTGGAGCTACCAGTTACCTGCCAATGAATAAGACAACCGAGTACATTGACGCAATGCCCATCTCCGCAAGTGAGAAAGCGGCATTGCCGAAGACTGATATCCGCGCCGTTCATCAGGCGCTGGATGCTGAACACCGAACCTATGCGCGAGAGGATGACTCCCCGCAAGGGTCGGTAAAAGCACGTCTGGAACAAGCCTGGCCAGATTCACTCGCTGATGGACAGTTAATTCAAGACGACGAAGGGCGCGATCAGCTTAAGGCAATGCCGAAAGCAAAACGTTCTTCTATGTTCCCCGATCCGTGGCGTACTAACCCGGTTGGGCGTTTCTGGGATCGTCTGCGTGGGCGCGATGTGACGCCGCGCTATCTGGCGCGGTTGACCAAAGAAGAGCAGGAGAGCGAGCAAAAGTGGCGTACCGTCGGCACCATCCGTCGTTACATCCTGCTTCTCCTCACTCTGGCGCAAACCGTCGTCGCTACCTGGTATATGAAGACCATCCTGCCTTATCAGGGGTGGGCGCTGATTAATCCAGTTGATATGGTCGATCAGGATCTGTGGGTTTCCTTTATGCAGCTTCTGCCTTACATGCTGCAAACCGGTATTCTGATCCTCTTCGCTGTTCTTTTCTGCTGGGTGTCTGCCGGTTTCTGGACGGCGTTGATGGGCTTCCTGCAACTGCTTATTGGTCGCGATAAATACAGTATTTCCGCTTCAACCGTTGGCGATGAACCGTTAAATCCGGAGCATCGCACAGCATTGATCATGCCTATCTGTAACGAAGACGTGAATCGCGTTTTTGCAGGTCTGCGTGCAACGTGGGAATCAGTGAAAGCGACCGGTAATGCCAAACATTTTGATGTTTATATCCTGAGTGACAGCTACAACCCGGACATCTGCGTGGCAGAACAAAAAGCCTGGATGGAGCTGATCGCCGAAGTGCAGGGTGAGGGCCAGATTTTCTATCGCCGCCGTCGCCGTCGCGTGAAGCGTAAAAGCGGTAACATTGACGATTTCTGCCGTCGCTGGGGTAGCCAGTACAGCTACATGGTGGTGTTGGATGCGGACTCGGTGATGACCGGTGATTGTTTGTGCGGTCTGGTGCGCCTGATGGAAGCCAACCCGAACGCCGGGATTATCCAGTCGTCGCCGAAAGCGTCTGGTATGGATACGCTGTATGCACGCTGCCAACAGTTTGCGACCCGTGTCTATGGGCCATTGTTCACTGCTGGTTTGCATTTCTGGCAGCTCGGCGAGTCACACTACTGGGGGCATAACGCGATTATCCGCGTGAAACCGTTTATCGAGCACTGTGCGCTGGCGCCGCTGCCTGGCGAAGGATCATTTGCGGGTTCAATTCTTTCGCACGACTTCGTGGAAGCCGCACTGATGCGCCGTGCAGGCTGGGGGGTATGGATTGCTTACGATCTCCCTGGCTCTTATGAAGAGCTGCCGCCTAACTTGCTTGACGAGTTAAAACGTGACCGCCGCTGGTGCCATGGTAACCTGATGAACTTCCGTTTGTTCCTGGTTAAAGGGATGCACCCGGTTCACCGTGCGGTGTTCCTGACGGGCGTGATGTCTTATCTTTCCGCACCGCTGTGGTTTATGTTCCTCGCGCTCTCTACTGCATTGCAGGTCGTGCACGCACTGACCGAACCGCAATACTTCCTGCAACCACGGCAGTTATTCCCGGTCTGGCCACAGTGGCGTCCTGAACTGGCGATTGCGCTGTTTGCCTCGACGATGGTGCTGCTGTTCCTGCCGAAGTTGTTGAGTATTTTGCTTATCTGGTGCAAAGGAACGAAAGAGTATGGCGGCTTCTGGCGAGTTACGTTATCGCTGCTGTTAGAAGTGCTGTTCTCCGTGCTGTTGGCGCCGGTGCGTATGTTGTTCCATACGGTATTCGTGGTTAGCGCCTTCCTCGGCTGGGAAGTGGTGTGGAATTCCCCGCAACGTGATGACGACTCTACCTCCTGGGGTGAAGCGTTTAAACGCCACGGCTCACAGCTGCTGCTGGGGTTAGTGTGGGCGGTCGGTATGGCGTGGCTGGATCTGCGTTTCCTGTTCTGGCTGGCACCGATTGTCTTCTCGCTGATTCTGTCACCGTTTGTTTCGGTGATCTCCAGCCGTACAACCGTTGGGCTGCGCACGAAACGCTGGAAACTGTTCCTGATCCCGGAAGAGTATTCACCGCCTCAGGTACTGATCGATACCGATCGTTTCCTTGAGATGAACCGTCAACGTTCTCTCGACGATGGCTTTATGCATGCAGTGTTTAATCCGTCGTTTAACGCTCTGGCAACGGCAATGGCCACCGCGCGTCACCGCGCCAGTAAGGTGCTGGAAATCGCCCGTGACCGCCACGTTGAACAGGCGCTGAACGAGACGCCAGAGAAGCTGAATCGCGATCGTCGTCTGGTGCTGCTAAGCGATCCGGTGACGATGGCTCGTTTGCATTTCCGCGTCTGGAATTCCCCGGAGAGATATTCTTCATGGGTGAGTTACTACGAAGGGATAAAGTTGAATCCACTGGCATTGCGTAAACCGGATACGGCTTCGCAATAAAAGCGTAGATGCCTGCAATATATTGAATTTGCAAGGCTTCGTAGGCCGGATAGGGCGTTCACGCCGCATCCGGCAAAACAACAAGCACTTTGTCAGCAATAAAAATACCGGCGTAATGCCGGTATTTTTTTACAGAAGAGGGTTCAAATGCGCTTAATTGTAGTAGGCATCATGGTTGCTTTGCTGAGTGGTTGTGGCAGCATCATTAGCCGCACCATACCGGGACAGGGGCATGGCAACCAATATTATCCCGGCGTGCAGTGGGATGTACGTGACTCCGCATGGCGCTATGTCACAATCCTTGATCTCCCTTTCTCTTTAGTCTTTGATACCTTACTGCTGCCGATCGACATTCATCACGGAGCATATGAGTAATTAACGCTCATCCCACTCATCGGCTGCTGCGCGTCCTTCTTCGGTATCCAGCGGTGGCTCAAGCTGGAATTCACCTTCGTCCCATTCATGCAGAGTATTTTCTTCCTGCCATTCCTGGCGGATTTCAATCTCATCATAGTCGCCATCAAAGATGCTTTGTGCGGCTTCTCCACTGAACATTGGCAGGCATTCACCTTCTTCGCCTTCATCGGCGAGAAACTCAACCTGCCACATAATGTCGCCATCTTGCAGAATATATTTCTGGACATTGAACTGTTGCACATTCGCTTCTTCGGCGTCGATGCCGGGGTTGTCAGCAAGAAATTCTTCGCGTGCGGCATCAATGGCTTCTTCAAGCGTTGCATAAAAATACATGTTACTCTCTGACATAATTCTTTCCTTAAGTGAACAAATAATTGTGATGATTCAATCTATAGACGCCGATTCGAAGAGCGTCAAACCGTTAGTACATGTGACTATCTATTGTCGAGTTTCGAGTCTGATGCAAACAGATGGTTATGGATTACAGCGACAACAAGATGCGATAAGGGCGTATCTCGAAGATTTTGATGTTCCGAAGGAGTTAGGCTATGAAATTGACCGTGATAACTATGTGCTTCTTGAGGACGCAGGGAAATCAGCCTACCACGGTTACCACTTTTCGAAGGGACAGTTAGGACAGTTCCGGCAGAAGGTACTTGATGGTGAGATTACTTCTGGACTTTTTATTATAGAAAACGTAGACCGCTTTTGTAGAATGGAAGAATATCTCGCTATTCAAGAGTTTACCAATCTTATTAATAATGGCATAGATATCTTAGAAGTTGATACAGGTGAAATCTTCAGTCGAAAAGTTAGGAAATCACTCAATAAATTAACGGTATCTATAGAACGAGCATATGCAGAATCTGAACGTAAAAGTAGAATTAGTACGAGATCTTGGAAAAACCGCAAGCGTAAGTCCTTAGAAGAAGGTATTGCTATTAATAATAATACTCCAGATTGGTTATCACTTAGTGAAGATAAGCAAAGTTATATAGTTAATAAAGAACGCGTTGAAATATTAAACCAAATATTTAAGATGTATGCAGAAGGATTTGGCGGTACAGCAATAGTTAATAAGCTCAATAAAGAAAAACGTTACTATAACAAAACATCTTGGAGTACAAATAAATTTTATCACCTGTTAAGAAATCGACGATTGATCGGATTTTTGGGCGATGAGCGTCACTATCCAGCAGTAATTGATTCAATTCTATTTGAACAAGTTCAAAGTTTGCTTAATGGAAATGTGCGAAAAGGGAAGAAGGCTGGTACTATGATGCGTTCCATATTCAATGGGATTGCTAAATGTGGATTCTGTGGTAATGGAATGATATGCCAAACAATGACTTCATCAGCGTCATATTTGAGATGTATTGCCGAACGGTCAAAAACAACTAAATGTACACATGCAAAGTTAATCCGATATAAAGAATCGGAACAGGTTATACTTGAGCATTTGTGTAATATTAATTGGGATGAACTAAAAAAAGGAAATAGCACTCATAGAGATGATATAGATGTACTAAAAACTCAAATGTCCATTATCACTGATAAACTTCAGAAACTAGATCTCTTAATCCAAGAAACAGAAGATGATGATGATAAAATAAGTTTAATTAACATAAAAAATAAGAATAAAAAAGAACTAGCTGCTATTGATGAAAAAATATCCGCACTTACAACAAACTTAGAAATTCCAGATATGGAAGTACTTTCATCATTAAAAGAAATACAAGATCTTGATAATGTAGAACTTCGTCAAAAAGTTTATTCGTTACTATCTAAAACAGTCAGTAGTATTGAATGTACCAGAACCGATTCACCAGACCCATTTTATACATTTATTATTAACTATATTGGTGCAAGCGAGAAACACCTGTTAATAGTAGAATTAAAAAACAATTGCAAAGTGACGCGATTTGTAGAAAAAATTACTGATGATATAGTTACTTACTATACACCTAGTTTTGTAGTCGCATATAGCAATAATTGGGAAAGTGGTTTGCCTGAGATTAGAGGGCTACAAGATTGTGATGGTATCACTATTAAAGCAGAACTGATGGATTGTATGCATCTCTTTTCTATCTTAGACAGGACAAATAGAGGTGAGGCTAAAGTAATTCGTGATTGGTTAGTAATACCAAGGGTACAGGAATTTTTCTTCCATACAAGTGCTTACGAGGGCGAGTAGGATCAACTATACAAATCTAGACCGTCGTTTATTATGGCCTGTAAAGTAAAAATCTACAGCCCAGGCTATGGGGCTTCCTTTTTAGCCCTATTTTTAAGTGAATACACTAACTACTACTCTAAGATCTGTTAGTAGTCTTAATATGGATGGTACGTTATCTGGTGATCTTGATGATGATGCTTTAGAGTATTGGAAGAATGTAGTAGATGGTGCAATGTCGTTAGCGACTAAAATGATTGATAGTAGGAAGTGATGCGGCTATAGTAGTTGTCAGAACAAGCAGGCAGTATCTATTCTCCCCCTTAATCGTGATGTCACATTAAGGGGGCTTTTTTTGTTTTTGTACTAAATAAAAGACAATAACAAGAAAGGAGAATGATTATGATGGATTGGATCTACACTGCATTGATTTTGGTTTTAGGGGTGGCGGTACTGGTATCGGGATTCATTAAGGTACTATATGTAGGCTTTTTCATGTTTCTAGGACTATGCGTACTGACTTATATAGTGAAGGGATTCATTTTTCTATACCAATCAATCGCTTATAAAAAATCTAGCTGATTTTTGAGATGAAAAGAAAAAAAGTGATATAATATGTATGTAGGCGGTCATTTGAGGCCGTTTTAATTCCAGAATGATAAATAACTATGTAATCTCCTCCAAGAAATAATACTCCCCGATTCGTCGGGGATATTTTCACATGAAAATTACTAAAAAAAGAATACTTTTATAAAAGGAATATAAATGAAAGAACTAAAATCACATCCAGTAAGTGTAAAACTAAATGATACTCAAATGAAAATCTTAGAAGAATTGATCGAAGGAGGGAAAGCGAAAACTAAAGCAAGTGCTCTACAATATCTAATCAATCAGTACGCAATACTGAATAAAAAATAACACTAACTCGTACATTGTAAGGGATACAGTGTACTAATACATCAAGGAAGAATACTCATGAGAAAACTAAATGAAAATAATGTACTAGTTACTTTATATAAAGCAAAGATCAATAACAATACCGACAATACTATAAACTATGTAGATAATGTCTGGATTAGTAAACAGGCAGAAGTATACGATTCAAAGAAAAAGAAATGGATTGATCTTCGTACTAATAATGAATACCAATCATATAAACACGCAGTACATCGCATGATGGGAGCTACATTTGATAGTAAGGAATATTTAAAACTTACGAAGAAGTACAAAAATGTAGTTATCAATCATCGAGATGAAGATAAGCATAATAACGAAGTAAGTAATATCGAATGGACGGCACATAGTACCAATGTAAAATACAGTATTGATAAACGAAAACCAATGCAAGATAAGTTTGATACACAACTAATACATGATATCTACTTACATGCTTATAACGTCTTCGGTACTAATGGTAATGTACTTCTAGATGATCTAACTTACTCATTGAATAGTACATTCAACCGTTCTACTAGTCGTAAGGTGTACATGGAACTTCTACGCGGTAAAACCTATCAAGAAGAACTACAAAAAGTACCTACGGCTTTAGTATACAAAGTACAGACACTTTTCAAGAAATAATAAAAATGGCGTATTAGTGGGAGAAAAGCACTAATACGCCATATTAAGTAACAATACACATTTTATAGGAGTATTTATTATGGCAGGAAAAAAGAAATTATACGACAATACTGATTTACACGGCATTCTATCAGGTTACAAGTTTTTGAATCAGTTTACTAAAGAGGCTTTAGATATTATTGATGAAGTCATTACAAAAGAGTTTGAAGGCACAACTAGCCGTACTAAGGTAAGTAGATTAGAGATCCTAAAGCTGGTTTTAGAGTGTCCGATGATTGGTATAGAGGAAGTAAAAGTAAATGTGAATACACGCCGCCAGAATCGCATGAAATGGAACGAAAAGCCGCTAAACAAATCAATGCTATACAATTATAGAAACATCGCTACAAAGGCCGCTCAGGAGCTTTTAGAGGCATACAACCACGGCGTTATGATCAAGTACCCATTAGATGGGGGTGCACGCCAGCTAAATCAACATGAAAGAAAGAAACTACACCAGATGATGCGAGATGGTACAAGTCTAGGGAGCATTAAGGCCTACATTAATGCACTATAAATCATCTTTCCAACTGTTTAGCGTGGGAATCATGTTGATGGAAAGATGGGGCGAAAACAGGGCAAAAAACACCGCTGTAAGCCGCATTTTACCGTTTAAACGGGGGGCAAAATGGCATCTTTCCAACCTATTATAATTATCCTACTTTCTAATGGAAAGATGAATAACATATATAGCATACGCCATATCTATTATTCAGAGGGATAATAGCTAATCCGCTAAAGCGTCTTATCTATTATCCCTATAAAAAACACATAAGGGTATCACTTTGCGTATTCCTCGCTATCGCTACGGATTCCCGCAAGCGTTCTCCCTTCGCTTTGCTCGATTGTAGATACTCAAAAGATACTACTCAAAGTCAATTATCCAAAGTCAATTATCCAAAGTCTTTATGAGTCGCCACGCAGTGAACCGCTGAAGTTGTGAACGAGTCGCCGCCCGCACGCCCAAATAACTAACTATAAGGAACTACTTATGAAAAATATTAAATGGTCAACACTACGTAAACATATAAAGAATCAGGGAGTCCGCAGTGACGGACTCTATAACGGCCCTAAACACTCGCCATTAAGTGATACGCCGCCAGTGGGAGAAAGTAAAGTAATCCCTATTGATTTTCATGTACCTCATGCGAAATTCTAATATGTACTAAAAAAGGAGAACAGGAAAGGAAAGAGCAATAACCTATTGAACTATTAACATTCTTTATCTGGTATGATAAGATTTTAACTTTAGTGCTACACACATAAGGAATAGTAACGCATGAAAAATAATATACCTCTGATTGTTTTAGGTGCCACATTATTATCTGGCTGTGCTCCGGGTAGTGTTGCTCCAAAAGTCACAACTCAAGAATATGTAGAACCAATGGTTGGTACAACTAACAAAGCATACATGGGGGATCCCATTATAAGGTCAGCTACTGGATATAAAACTGAATTGCTTAAACTTGGTAACGCGTCAGGATCACTATCAGAAATTAAAGAAGGGACATACTGCCATACCGGAAACAATGTTTATGCAAATCCGATTGATAAGAATTCAGTTGGGCTTAAGAACTTATATGGAGTAGTTGTTAACTCAGTAAACTATGTAACATATGATAAAGCAAAAAATACAATATCACCGCCTAATGGTACAACATACAATTCGAGTGAAATTTCAATACAGTATGTACCAAATGGATTATGTATGGTTAGTGATTCATTTGTAAAGACGATAGAGTATAATGGAAAGTCAGGCAACACATTAAAATTCACATATCGTGAATTCTCTAATAATATGGCGAGATCTGCATATACAACAGATTTTACTTTTGACCTTTCTGAAGGAACAAAAGTTGTCGCTTATAAAGGTGCTAAAATTCGAATTAACGAGGCAAATAATTCTCTTATAGACTACACAATTGTAAGTGGATTCGATTCAAGAAAAGAATTTTAAGTGTAAATTATTCGTTCCCCTTTGTTGGTTAAGGGGAACAAATTGTTTGAGTATCATATGTTGATATATAGTGTATTAG
>NZ_JABWMT020000053.1:0-14976 GCF_013368915.2 Escherichia sp. 93.1518
GGACCAGTAATGGGTTAAGTGATAACAGGTGTCTGGAAATATAGGGGCAAATCCACTGTGGTATTTTGTGCACCTGTATAGGTTGATAGGTGTCCTAAGTCCATCTGGAATGGTTTACCTAGTGAATATGAGGCTAGGAAGCTATCAACTTCTCGACGATCTTTTACGTTATAGGTGAGAGTAAATTCTACTTCATAGTATTGTATACCTGTTGCACGTTGTAACTTTTTACCGCTCCAGGCTTGATGCTCATAGATTGGTTGCACGTTCTTTAGATTCACGTTTGATACTTTAATTGCATTTGTAAAGTTAATCATTATTAAATTCCTTATAAGATTTCTTATTATATTTATACGAATAAAGGGGTATAATTCCCCCTTATATTATGAGTTACGACGTTGTGAATCACGAACGGCCTGTACAATACTGTCTTTATGTTTCTTTAGTTTCTCCTGGAATTGTTGATCATTATCTGCACCGTAAACATACATAGGGGCATTAACTACAACTTCACCAGCACCGGAAGTATTATCACCGCCTGATTCCTGTCTATCTAGAAAACGGGTTAGCTTAGTATTGGCTTCTGGTTGAACTACACGTTCACCCTCTTTGAGAATAAAGGATTTATTATTCAGGTTAGCGGGTATTTCATCTACACCACCGTGGAACTGACCAGCACTAGCACCCTTTGCGGTACTGATGATAGACATACCCATTCCTGCAATTTTTGCATATTGTGGGATAGCCATGTACCACGGCTGAATTGCTAAAGCACCTGCTAGTGCTTCTTGAATCTTCATGATGGTCATGCTTATGGTGATTCCCTTCTGTACTGCAAATGCTGCTTGAGCCGCTGCGGATGACTCACCGAAGGCCGCCGCCATACCGTTACCAATTTGTGACATTGCATCAGAAGATATAGCGAGAGTTTTCATAGCCTCCTGGTTCTGGATCTGTATTGCTTTCTCTGCGTAGTGTGCCGTAATAGCTGCCTTACGTTTTTCAAATGTTTCCTTATCCTGAATTAGTAAATCATTCTGGCGTAGAATTGCTTCTCGTTCTTCATTCATCTGGTCTAACTTATATTGTGTATTATCCACACCATAAGTTTCATCAATCTGATTACCTAAGAATGCTTGCCCTTCTGTACTAACTTGTTTACTAGCTAATAACATATTTTGCTGATTAGTAGTCTCATTTGGATTGGAATAACCAACCATTTGATTAATCATCTGTAGTCTATTTGCTGCACCTGCTGCCACTTGATCATTTAATAGCTGGCGTAGTTTCTCGTCTGATAGTCCTAAAGTTTTTGCAGTCTTCCTAATAGTCGCAACAATTTCTTTTTGTTGGCGTTCAAATTCTGCCAATTGACGCTCATTAGTACCGATAGTCTGGTCTACTAAAATTTTATCTAATGATTGTTGTGCGAGAATACGTTCTCTAGCTTCTTTCTCACGTAGTGCCTTTGCTTTGGCTGCTGCCGTAGCTGCCTCACGTGCTGCCTTATCGCGTGCTGCCTTTGCTTGATCCTCTTCAGATTTGCGAGTCTTATCAAAGAGTTTTTTCTTTTCTATGAGCTGTTTATATGCAATGTCGCCAGCCTTCTTATTTGCTGCCAGGAAGTCATCAACTGATTTGTTATATGCTACGTTATCATTGGCCTTTCCTGCTGCTGATACGTCGCTATTCTGCCCTAATGATGCTAATTGACTGGATGACATACCGGAAGGAGTGACACCTTTTTGATTGAGTTTATCAACTGCCTTCATAAAGTCAGATGTACCCCAGCCTTTATTAAACCAGTCCCATAAAGCATTCATCTCGCGTACTACTGGATACATAAAATCCATAAGTAAAGCCTGACCTGAATCATTTGCGTTCTGTAGATTCTGGTCAAACTTATGGTATTCTTCTGCCATATCTTCAGTGACTGATACAGTTTGATTAGCTACATCGTTTAATATTGCCTGACTACTTCCCAATTCATAATATACAGTACGTAGACGACTTGCATCACTCGCCATCGCTTCAAGTGCTGCGATCTGTTGAGCGATTGGTATATTTGCCTTTTTCATTGTATCCATTAGATGTAATGTTGCCTGGATACCGCCATTTGGCTGATTAACAAACTTTGCATACTCTTCGATATTCAGTCCCATATCTTTCATAACTGCGGCAAATTCACCGCCGCCAGAATTCATTGCATCACCGATCTTTTCCATTACATCCTGGTTAATATCTGCGAGTTTTTCCATTCCTAAGCCAGTAGTACGGAACGTTTTATCTAATTGCTGTAATTGAGTTACAGACATCCCCGACTGAGATGATAATTGATTCAACTCCTTTACTACGCCATTTAATTTAAGTGCAAGACCTGCTACGGCAGCACCAGCACCAACGGATAAGGCAGCAACACCCGCAATACCCGTTGATAGTTGACCAAATACACTAGCAGTATTTGAAGCAAAGCCACCAATATTACCGCCAGCCTTCTTACCAAAGGCATCTATTTTATTTTCTGCCTGCTGTAGTGATTTAGATAGCCCTGAGCTATCGCCATCTATTTCTACTCTAATTTTATCGTTATTTTTTGCCATTACCTTTACCTTTATTTGTTGCCATTGATTTTATAACTTCCCCTAATGATTTAAGATCCGTATTCTGTTTCTTTTCTTTATCTGCTAGGCGTTTTTCTTTACGCTCTTTTGTAGTTAGAGAATCATCGAGCATATCCATAAAATCAAAATCTTTATAGGAAAGGTCTTTTTTGTAGTCTTTAGATAATCCTTGACTATACATTGCCATCATATAGCAACTATGGGAATGGTATAACATTTGCATCTTTTCGGCTTTAGTATTCATCCTAGTCTTATATATTTCAATTGCTTGAAACAAATCAGGATCAATTTCATCTAATTCCTTTATACTCATTCCCCTAGTACAGATTAATTCTAGATATGTGCGTAGGTCGTGATTCTCAATTATTTTTTTTCAATATGGTCTACTGGATCTTCTGTCGCATATAGTTTCATGATTGCATCAATAATCTGATTGATAATTTGTGAATCAAGAGCATTTAGATTAATACGTCCTTCGATATCTTCGGTACTGAAGATTGGATCACCATTTTCATCACAGGTACATACAGTGATAGTAGTAATTGGATTATGAAGTTTATCTAGATCGCGAGTACGTGCACGATGGATAAAAAATTCCACTCCTTCGATAGTGAAAGCATGTTTTTTTGGAGATAGTTTTTGTAGTGCGTCTTGTAGATTCATTATTATATTCCTTATTAAAGTTAAAAAAATAGAGTGCTAACCATAAGCTAACACTCTTATTTATTTTATAGAGAAGGTAGAGTACCTGCTTCAACGGCTGCACCGTCTACAGCTAGGTTGAAAGATTTAGTTACTACTTCATCTTTATCACCGTCAATAGTGGTAGAACTAACAAAGCAAGTATAAACAACATAGAAACCGGTAGTGTGAGTTGCGTCTGTATAATAGCTTAGACGAATCTGACAACGTTTCTGCTCGTCTGCGAGAGTCTCTAATTGTTGGTGTACTGTATTATCCGCAAGATAGTTAACACTTAGTTCAATGTCTGGGATCGATTTTGTGCCGAGCAACTTCATTTTTATTCACGTAGTGGCGTTAATACTACATCGTCATCGGTCTTTATGACTGCTGCATATTTCTATACAGATTAGACTATATCACAATCCGATATTTCGGATTCTCCCCATTTCGAGATTACTTAATCCCTACGCCTTTAGGCTAGTCGTTGAACGTTCCATATAATATGGCTTCGCTGCTGATTGTCTTTAACTTAATAATAAGAGTTTCCAGCAATTAGAGGAGTTATTCAAATAGTATTACTACTATAGGCCGCTATTTTATCCACGGTTATAAGCTGAGTTAAAAGTTTTTACATCAATAACAACTGATTCAAAACCAGAAGTAGTAAAGCTAGCAACTTCGGGAACTTCTTTAAAGTCGGTCGCTAGTACGTTACCAGCACTTGTACCTACTTCTACTTTTAGGTTTGCACCTGACATAATATCCATAGCCATAATTTTTATTTCCTTATAAAGATTTAATTTGATAGTAAGGGAGTTTATGGAATTACTCCCTTACTGGTTTATTTATTTATTCTGTGCATTTAGTAATTGTGTTACGACTGCACGTAGTTCATCAATTTCTTTCTGTTGGTCTTCAACTTTATCCATTAGTGCTAGGATTGCTTCATGGTGTAATGCTGCCGCTACACCAGAAGTATCTACCGCTTTAACGTCTTTTACTTTAGTACCGTCCTGTAGTTCCATATCATGACTTTTTACTACTGCCGATGGGAATATTTTTTCAACTTCCTGAGCAATAAAGCCATGACCAGTAGATCCATTAGTCTTGAGAGTCCAGGATACACCTTGAATCTTACGCATTTTTTCTAATGGTTTACTAATACGTACTACATTCTCTTTTACACGTAGATCGGAAGTGTTTAACCACTGTTGACAACGTGCTACACCATCAGTACCGAAGAGATAGGAAGCATAAGCACCAGTACCAGATTGTACGTTTAATTGTGCACGGTCTAAGTTAGTTGAGCCACCACGGACACCACCTAGTACCCATACACCATTATACCAGTTACCATAGACACTATTAACGTAAGTTTCTGGATTAGTTGATCCTACTTCGTTTTTCATCCCTACTTCATTACGTTCGCTTTGTCTAACCATGATAGTATTACCTGGTGCCGCTTGTAGACCACCAGATAGATAAGTTACGGGAGCACCTAAAGTTAATACATTATTTTCAGAAGTAATTGTAGCATTTGGTGGAAGTCCTAATTCACCAGAATCTGTAAAGCGATATGACATATTACCAGGAGTAATAATACGTGCACCTTTATCTTTTAATCCACCACCAACAATTTCAAATGTATTGAATGTTGCTTTTAAACGGGATGTAGTACCAACTTTATATTCTGAAATAATATCACCACCAGATACTACGGTACTGACAGGAGGTAAAGTAGTATCACCATTAATAACAGACCATGAAGTATTTGCTGCCTGAAAACTACCAGTTGCACGAATTACCCATACACCGACGAAATGGTTTGGTACTACTTCTGTAGTGTTACGTCCATATACTGCGTGAGCACGTGATGCATCAAATAATGCAGATCCTAGTGATTGTGCGGCTGTGTTTCTTTCCTGTAATGAATAACCATTCTGTGGACTATTTGAAGAAAATGCACCACCAACTGATGATAACGCAGTATTACCAGTACCGTTAGCTTGTGATCCGTGAAAACCTAATGATGCCGTAATATTTGGTAGACCTGATTGTGCAACTGTACCGGTACTGAATACACCGCCACCATCACCACGGGCAAATAGACCAGCTACGGAAGCAGATTGTACGCCGTTACGGTCTGGTACACGGAATGTAGTTGAGCCATCACCCGTAGAATACTTACCACGTTGACGATAGTCACTCACCCAGGTAGCATCAGGAATTGGTGATACCATTTGTGCATAAGCCCAGAGATCTGGATAATCAGCACGTTTTAGTAATTGTCCATCAGATAAAACATCGTATGGTTGAGTAAAAGTACGGCTATCTTGTAGTCTAAAAGATCCTACGCCATAGTTCATTACACCATTCATTGTTGGGCCAGTAGTACCAGTAGATACAAGGTTTTCTACCCAACGTTTTGTAGCTGCGTCATAGTCATTTACTGGATCACTCGCAAGGGGAGTAGCACCAACTGGTCGAACGTTTAACCATGCTGCGGCGTTGTTTTCAATACCTGCTAGGTTATCTTTCTTGAGGAATACTTCGCTATTTGCTGGTACATCAAGATTAGTACGTGCACCTGCTGCTGTATTACTACCAGTACCGCCATTTGCAATTGGAATAATACCAGTGATCTTACTTGCTACATTGTCTTCTTTCCATGCTGTCCATGATGTCCCATTGTATACACGTTTCCATGTTCTAGCCGAATCATATGCAGTATAAATCTGAATACAACTATTATTGTTATTTGCTGCGGTTTGATAAACACGTAGACTACCTGCAATAGTAGCTGGATAGTTACGGGCAGTAGTTGCATTAGAATTCATAGTTTGCATATAAATCCCAGATTTAGTACCGTTTAATGTGTTTAAGTCTTCGGTAGTTAATGGTGTGTTATTCTCATAGAATGTACCTAAATTAGTACGTGCTGCTGCTGGGGTTGTTGCACCAGTACCGCCACTATTAACAGGTAATGCATTTGATAGAGCTACTTTATTAAAAGTGATAGTTTTATCAGTAAAGCTATAATTAAAGATATTATCACCAGCCGTAGTATTTTCATGTGCACGGAATGTACTACCATCTAATACTAAAATTGCCTTATTAATTGGTGTATCAGTTTGTGAAAATGATATTGTTGGTGTAGCACTTTCAATCAATAGCGGGTTAGCTGCCGTTGATCTAAATGATGCAAGATTAAATGCATTAGTACCAGACCATGTATTATTACTATTCATCAAAGGTATATTTGCACCACTTGTACCAGTATTTCTAATTGCTGCTGTACCTAGACCTAAGTTAGTACGTGCTGTTGCTACGTTAGTTAAATCTGATAGGTTACTAGACTTAATCAAGTATTTGCCATCTTGTTCGGTACTGGTAACAATACCTAAGTTAGCTTGAGCCTGTGCAAGAGTAGTTGCACCAGTACCGCCATTTGCAATCGGAATAACGTCTAGGGTTGCAGTTTCACTAATACCTAAGTTTTTACGTGCTAATGGGGCTGTTTTCGCACCAGTACCGCCATTACTTACAGATAATGCCTGACCTAGTGTTAGGGTATCTGCTGCCGCTGCACCTAAAATAGCGGATTGTACTTCAATATCACTACCTTTAATCTTATTAGTTACAGTTAGACTTAAACCACTAATACCATTTGTAGAAATAAGACTATTAACCTTTGTATCACCTGAGAAGGTTTTATTACCTGCTACGGTTTGGTCACCAGTTAATGCTACGTACTTAGAATCACCTAGACCACTAGTTAGGATACGTTGCCATGCTGTATTCTGGTTCTTTGCATAGATTGCCAATGAGCCAGATTTAGTCATTGCAAGACTAGAAAATGTACCCATATCAATTAGGCCAATACCCATCATATCAGATCCGGCAGGGTTGCCGACTTGTGATGAAGGAATCTTAATAAAGCTGTTACCATCTGGTAGGTCTGGTTGGTACTGAGCTACGTCTACACCATTAGAGCCGACACCATAGGAGCCAACAACTAGTGGGGTACTGAGTACAGCGGTTCCATCACGCATAATAACGTCAGTAGGTACGAATGAATAAGTTTTGGTTACTACTGTGTCTTTGTCACCTGATAGGCTAGCTGATTGAATCTTACCATTGACCATCGAATAACTGATTACATCATTTTCGACGTTATAAATCATTGTTAATTGGAATTCATCCTGACTTTCGGTCGCTTCATCTAAGAACATATGACCGGGATCATCTGGTAGATAGTTTACTACTACTTCAATATTACCGATGTCTTGCTCTGCTAGTAGTTTCTCTGAATAACCACTACTATAAGTTTCAATAGTCTGTACTTCACTTTTAATACCAAATGATGGCATCTCTGCCAGTTCATTAATCTGTTCGTTGCCGGAGTTATCGGGAATCTGGTTCCCAATATCATCATTATAATAGAGTTTAAAACCACTACCAGTAAAAATATTATCACTCATTATCTATATTCCTTATGGTTTTTGAGTTGCTACAATATTTATTGCAAACGATAACGATTGATAGCCAGTAGTTGGATCTGTTACCTGTTCGCTATCTTGAAACTCATAAGAAAGTAGAGTGACGTTATTATCTTTAAACTCTTTAATAGTATTAGTACGGAAGTATTCGAAAATAGTACCGAAGGTATCAGCCGGAAGTTGTACTGATGGTTCCGGTACTAGGAGAAATTGAAAATCAAATGTCCCTGTCTGGCGTTGTGTACCAAAGTTAGTTGGTGAATATGTCTGATTTACTGATACTAAGATGAATAGGTCTTTACCTGCCTGAATATTCATTGCCTTACGTATTGGCATGATATTATTAAGGCTAGTTCTAATTGTCTTCTGTACGTCGCTTAATAGTGCCATATTACCACCCGTAATTATTAATTGTAGATGGTCTTATGTAAACTTCACAAATACCACTCAAATCATTATAGATATTGTATACAGTGTAGTTTGTACCCTGTACGCCTACTTCGGAATCAATAGCGATACTGTAAGTAGATAGGTCATCAGTTTTTACTGATAGAAATGTTTCTGTACTTTCTACTAGTCCTTCAGTACCGCTATCAACGACAACGAGGCGATGATCTACGATTGCCGTAAAACTCGCCCCGTTAATTGTGATAGGTTCACCAAAGGCATTTAAGAAAGTAGAATCAATTTGATTGCTAGTAAAATGCCTCATAGTAAAAAGTACCTTATGCTTTTAGTTGTAGTTGTACGAATGCTTCCTCGTGAGCGATTGCCACATCTAGGTATTGGAAACTACGGATTGCGATAGTTTGAGCTGCACGGTAAGTAGTATCATCAAAATCTAGTTCCTGACCTTCGTTCCAGTTAGCGAAAATTAGTTCAGAAAAATCGCCAATTAGAATGGTGTCGCTACCTACAAACGTAGACTCCAACACGCGGATCTCGTCATTGAGCCACATGTCATAGCGATGACCGGACACAAGGGCGACGGCGGCAGTGTTATTAAGTACAGCGGTTTGACGTAGTTTTGCTAGCATAGAAGGATGGACAATTGCCACACAACGATTGATATCAACGTTTTTAGAGGAGATAGCTTCAATTGCTTTTTGTACGTCTGCTTCGGATACTTGACCAGATACGCCAGTTTGCTGTACTGGAACGGTAGTAGCGATTTGTGCAAATACTGCTGATTCTAGACCGTTAGCACATTGGCGTAGTAGTTCATCGGTAACATAACGTTCGGTAGCTGCGTTGCTTAGTAGCATTGCTTTAGTGATTTTAATACCCGCAGCATACATGCGAGGCTTAAGTGTAATTTTATCGAAAGTTTCGAAACCGTCGGTAACTGCTTCATCTTCGTTGTAGAATTTAGCTGCTGGAGTCATACCTTTTGCACGTGGGATAGAGAAGTTACCACGGCCTGCAAGCCCACCAAATACGGTTACTGGTAGTTGACCTAGTACAGTAGCTGCGAGTAGTTGACGAATATAGCTGTCTGCTAGTTCTTCTTTTACTAGACCTGCGGCGGTTACAGTAGAAGTAGTATCGTCAGTAGAACGTACCATAGCGTTTAGGTCTGCGTTATAACCACGTGCACCTTTTTCGAAGGATTCTAGATCATGTGCTTCACCTTTTAGACTGCGTAGACCTTCGTTAATTAGAGATTTCTTTTCCATTTTTTTGATATCCTTATCAATTGATTTATTATCTGTATTTAGTGAGCGTTTAAAGTCTTCAACGCTTACACCGTTTTTAATTGCTTCTTCTGTACTAACACCTAGTACCGAAGAAATAGATCGAAGTTCGCGAATACGATTTGCTTCTACTTCTTTATTTATGCTTTCCTGAATATCAGTTACGGCAATAGAACGTTCCTCTACTAATTCAGGTTGTACTTCCTGTACTTCCTCAATTACTTCTGGTTCTTCTACTACTTCTACTGATTCTTCTTGAACTACTTCTTCTTCTTCGATTACTTCGGCTTGTACTTCTTCTTCCTGTACTTCCTTAATAACTTCAACTTCCTGTACTAGTTCTTCTTTTTGTTCTTGTTCCATTTCGGGTAGATCCTCTAGTGTGATTTCTTCATTACTATTTAGTGATCTTCCGATGCCGACGGTGTTGTCCGCTGGCTGCGAAACACTGGATACTTCGTATGGTTGCCATTTAGAAACAATTAGATTATTACCATCTAGGTAGTAATCTAAGATGTTATAACCTACGGACACTTTAGGGCGAATACCTTCTAAGATCATACCGAAGATAGTATTTGCTGTTCCAAGTGCACTAAAACGTACAGTAGCACGACATACTTTATCCATATCTACGCGGGCATTCTCAACTATACCGACCTGACGCATTGCATCATGTTCTACTAGTACAGGTGCACCGTCATTAAGACGGCTTAAGTCTACGTTTTCAGGACTGCATAAAAGGATCTCATTATAGAGAGTCCCTTTAATATCGCGTACTACTGGAATTTCGCTTGCAAATGAGAGTTCTACAGTTCTATCAGCTTCATCAATGGCATTATTGATTTGTGTTAGATTGATCGCCCTCGTCTGGTTCTTGTTCAATTCCATTTTCTTTATTTTCCTTGTTGATTTCTTCCATGACGATAACAGGATCATAGCCCATCTCTGAAATTACCATAGCCTTACTCTTCAAACCGTTATCAATTGCTAATACTTCGGTTTGTAGGTCTTTATATGGATCAAGGGAGATTTGACGAGTCTGTACATATTGTGCATGAGTCAATTTATTAAAATCACTAAAATTTAAATTGCTTAATGTACTACTATTTAGCATTGCAGATTTTAACCATGCAATATAAAGCGGTTTTAGTACAGAAACAATTAAAGCATTAGTGCGGCTTTTAAATGTTGATTGCTGTAATTTATCAGTTAACTTTGCAGCACTGAATGAAGCATTACTAGTATCTGAGGTTAGGGATTGTTTTGTAATATCTAAGCCCATTGCAATCATCATCATTTGGTTATCAATAAACTCTTGAATCCCGTCAGTAGTCTGAGATGGGTTTACTGTTTTAATATCCTGACCTGCCTGTAGTTCTACGATTGCAGCCGGATTTAAATAGTCCTGGTCATAGTATGAAACACTGTCATCAGTCAGTAGCTGTACATCGTCATTATCTGGATTAGTGATAAAGGCCATTGCGGACGCTGCAACCTTACGGGAAGTAATTGCTGCCGCCATAAATTCCTCTAACTCTTTTAACTTTTCAGTACCGGAATGTACATCAGGTATCCCGCGTTGCTGTGTTGGGTAGTCCTGTTGAAACAGGTGTAGAATCTCGTCTGCTGGTACGCGTTCACGTTCTTCAATCATATAGTTGTACATGATAGGATTATATCGTGTGATCCAGTACGCTACAGGGCGGTTAGTATTAATATCAAATTCTATACCATTACTAATATAGTTACCTGATGGTAGTAGCTGGTTCTCATAGGTAGAGATACGCATTGAATCGATGATCTCAATCTGTGGTAATTCACCTGGACGACTATGAATACGGATGAAACAATCTCCATCTACGGAACGAGTACGTTCTACTAGTCGCTGAAAGGTACTGATATCCAGAGTACCGCAACGTGAAAAGGCTTTAGGATCTTCTGACCATGCATAGAATGCATCTTCTAATTGTTTATCGATTGACTGGTTAACCTGTTCACTATCAGAAGAGTGAGTACAAGGGCGAATATAAAGACCATCTGCACCCGTTACACCTGCTGAGTTAGTAGAAACATATTTTTTAACAATACCATTCTTAATTGAGAGTTCACGACTCACGGCGACCATTACCGGTAGAGTACGGTTAATGATAGCGTTAATATTACCTGCCTGATTACCACCCGTGAAACCGAAGGAGATAACAGGACTGGAAGATCCTAGATTCAGGGAAGACATTGCACGCTTCATAGGGTTATTCTTCATTAGCTTGATAGGCTTCTGTACTAATACCTTCTGCTTAGGTTCTTCTACTTTCTTTTTATTCCATCCGAACATTAGCGGGATCTCCTAAATGTAGTAATTGATTTAATAGGGCATCCAGTATTAAAGCCTTTCATATCCGATAGTAAATCATTTGCACGGCTGACATAAACAGGGCGTAGTTTCATTAGAATCTCACTACTTTCATATGTTAATGATTTATTTTGGATTGATTGACTTAGTACACCACCGCCTTTAATTCTGTCCATGATGATCTGATCAATATCTTTAATGATTTGCATCAGGTCGTTATATTCGGACGCCTTTGAAGTTGGATCTATTACTTCGAATTGTTGTACGCCATACGCTACGGTACTGTTAATAATTGCAGTCCAGACCCCTGCATCCCAGTTACTAGTATCAATAGCTGGGAAAGGGTATGTGTATGAAGTTTTTACCCCGTTAGGATCGATTAGGTCTACTTCTGATCCTGCGGGGTAATCGAATGTAATAGTCTCGCCTTTAAAGATATCGCCTCTTAGGGTTACTTTGCGAACTATTGCCATTTTATTTTCCTTATTTAAAGAAACCACCACCCTTACGCGGCCTTATTACTCGCTTAGGAGTTGGCTTAGTTGGTGCTTCTTCTGTATTTACTTCTTTATTTAGTCCTGCTTTCTCTTTTTGTTTGGCGTTAAATTCCCTTAGTTGTCGGAATGGTTGACTACCCAATTTAGAAAGATACCACTGGAAACATATAAGCGAGTAATTAAGACAATCCAAAGTTTCATTCCTCGAACTACTAATTTTCTTCACCCATACCCACGCACCAGCCTTTATTACTCGCTTCTCGCTTGTTACCTGTATAAAGTAATCATCCGGTACTGAATGGCTAAAGTGTATCTGTACTTCCTTACTATTTTCATTATCTGATACAGCACGGTTTAACAACTGTCTAACGTTAGTCTTACCTAAGTTAACATTTAGGTTAATCAGGGAGTGACCACCAGCCGTACTACCTTTGAATAGTGGGTTAGTATTGGATGTACCACCCTTAATAGGTTTAAAGATATTAGAGTTAGAACAAAAACGATATACGGTACTGGTTGCGTTACCGTTCGAACTATCGACAAATCCGGCCAGTACCTTCAATGGTTTACCCGAACGTGTTTTAAATGGATGATTACCAAAGGCCGTTAACTTATTCCATGCTGGGGCTTCGATTTTAGTACAGTCAATTGAATAGATACTACGATGATCAAGTACGTATAGGTTCTTTTCACTTACTCCTAATGTAGTTATTTCAAGACGGTCTAACTGTTGGTCTACTCCCATCACAATTCCTAGTACATCGTCTGGTATATTATCAATATCAATTTCACTATCTCTTAGATTCTCTAATAATACTAAGTCATGTTCGCTATTCTCTTTATCAATATATGGAAGTCCTAGTACGTTATTATAAAATGATGCAAGGTCAAATGTATAATGTGCTTCTGCAAAGTCTGCAACAATTGATTTGATAGAGTTAATTGGAGAATATAAGCGAGATACATGATAGCCCATGATATCTAATATTTCTGGGGCTGTTGCAATCCATACCCCTTTACGAATCATTCGTACACGTTCGGCTTCAGTGATTACATTACTACACTTAGGACATTCTAGCCTTGCAGTGTCTGCATCAGGAATACGGCGGCGTCCACCTTCGATAATCTTCCAGTCAAACTTAACGTTATCAAAAACTAATTCGTGAGAGTGGTTACAGTGTGGACACGGTACATAAAACTTTTGTTTATTACTTTGTTCGTACTGTTGCGTAATTAAGTCATGTTCATCAAGGGGAGTAGAACAACACATAATAAGGGGATTACTAAAAGCCTTTGTACGCTGTTCTGCTAACTTTAATGGATTGCCTTCATCGCCATTCGGATCAATATTGGATATTTCGTCAAGGAAGACACGAGGCGAACTCAAGCCACGAAGTTGGGCACTACTACCTAATGTTAGGAAGTAGGTAAAAGTACCATCTAAGTTTTGTTGTGTCTTATCGTTGTTCGTAAAGTTCTTATCATTCTTATTACTAACTAGATTTTTTAGTACCGGACATGCTTCGATGACTGCCTGCCATTTACCAGTACGGAACTTACTTGTAGTACCACCAGTAGCACCTGCGAAGATCATGTTACTTGGATCATTAGCTAGGAAGTAGTACATACTATTCTGAAGTACAGTTGTTTTGAGAAGTTGTGCACTACTCATGAGCACCACTTTACGGATGCGAGGATTTACTATGTCATTCAAGGGCTTTTTCTGAAACTCAAATAATTTGACACGTTGCCCCTGTAGCTCGCCATCAGGAAAGACTAGGTTATTCTCTACCCATTCCGCTGGTAGTTGTTTCTTCGGCGGTAGGATTGATTTCGCCGCTCTCGTTAGTACCTTCATCATCTTCTGGTAGTTGTTCTTCATATGTTCCCTCATATTCATAGCTACCAATCTCTTCTAACTGGCGGTCTATCTTATCCTGTAATTTAATTTTTAATTCTAATGCGTCTTGTGATTCGAATAGTTCAACATAACTTGATGCGGGAATACTTCTAATTACTTGTCGTAGTTGGTAGAAGTATTGGGCTAATGTTTGCTGTACTACTGCCACGGGAATTAGTTCGCCTGATTGCTGGCGTAGTTCTAATTCTTTTAGGTCTGCTTCTGCTTCTAGTTTGCGTAGTGTGGCTTTATGAATCATTCCTTTTACATCACCATTACGCATGGGTTCGATTACGTTCGCCAGTAACCACTGATCAACTAATTTTTTAGGCCAGTTGATATCTAATCCTTTCCCCGACCAGATACGCGAAGCGGTACTAATTTCTACGCCGAATCTTTCCGCGATCTCGGTGTAAGTATAGCGGGTTCCATCGTCTTTATTTTTTGCCATGTGATTTCCTATTCACTTTTTATTCATTTTCCATTGATTGGTATTTTCTATATGTTTCGGTACTTATTACTTTAGCTATCGATCTTGCGTGTTCTTATGAAAAAATTTCATAGATATTTTTTATAATTCGCGGCGAAAACTCCACGATCACCCAGATTTTCGGGAGTACCTATTACTAATGAAAATAAATGATTTACTCCATTACAGTATTCACAGTAATAAACCATATTAATACTCTATAAGATGTATTTACCCCAGTACGCAATGACTTATCCATATG
>NZ_JABWMT020000054.1:0-14877 GCF_013368915.2 Escherichia sp. 93.1518
TATATATTTTCAAGAGATAAAAAAGGCGTCCTGTGGACGCCTTGTGTTTACTCTTCTACTGACTCGGTGGGATTGTCTTTTGATCTCCGGTCGTCGATTGCCTGTAAAGCCGCAATGATTTCAGCTAGTGGCTTCTCCCGATACATCTCGACGATCTGTGATTTGGTGTATTTCTTGTCACCAATTTCTATGCGCCCGCTGGCGTTCTTTGGTAGGTATCCTTCATCCAGCATGTACTCGACGAGCGATTCGATAACGTCGAGGCCACGAGTAGGATCGAAGTAGAATTTCCAAGTGCACTTGCCATAAGGTGGTGCAACTTTGTTTTTGATGCACTCTGCGCCTACGTCCTGACCGATCTTCTCTTTACCATCCTTCATCACCGATGCGCCGAGACGGATGCGTACAGAAGCGTAAAACTTCGGTGAATCGCCACCTGGTGACGTAGTAGGGTCGCCAAACATTACACCGATTTTTGTGCGAACCTGATTCAAGAAGATGATGCAGGCGTTGTATTTGCGTGCCCACAAAGCCAGAGTGGGGAAGTTCGCGCTCGTCGCACGAGCAAGCGCCGTATTGTCGTTCATGTTTAGCTGATCTTTGTCTTTGGCAGTGCCTTCAGCCATCTTTTCGAACTTCTCGGCTTTGGAGTTCGGAACCATAGACGCAAGTGAGTCAGCCACGATACAGATAGGTGCTGATTCAGGGATAAGCTCTTCATCACGTACCAATTTAAGTATTGTGCCGATCAACTCTACAGAGTCTTCGAAGGTATCAGGCTGCTTGTATACCCACTGGCCGTCATCCTCATCTGCGTTCAGACCATTGGCGACAGCCAGGCCAACGTCAAAACTGTTCTCATGATCGAGGAATACCGCCAGGCCATCTTGTTTCTGAGCGGAGATCATTGCTGCCGTTGCCAAAAAAGTTTTCCCCGCGCTTGGCGGCCCGAATACTTCGACGATACGACCACATGGGAAACCGCCATCGTAACGACCGGAAATAGCTTTGTTTAACGGAGGAAAGCCTGTGTCAATCCAATGAGTTACTTTCTGAATTTCGTCGTTGCTACCGATTTTCTTTTTCAGAGCAAGTGCCAGTGCGGATTTTCCTTTTGCCATGATCAGGCTCCTTTTGTTTCGTTGATTCGTTTTAAAGCGGCGGATTCGTCGAATACAATCGCATCGTGGTTAAGGAGTCTGGATACACGAGCGAGGATTTTTACGACCTGCTCGCTGACTAATCCAAACTCGCGATCTGTCGCTTTCATTCCGGCAGTGCCTAGAATTGACGGCAGTGCGATGACAGCGTACTCACCGTGATAAAAGACAATCTCTTTTGCCAGTTGGGCAGGGGTGGTTGTAGCGCCATTAATAATCGATTTAAGCATTAGCAATACCTTTCGAATGGAAGAACAAACACTTCAAGGTCTTCAAGGAACGAACGGAAATTCAGCTCGTAGCACAGTTGCTCGAATGCTTTCACGTCACGATTGCCTTTGATTGTTTCGATTTCGGTAGGCGGAAACTTCGTCTCAATCAGGTTCATTAGCGTGATGTTTCTCTTGAACGCTTCGAGCATTCGACAGCCTGTTTTCTCGTTGAAGGCATTCTTCGCTAGTTTGTTGAAGGCGGTCTTATGACGCCCTTTATTAACCACGATTGAGCCGTCGTTGATGCCGCGTACCATCGTTGCGACACTTCCCCATTCATGCAGCAGCTCTTTCGCACCGCCAGCACCAATGCCACCAACACCGCTAATGTTGTCCGAGTTATCGCCTTGTAATGCTTTTGCTTCCAAAAATGCGCGAGGCGTGGCGAATCCTGTCAGCTCCGCAAATTGCTCAAAATTAACCTGCTTGTTTTTGGCGTCTTCACGCAGGCTTACCCAGCTTACGTTTTCACGAACTAACTGAAGCCAGTCGCTATCGCCTGTTAACAGATAGATGTGTTCAACGGTTGGCTGCGGTGCCATGCGGGATACCAGCAGCCCGGCCAGATCATCCGCTTCTGCATCTTTTGCAATGAGTTGGGTAACTCCAAGCGCGGTCATCATTTTGAGGATGTATGGCTTCTGGATAGCAAAGCCTTCCTTCATCTTTTTCATATCAGGATCGTCGTCGCGATTTGCTTTGTAGTCCGGGTAAAAGTCGCGACGCTTGTCACTAAATCCATCCCAAAGAATCATAGGTCGGGCATGGAGGATGGAGGCATAACGACGGACGTTCTTAACAAAGCCGAAAGCAGCCTGTACTTCCATTTCGCCGTTGTGCAATTTGTCAGATTGTTGGTGGTAATAACCCAGGCTATTGCCATCTACGAAGAGATAATTCACCGGTACATTCCTTCCAAAAAGTAAGGCGTCCGTAGACGCCTTACTGGTCACGTAATGGGATTACAGAGAGTCCAGCTCTCTCAGTAGGTCATCCAGACCTTCGTCTTCCGTCGCAGATGCGGCTGCTACAGATGTCGTTGCGTCTGCTTCAGACTCTTTGGCTGATGCGGCAGCAGAACTTGTTTCTGATTTAAATTCAGATTCCATTGCTCGCAGAACTTCTTCATCAACCAGACTGGTTGGTTCAGAAGCTGGAGTGTGGGCGGTTGCTACAGCCGTCGCTCCTTCCGTATGACCAGTGATCGAGCCAAATCCAGGCAGTGCAGAGGCCGATGTTTTCGCTGTTGAGGAAATTGCTGGTGCCGATGCAGTGGCAGTTGGTGCAGCGATGCCAATCAGACGACCCATAGTGCGAACTGTCGCAAGAAGGCGAGTTTCATCGGCCTGATTCACATAAGCAATCAGGTCATGTTGGTTGTTCCAGAATTTATCTTCGATATCACCTTTGAAGACTTTACGTTTTGGTGAAACGTCATATTCTGTATCGCGACCAGAGCCTGTGCGCTTAATTTGAAATGCGTAACCTTCCTCTTTGCTTAATGGATTGCCGATATCGTCAGCGATGTCTTCGGTGATTGCTTTGCAGATATCATCGAACACAGTGGAAGGCAGTTCGATTAACTGACATTTCTCTGCATCGGAGAAATCCTCACGAGTTGAAAGAATGCCGTTTACCAGGTAGCGAGGGGTTGCACGCATTTGACCGATGCGCTCTTCCATTGCTTTGTTACCCTTGTGACGAGCGCGACCTTCCATCACCATTTCGCATAGCTGACAAGCGCGACCGTGAGTATGTTGCTCACAAATATAAGCATTGGTTGCTTCTTTACCTTCCTCGTTCTGATACTTAATGTAGTGCATACCAAAAGTCTGGAAGAACTTACCATTCGGGTCGTCTTTATTAGGGAAGATGCGGATATAGTTGATGCCGTCTTTTAAGCGGGTCAAATCAGTGTTTTTGCCACGTTTGGCGGCAATGTCTTCACGAGTTTTGTTAAGCAAATCAAGTAATGTCTTAGACATGTGTTTCTCCTTGTTGTGATTTGGCCGATGGCGCTATGCGCGTTGGGCTTTCGTTCATTCGTGGCTCTTTCGAGCTGTTAAATAATAGATCAGTACTTACTTATTATCTATCAAAATCAACGGGGAGTAATAAAGCGTTCAGAGCCTAATCGATCTAACTCAACGATGGCCATCTTCGACGCCTGAACGATCATGTCTCGGCGATGCGAAAAGGCGGCGACAGCATGTTTGTATATGTCTGCGATGTGCCGTGCTTCATCCAACTTCTGCCGTTTAGACAGATACTGTGGGTTTGTTTTAACCTTAGCGTCCAGTACAGACTCGTTGAACTTAATGCCGTTCATACTCAAGTTCTTACGCTCTGTGTCGTATAGCTTTGCTTCAACAGCTTCAAGGTTAAGTTTTGCCTCTGCGACACTTCTTTCTGCATGAGCGAGTTTTGAGCCATACTCCATTAAAAGGCGGGGTTGTCTACGCCAGACTTCCTCCAGATTGTCTCGGTCAAACTCGAGATCAGACATTATTTTCTCGTAAATATCGGTGATCATATGCTTTCCTATTTACTTATCATTTTGTATTGATTATATCATTGTGATGATAAGGCAAGGAGTTCGAGGATAGGGGATAAGGGAAAACATGGCCATAGAGGCCATGTTTATGGGATCACGTCTTAATGGTTTCTGCTACGTCGGCTAATATCGCTTCTAGTCGTTCTCCCTCTTCAGGTCTGAAGTAAAGAATGTTGGGGTTAAACCCGTAAAAGACAGTAACGTCAAGGTCTGGAAGGTACTCCTTCCTGCCGACCAAATCGGATGGCTTGTTTTTGTTGTTAAACAATGCCGTTGCCCGGCTACCACACGTCAGCACATAGGTCGGGCGCACCAGATTGATCTCTTCACGCATAAAGTCGGTGAACTGGCCGATCTCGTCTTTGGTGTAGTCCTTTTCTTTGTCTTTCACCTTTTTGCAAACGCCTGTGACATAGAGATCGCCCATGCGCAAATCCCCAGCCGTCAACAGCTTGGCCTTAAAATCGTCGTATCCGTTCTCCATAAAGTAACCGGTTCGAGCATCATTGCCGTTTGCATTGTCCAGAATGATCATGATTTTCGGCTTAATGCCAATGCTAGGGCGGATTAGTTCATCACCTAATCCCATTTCAGCCGCCATCCGTGTCATGAGCACGTTAATCTCAGCCGAACGTTTGGGGTTCATCTCAAACGGACGTGAGGCTTTAACTGCGTCTATGACAAGGTTTCCCATCAATTCAGCCTGGTCGCGGAGACGCTCTGGATCAGTTGCTGGCAGACTACCTGGCTCGATGGATGCAAACGCACCTACTTTTTGCAGTGATTCGCGCACTCGACTATTACAGGCACGTTTCTCGACAGCTTCTTCGAATTGCGCCAGTGACTCGAATTTGCCGCCAACTTTTTCTCGCGCTCTCATGATGGCTTGGCAGCCATTCTCAGAACACCCTTTCACAGCAGAGAAGGGCGCATACAGCACCTGGCTGCCATCTTCAAGCGTGCGGATCTCGATTCGGTTAGATGACACGTTAACGTCTGGTGGCAATACGTGAATACCATAGGTCAGCGCATCTTTAACCAGCCCCTGGTGTTTATCTTCGCCAAGAATAGTGAGAGCAGCAGCGAAAAACTCTGCGGGATAATGAGTTTTCAACCACATAGATTGATAACTGATTAAGGAGTAAGCAACAGAGTGTGATTTGTTGAACTGGTAGGCACCATTCTTTTCGAATGCGGTCCAGATCTCCTTCGCTTTCATCTCTGATAGCCCTGGATGTGACGCTGTAACGCGTACTGCGTTTATAGGTAGTTTTGCGCCGTACTCAAGTGCCTCTTCGACAGTTTTCAGAGTTCCGTCTTCGCATTTAAAATGTTCCGCACGGTGAATGCGCTGTGTAGTGCCATCTTCCAGCTCAACGTCTATCCAGCCAGCTTGAGCCTGAACGATGAACTTCTCGCCCATGCTCTTCATTTTTTCCATGTCTTTTTTGCCGATCGCTTTACGAACGCCGTCAGCTTCAGCCATTGTGAAGCCAGCAAGCAATCGAGTCGCGTTCATCGTCTGTTCCTGATAGAGAATCACGCCATTTGTTTCTGCGGTAAGTTCATCAAGAACGGGGTGTAATGATTCCGGCGTCATAAAGCCTTTGGCTACAGAAACATAGTCATCCAACATGCCTGACTGAATTGGCCCCGGCCGGAAGAGCGCAGTCGTAGCGACGACCGTTTTAAAGCTCATTGGCTCAATTCCACCACCTAAATCTTTAAGCAGCTTGCGCATTGGGCCTGATTCAAGCTGGAAAACACCTTGAGTGTACCCAGCAGCAAAACCATCCAGCACCTTGCGATCTTCAAGAGATATGGCATCAAGATTGATATCTTCACCTGTGTTCTCTTTAATGTAGCGTTTTGCACTATCGAGCAAATCGAGAGTTGCCAGGCCAAGCACGTCCAGCTTAATTAGGCCCATAGCCTCGCAGTAACGCTTGTCAAATGCGATACAACGCGCGTCACCACGGCGCTCAACCGGTGTACGTTCTGTCAGAGGAACACCTGCTACGATCATCCCTGCCGCATGTCTACCAAAGCCACGCATAAGGCTTTGTAACTTGCAGGCTGCATTGAATGCATCAGGATATTTTGTCGCGTATTTGTCGAGACTTGCCAGTTGTTCGCGCAGCTCTTCCAATGGAAGGCTATCATCCTCGACGTTCTTCAGTTCTTTTGATACCGCCATATCTGCGGACTCCACACCATAAATACGAGCGGTGTCACGTAGTGCAGAGGCTGCGCCCAGATATGTGAAGTTCGGAATACCCGCAACGTAATCTTCGCCGTAGCGTTCATTCAGATATTCGATCACCTCATGGCGACGTGCCTGGCTGAAGTCCAAATCCGCATCCGGCAAGTCCAGACGCTCAGGGTTGATGAAACGTTCAAACAGAAGACCATGACGGATAGGATCGACGTTGGTTATACCTATGCACCATGCCACCAGAGAGCCAGCGGAGGAGCCACGACCAGGCCCGACAGGAATGCCAGCTTCACGGCTGTGATTCATCAGATCGCGCACCATCAGGAAGTAACCACAGAATCCCAGGCGAGTAAGCGTGTCCATTTCGTACTTTAGCCGCTCAACATAAACCCTGTTCTCAGAAGCAGGTGGTGTGTAGCCAAACTCTTTTGTGGTAAGACGTTTACGCAGCCCTGCAACGGCCAGTTTCATCAGCGTTGCAGGCTCGTCGTCTGCCATCTTTGGCAGTGCTGGTGGCAATTCATGCCAGCGCCATGTGCAGGCATCGATAATGGTATCCTGCGTTGTTGAGGCCATTGCAGCTGTTACCGGCACATCCATGCGAACGGAGAAGGCTTTCAGCGCCTCAAGGAGATGGCGGCGACCATTGACGGCGTTATCTCGCTGGTGGGGGATACGCAGACGATGCGGCTGGTCGATTTTGATGTTGTTCGTAACCATGTGCGCAATGTCTTTAATGTCTGCATCGTCGATCGATTCGTAATAAGCGGGATAGAACGCTACTGGCTCTATTTTCAGTGCACTGGCGACTTTCATCGCCCGGACGTTAATCTGGTCGTAGAATGGGGTAGGGTGCGGATAAACCACACTATAGAAGTTGTCTTTTCCACCCGCTGTAATCAGTGTGCTTATGATTTTTGCAAAATCGTTGCGTTGGAACACGCTACCGATGTCGGAAGTGAGCAGGATGATGTTGCCTTTGGCATATGTAGAAACCAACTGTTCGAGCGAGAGACGCGGTACAAAGTAGAACTGTTCTCGTGTGTTGGCCACCGTCATTAGTTCGCAGATGTCGCGATATCCTTGCTCATTTTTAATTAGAGCGGTAAACGAGTAGTTACGTCCTCGCTCTAATGATTCCATACATCCCTTAGATTCTTTAGCAAGTTTAGCCCGGTGCTCGTATGTGGGATCATCAACGATGTTTAGTTTCACACCACAAATAACCGCCATGTCGTCACCAGCGGCACGTTGTAGTGGAATAACACTCGCAATATTCATGCTATCTGCTGAAATTACAGCGGTGTAGCCAGCTTCTCTGGCAATCTTCAGCGCGTTTTCTGCTTTTAGAGCCGACTCCCCAAGTGAGAAGTCAGTTCGAACCATCAGTGCCTTCATGTGTTTTTACCTTTCTGGTTTTTTTGATTTTGTCATTTGGGAAGCCTACGAACTTCCCATGCATCGAAATCGCAACTTCTTTTGCTGATTGGTGACAATCGGGCTTGTCTGGACACACCAGACAAGCCTTACCAGTTTCAGAAGCAGCGATAAGAGAGCCGAAACATCCTTTACGCACGATTAACCAAATATTTTTTGAACAACTTCACGTGCCGCTTGCGCAGAAGCTGAAGGGAGTTTGTTAATGAAAGAACGCTCAATACCTGTCACAAAGTCGCCTCGCATCATTCCAATCTTGGCCGACAACAAAAGCTCACGAGGCCCAATCGGTTGGCTGATATTGTGTTCTTCGTAACCATCGCGAACGATACCGGCAAACTTAACCATCTTTTCAGCGTACTCATCCACAATGCCGGCATTTATCAACATGTTGATCTCTGCCTCTTTGCTCATGTATTTCACATTCGAAACGATGCCAAAACGCGAAAAGTTCGCGGCGTTCTGGATGTTTGTACCCTGGTACAAGCCGGTTTCATCACCAGATCCGTTCGTGTTGCCAGTGCCAATAAAAGCAAACCGTTTATGCGGAGTAATGCGACGCCATTCTGGTGTCGCCTCTTTGATGACCAACGCTTCACCTTCCAGCACTGGCTGATACACGCCAAGAATTTGTGGAAACGCAAAGTCGTATTCATCCGCGAGGTAAACCCAGCCATGCTTCATTGCGAGCGCAAGCAAGCCTGGCTCGAAATACGTAGAGCCATCACGCGCCAGAATTTGACCCGTAACATGAGCCTCTTCCATTGATGCTGTATGTTGGGCACGGATCAACGGACGATTGAGCAAAGCACATAGCTGTGTAGGCAATGACGATTTGCCTGTTCCCGCATGTCCCCACAAATAGCCTGGTATGCCAAGTTCAAGCATCATGAAAATGTCTTTGATCAGTTCGAAGTCGCCATATACGTAGCCCTTCTTCACTTCAGGAACGAACTCTGGAAACGGCGTATTGACGTTGACGCTAACCATGAGCGGCGTCCCACGTTTTGTTCCGAGTTCTTCCACCGTTACGTCTAGCAGTTCGTGAGCTGCGACCAGATCTGTCTTGTACTCAACTGTGCCTATGTAGCCTGGGCTACTGGTCACGCCAGAAGATTTGGCCATTTCGCTTTTTTGCTCGGCACGTTTAGCTTGAATTGCATCAAGTGCCTTTTTCGATAGCGTTGGTTCATCTGGAAACTGCGTTGTGTACATTTTCAGTACGGTGTCAGGATCGGCATCTTTTACCGACTCAGGAATACCCTCGCAATTACCATAGGCTACATGGGACTTAAAATAGTGAAATGATTTTCCGCACCACTTGCAAACAAGGTAATCAGAAGGATTTTTTTCATTTTGCAGTGCAGTAGTAGTCATGCGTTTTTCCTTTGTTCTCTAATGAGCGTTCAACTTCTTATATAAATATATCATTAACTATCATAAGTAGTTACTTATCGTTAAGGCTGTTTTAATCACTTCAAAATGATACGAGATAGTTCAGTAACTACAGATGAACCAAGACTATCAACGCTCGTTACCAGGGCATGATTTGCGTAAAATCTCTCCGGTGCGTCAGTCATGATGCCAATTGCCATCAAATCAATGTCAGTCTGCGTTTCAATTTGCTTCGCAACCGAACGCAAATGAGCGTCAAAACCTCTCCCAACAGCCAGCGGCTCGCCATCGCTCAGAACAAGCATGATCTTCCTGTCCTCCATGCGACCGGAAAATAACGATGCAAGGCTGGCTATGCTTTCACCATCCACGTTATTAAGAAGTGGGAATGTGTAGCCTACGCACCCCATACGTGAGCGAACTTCGCGAGAATTTGCTTTTTCATTCCAATTTTTGATGATAGGTAGCATTAAAGATTCAAAGCGAGAGAACTCATACTTGATAGCCTTAAGTTCTATCGCTGCCAGATGACTGCCAAATGTAGTGAAGCCGGTGATAATGTTGGGAACATTTATTCGATCAAGAGCATCGGCGATGGTATATGCACTTGCAAGAGCTAGTTTTATCGTTTCGCCACTCATTGAACCTGATAAATCAATCACTTGTTGAACACAGGCGTTAACGGCTTTAGATTCTTCTTTTTTACGAAACACGCGATCATCATTCATTGCTAATCTGTAGATACTAGAACCATGAATGCGCCCCCGACGCTGGCCCGGTATAAACTGAACTCTGTTTCTGCTTGCTATTGCTCGCTCCAGGTCTTTTGCCAGCGTCGACGAAACACCTGACGAAAGATGCTTTTCAATATATTTGTCGAAGAGCTGGTTGCCTTCAGGAACGATGCGATAGCGGCTGATTGGATATCCTCCTAAATCAATATCGGAGAATGTTTTAATAAGCCGTTTGATATGGGCTTCTGCCTGATCAATCGAGCCGATGAAGTCGTATGAGCGATTGTATGGCCTGTATTCGCTTTTCGAGCTTTCTGTTAACTCGCTTTTAATCGTTTCGGATAGAGCATCTTCTGTCATGCCTCCGACTTCATCTTCTATGCTATCCAGCTCCTCTAAAGCCTCTTCCAGACTCATTTTTGACGGAGTTGGAATATCTGAAGAGCCGTCTTCTGTCGTTTTTCTTTTTTCGTGGTCAGCGGTTAATGATTCTGACGCCGCGTTATCAGAAGCATCAGAATCTGATACCTCTTTATCATTTTCTGTATCATCGAATATTGTTTCTGATGATTCAGAATTATCTGAATCATCACTGTCGTTATTATCATGTTTGTGCTTACTATGTGATTCTGATTCGATAGATTTGTGATTATCTAACGATGAGGGTGTCTCATGATCTTCGTTGTCTTCATTGTTTTCTCCAGAGGCATCCGTCTGGTCAGCGTCTGAAGGATCGGAAGTTTTTCCCGGAGCTGACTCCTTACCTTTGCTTTCACTTTCAGTGTCTTTGAGGATCTTAGCTATGGTCGCAGCCACCTTTACACAATCCTCGGTGCAAGACATGTTACGCACGGCCACATCGATACCATGTTCTTTTAATAATGAAATTGGTTTCTCAATGACAGGCCAGTATTCATCCATGAAATCTACGAACGGTGCTTGGCCATCCCAGGCTCTTACAACCGGACAGAGAAAGAAGTTTAGAAAAAGCGCGCGCTGATCTTTGCCACAATAAGCAATAGCCTCTGAAGCCTTTGGTTTAAAGACTTTTTCGATTATAAGGCGCTGAGTTGCCATCAGATTACGTCTCGTTCCGTTAAAGACCTGCCCCATTTTTCGCTCGATGAACACGTCTTCTAAGGCATTCCATAGTGACCAGGAAGGAACGCGTCCTTTTTCTCTCATTTTGTTGGACACACGAATATCGGTAAACAAAATGTGAGCAACCTCATGATCGAGAAATCCGCGCACAGCATTCATCAATGCCGGTGTTGCGTTATCCGGGATTGATGGGATGTTTACGAGAATTGGCTCTCCATCATCGTTATAGCGTACATAAGCGTCGTCCCCTCGTTCTGCAACAGGGATGTTTTTACCTGAAAGGAGAGCGACTACTCGTTTTACACTGTCACGGAAGTCCTGAACCTCTTTGATGGAACGTTTTTTAGACATGGCTAATCCTTTGTTATGAAAACAAATTATTTACTAGTGTGTTTAATGTAGCACTGCGCGAACAGGGAACTAAGCCATTCGCGCAGGGAGAAGAGGGGTTAACAGATTCTGACGGCTAAAGACCCGGAGCCGGTATTGAGAAGTGTGAAGCGTTTGTTGTTAAGTTCGAATATAAAGCCAGTTGTGTCATTCACACCAACCTGAATCTGCTCATTCGGTAGATCGGTGAGGATGTCAGCTACACACTCATCAGCTAATTTCTGTACGTGTCCGATCTCAAGAGCGATTAGGCTGGAAATAGTGGTTTTCATTCAATCAATCCATTCTAACTTATACTATGGTAAGGAATACTACTAAAATTTGTATCAATACTGAATACATCCATATCAGATGCAAGTTAATTTTCTTACCTAATTTGGGCTAGTTTTTCTCCATGCATGGACCTTTGCTCGGTCTTACAAGTGCCTGCCGAAAAAAATGATAATAGCTTTACAACCCTAACCTTTGATGTAATATCGGTAAGCACTTACCAGAGAGAATTAAACGCGCAAAGGTTGTAACAATGTCTGACAACAAGATTGAATTTATAGAAAGTCGCTATGCTGCTTTTATCGCAGGGCTGATTGAATCCTCACCTATGAGTCAGGCCCAAATAGCCAGACTTATTGGTTATAAAAATGCCAACAACCTTTCTTTAATTAAAAGTGGCAAAATTCCTTTGCCTATCGATAAGGTTCGTCCGCTGGCGCTGGCGCTGGGTATTGAGCCAAGTCGTCTTATGATGATGGTGCTGGAAGAACGCCAACCTGAACTCGCAGCATTTTTATACAAAGAAGGCACCGCTCCTCTTAACGAGGACGAAAAACAGGTTCTTGCTGCATATAACGAGCGATTCGGTAAAGAGAAAGGCGCATCACAAAAGGTTGTTGAGGCCATAAAGTCTCTATGAAAAATTTACACGAATAAGCTCTGTTGATAGACGATCTCCCTTGAATTTGTGGTCAATTTCGTCTAAATCCGGTTGCTCTACGATTGATGCGATGTACGTCGAGAAACTTTCTAAGGCGTCTCGCATCTCGTCCATATAATCGTGCCGGTCGTAGACCCGATCTATCCCCTCAAGACTGTGGTTCATGATTTTGCGTGATACCTCCTGGCTTATGCCTAATGCTGGGAAGTAACTACGCGCAGTACGGCGCAAATCTCGGGGTGTAAATGGCTCAAGCTCCATCAGTTCTGGTCGTTCCAGAATACGACGTAATGCCTGGGCTATTGCCACTTTGGACATAGGAAGGTCTTTCCCGATTTTTTTATTCGAAGGCACGAGCCACTGGCTGTCTTTACCGTATTCGAACAACTCTTCAATGCATGTGCGCATTAATGTGCTTAAAGGCAGCGAATGCTCACGTGCTGACTTGTTTCTTTTGCCTTGATTCCAAACCCCACGCTTAAGATTGAACTCACTTTTTTTAGCCCGCAGCACTTCGTCAGGTCGTCTTGCTGATACAAGACACAGCCTGGCCGCCCATTTTGTACCAGCGCACACATTGAAGTAGTCCCATATATTCCAGAACACCCATACCTCTGCGTCGGTCAGCTTCCGCTCGCGAGGTGTGGGCTTTGCGCCACCGGCAACTTTGTTTAGTGACATATCGTTTAACGGTGACACGTCTATCATCCCCTGGAAGGCGCACCAGCTAAGGAACTGCTTCATCAGAGAGAAAACGCGGCGGCCCATAACAATTTTGCCATCCAGTATTAGTGGGTTGACCAGTTGGTTCACCATGAACCTATTAATGTCACTTACTTTTACATCGGCAATGTGCGGCAAAACATGTATCAAAATACAATGAACAGCGATCTCTGGCCGACGTCTTGTTATCAGCAGAGATAAGCGAGTGAATAACATGAATGCGTCCGAGAATCTCATGTCATTGCTGACCTGGGAGATCATAACGGCCTGCATTTGAGATGCTCTTTCGAGATACTCAATCGCCTCTTTTGAGGTGTTCTCCGCAGCGCGTGCTCTGTCAAAGCTATTTTTCATATGACAATCACCGAGTTACGCCGATGCACTGTATAAGTAAACAGTATATTAGGCATAGATTCTTATAGGATCAAGAGTAAAAGTAACTCATTTTCAGTAATGATTCCATACATACTAGGTATGGAATCATTTTGACGTTGTTTTTGAATTTTAAGGGAAACGGGAGTTAGTTTGGTGGGAATAAAAACGGCTCCTGTGAGCCGTTAAAATCAGAGGGTGCTGACGTATGCAGCCAGTTCTGTGTATCCGCCAATCGGCTGGCCATCGATCAGTACCTGGGGTATAGTCTCTACCGGTTTACCAACAATTTCGCTAAGTTTTTCCTTATCGATACCGGTAGTAGTGATGTCGATGTACTCATAATCACCGTAGCCATGTCCCTTTAGCTGCTTCGCCAGCTCGACCGCACGTTTGCAGTATGAACAGTTATCTCGTCCGTAGATAACGATAGTCATGATTACCTCATATTATTAGTGTATTCATAGCGTATACATTAATTTTACAACAAATGATAGATATGTACACACCTATCATTTGTTGGTGATAATTAGCAATACGTATACATGTCTGTAAATCATAACGAGATTTATATAATATTTGCCTCGACTAATAACTATTAGAGCGAGTACATACATGCCTGTTTTGATTTTCATTGTTCCCGTAATATCTGTGGTTTTGATTTCATCGTCTGATTGGTTCTGGAGCTTGGATGTTGCAGATAGGATTTCTATTTTTACCAGTTGCATCACGGCGGCAGCTTTTTGTGCTTCAGCATGGAACGCTTATGAAGCAAAGAAAAGTGCGAAAGCAGCTATGAAAGCTGTCCAGATAACATCAGATTCATTAACTGAGGCAAGAAAATCATCATTTGAACAATGGTTTAAAACATTGCTGGAGCACCACGAAAAGCTACTTGGGCAGGTAAAAGAAGAGTTATCATCTAGTACAGGGGAAAAAATAAAAAACAACTTGAGAGTAGATTATTTGCATCAGGTTTATGATTCCGTTGTAATGAATCAAGTTTTTATACGTTATGTTAGTAATATTGTTTCAATATTAGAATATATAGACAAAGGTTTTTACTCTCCATCTTCGAAAATCGAAGATAAAAAAGTTTATGCCGAGCAATTACGACATTTCATCACTCCTGATGTTATGCTAATAATTGCTATTTTTGGGATAAATTATTATGGCGAAACATCACATAATTCACACAAGCTAAAACGATTACTAAATAAATATAATTTTTTTGAAGGCGACCCAGTTTTAAACACCACCTTAATAACAACAAGCAATGGAAGACTAGATGTCAAAAACCTTTTCGAAAGGGATTATCGATCATTAGTTAGAGAATATATAAAGCACAGCATTATTTGCACTAGATACAAAAACTATTCAGAGAAACCAGAAGTATCTGACGTAGTACGTATTACCAATTCAATTTTATGGAGTTATAAATCACCTGGTGGTGATTTGTTACGAGCAGAATTTAACTCTTTAATAAGTAATATGGAGAAAGAGATTGAGTATTATCTGGAGATTGCCAACAAAGAGTTGACAAAAGTGGATAATACGTTAAATGAACTTGTTGGTTATAAATTATTCTCGGAC
>NZ_JABWMT020000055.1:0-12461 GCF_013368915.2 Escherichia sp. 93.1518
CCCTGGATCTGATTTCAGGCGTTGGGTGTGGATCACTATTGCACCGTTCGTGACATATACCGCCAGAATGGAGTCGGATGTAATTACATTTACTGCCGGCTTAGACGCCTCATTTCTGATGCCCGGTGAAACCGTTCTGATTCAGAACAAATATCGTGCAGGTAAACGTAACTCCGGTCGAATTATGGAGTTTACCAAAAACAGCATCACTCTCGATGCGCCTGTGTCGTTAGCTAAAAGCGGCAGCTTTATTCGGATATTGAATCAGGAAGGCAAAATCGTTGAACGCGATGTTCTTGAAACTGGCGAAAACATAACAAAGGTTACGTTTTCAAAAGCTCTGTCGTCAGCGGAAACGCCTGTTTTGAACGGTGTCTGGACAATTACAGAACCAGATCTCGAACCTATGCGCGTTCGCATCGTTAACATCGCTCAGGGGGAAACGTCGGGTAGCTTTGACATCACCGCTGTTGAAAACAATCCGTCTAAATATGAGGCGATCGACAATGGTGCAACGCTTATCCCGCAGAATACGACGGTATTGGACCCGACTTACTCCAAGCCGTCTAATTTGCAAATCACTGAAGGGACTTACCTCTCAAGCCCGGGCAACCTGTCGGTAAAACTGACTGCAACATGGGAAGGGAAATCTCCAGAGTATTGGATCAGTTGGCGACGTTCTGATGAAAACAATGTATCGAACTGGCAATCGGCGCGTGTAACCGAAGAGCAATACGAAATCGTTAATGTCGCGGAGAATGGACGCTACGACTTCCAGCTGTATGCGGTTTCATTCAACGGTAAAAAAACAGAGATTATCAGTACCGTTTATCAGGTGTTGGGCACAATGACACCGCCGGATGCCCCAACGTCATTAACGGCCGTTGGAGACTATCGTAATGTGATACTGAATTGGGTTAATCCAGATTCGGTAGACCTTGATCACATTAATGTTTACGCATCCCAGACCAACAATCTGGATACGGCGAAACTGATCGCAGAGTCTGCAAGCACCACCTTTACACATGCTGGTCTTGGGGATAGCGAAACGTGGTATTACTGGGTTCGAGCATCGAACAAGCGAGGTATGTTAAGTCCTCCGAACTCAAACTTGGGTACAGAGGCGACAACTCGCGATGTACTGTCGTTCCTGACTGGCAAAATTACATCTTCCGAGCTTGGTCAGGCTCTGCTTGAGGACATCAACAGCAAAGCCTCTCAAGAAGCAGTTGACGAGTTAAATGAGCATATTAACCAGAGCGTCGAATCTTTGGAGGGGTCGGTAAACGACGTTAAGGAAGATATAGCTGAATTAGATAAGCAGTTCAGCGATAACCTCGCGGATTTTGAAATAAAATTCAACGAGCGTAGCGATGCTTTGGAGAGCGCGCAAACCGAGCTTAAAGGTGAGGTTTCGGCAACGATCGACAAGGTCAATGAAGCGTTTGAAAAAATTGATGCTACTGATGCTGCAATTGTTGAAATCGAAAATACCGTATCGGAACACGATAAAGCACTCGCCAATACAGTCGAAGCAATAAAGGCTGCAAGAGACGAAGCGGCGGCTCTTATTGCTAAGGAAAGCGAGGCTCGTGTAGAAGGTGATGCCGCAAACGCTAAACAACTGGAAGTGTTGCAGTCGACGGTAGAGGAAAGTTCCGCAGCCGTTGAAGAAATGAAAAAGACGGTTGCAGAGGTCGATCGTGCCAGTGCAGAACTGACTACGAACATTGAGGCGTTAGCCAAAACAAATATTGACTTGGCTCTTCGTCAAGATGAAGACCAGCACAAGCAGATGGTTAATAACGCGAAGATCGCAACAACACAGAAAACCTTTGCTGATGATATGTCTGCAATGGCCACGAAGGTTGAGGAAATTCGCGTAGAAATTGGCGAAGACATTAAGGCCAGTATTCTGGAAGAGTCCACCGCTCGTGCCGATGGCGATGAAGCGTTGGCAAAGCGTGTCACTCAGCTGCAATCTAAGTTTGAAGGAGATATCAGCGCGGCGATTAGTACAGAGCAGGAGGCTCGTACATCTGCCGATGAAGCTCTGACGACACAGATCACTCAGCTTGAGTCGAAAGTAAGCAACGATATCGTCGCAGCTATTAAGGAAGAGCAAGAAGCCCGAGCAACGGAAGATTCGGCTCTGGCAAGTCAGATCACCCAACTTCAGGCAAAGGTTGATGATGATATTTCTGCTGCAATACGTAGTGAGCAGGAGGCTCGAGCAAGCGGGGACTCTGCGTTAGCCAAACAAATAAACCAGCTTCAGTCAAAGGTTGACGGTGATATATCCGCTGCCATCACTCAGGAGCAGGAGGCCAGAGCAAGTGCTGACCAGGCGCTCTCACGAGAAATTAACAGCCTGCGAGCACAGACCGGAACTGATATTGCCGCAGCGGTTGCTGTAGAGACAAAGGCAAGGACTGATGCCGATAGTGCATTGTCCACTCAGATTACGTCTCTTACAGCAAAAGCTAATGATCTCGAGGCATCTCTTGCCAGAGAAACAACGGCTCGTGCAGATGGTGATACCGCTTTAACAAAAGAGGTTTCAAGTTTAAAAGCACAGACTGCGAAAGATATTAGTGCGGCCGTTGCAGTTGAAACGCAGGCTCGAACTGATGCTGACTCGGCGTTGTCATCTCAGATCACCAAGCTGACCTCTCAATACAAAGAGGATATTAAAGCGGCTGTAGCAACCGAAACGAAAACGCGTACAGAGCAAGATGCGGCACTGGCGACTCAAATCACAAACTTAGAGTCTCAAACAGCAGCCAACATTTCTGCGGCGGTCACAGCTGAAACGACAGCGAGAACGCAGGCAGATAATGCTCTAAGTGGGCGAATCGATACTCTGAAAGCAGAGGTGGATGGAAATACCGCGACAATTCAACAGCAGGCAACAGCCATTGCTGATACCAACAAAAAAGTCTCAACCGCGTGGACGTTGAAAATGGAGACTTCAACGAGCGGAGGGCAGAAGTATGTTGCCGGTATTGCGCTTGGTATCGACACCACCGGTCTTTCTCAGTTTTTGGTGCAGGCGGACAGATTTGGTTTGGTCAACTCTGTTAACGGGAAGATCACCACGCCATTTGTTATCGAAAACAGTATCGCCTATATGAATGGTGCGTATATCAAAGATGGCACAATCACCAATGCAAAAGTAGGCGATCTGCAATCTACCAATTTTGTTAGCGGTAGATCTGGATGGCGGTTTGGCAAAAATGGAACGCTTGAGATCAACGGTAATAGCGGAGGTAATGGGCGACTGGTCATAAATGGTCAGCGGATTGACGTTTATGACGATAACAACGTCCTACGAGTAAGAATTGGCCTTCTGTGATGTAGAAAAAAATATTTACATCGGTAAAAATAAGTAGGTACTTACTTTATGGTGGGCAAGGATAGCCCACCAAATCAAGGAGCATATTCAACATGTGGTACAGGGAAGGTACTATCACATTTACACAGGGTAGCAATACTCTGGTTGGGGTTGGGACAGCCTGGAACGTAACAGCTAATGGTGTGTTGCCGGGCATGATCGTCATTGGTCCCGACAATAAGCTGTATGAGATCAAGCGCGTAACAAGCGATACGAATATTGTTCTCTCAGAACCTTATACCGGCGAAACTCAGTCTGAAGTTCCGTGCCGAATCATTACGACCTATGAAGGCGACTTAACACAGTTTAGCGCGCGCTTTACTGCGCTAATGTCGCGTATGTCGGCTGATTCCAAGTCCATGCGCAGTTGGTTGACTGCTCTGGATGAGGTGACAATCGAGCGTGAAGACGGTACAGAAGTGACCGTTAAGCCGCTAATGCAGATCGTCAACGAGCACAACGAAAACGTTGAGTGGTATAAAAATAACACCGACGCGATTGACGCTGCTGGCGACAAAGCTCGTGAGGCGGCGGCCAGTGCTGCCGCAGCAGCAGAAAGCGCCAATACCGCTGGAGAAAAAGCCTCTCAAGCGTCTCAAAGTGCATCCGCTGCGGCTTCCTCACAAAGTGCTGCAAGTGCGAGTGCAACTGCTGCGAAAAAATCTGAAACGAACGCAGAAGCCGCAAAAGAAGCGGCAGCAGAATCAGCGTCTGTAGCATCGACCAAAGCATCGGAGGCTGCAACATCTGCGTCCAGTGCCTCTGCATCTAAGGATGCAGCCAAAGCATCAGAGACTAACGCTTCATCGAGTGCAAACGCGGCGGCATCATCGGCAACAGAAGCTGCAAATTCGTCTAAGGCAGCAAAAACGTCAGAGACAAACGCAAAAGCATCTGAAACGGCAGCCGAACAGAGTGCATCGTCTGCAAACAGTTCGAAATCTGCGGCAGAAGCGTCAGCCAGCGCAGCCTCAGCAAGTGCGGATAGTGCTTCATCGAGTGCAACTGCGGCAGGAAGATCTGCGGAAAGCGCGTCTTCATCCGCGACAACAGCTACCACAAAAGCGACAGAGGCGACGAGTCAGGCTACAGCTGCTAAAAATTCAGCATCGGCAGCAAAAACCTCTGAAACAAATGCAAAGGCCTCAGAAGACAATGCTGCTTCCTCTAAGACGGCAGCTGCTGAATCTGCAAGTTCTGCGTCTGCATCAGCCACCTCGGCATCCGCTTCAAAAGATGAGGCGACCAAGCAGGCATCAGCAGCGAAGGGTAGTGCTTCAACGGCATCCACAAAGGCAACAGAGGCGGCAGGCAGTGCGACGGCTGCATCTCAGAGCAAAACTGCTGCCGAATCTGCTGCGACTCGTGCAGAAGCTGCTGCTGATCGTGCTGAAGAGATTGCCGGTGCAGTTGCGATGGAAGACGCAAGCCTTACAACTAAAGGTGTTGTGAAACTTAGTAGTGCGACAGATAGCACCAGTGAATCACTGGCTGCAACTCCAAAGGCAGTTAAAGCTGCGAATGACAATGCGAATAGCCGATTGGCGAAGAACCAGAATGGTGCTGATATACCAGGTAAGGATACCTTCACGAAAAATATTGGCGCTGGTCGAGCATTTGGAGGCTCTGTAAGCACAACAGCAGGAAACTGGACTACGGCACAGTTTGTCGAATGGTTGGACTCTCAAGGGGCGTTTAATCATCCGTACTGGATGTGTAAAGGCTCATGGTCGTATGGCAACAACAAAATCATTACTGATACTGGTTGTGGCGATATTCATCTTGCCGGGGCAGTAATTGAGGTAATGGGGATAAAGTCCGCAATGACGATCCGCGTTACCACACCAACAACATCTAGCGGTGGTGGTACTGCTAACGCTCAATTTACTTATATTAACCACGGGACAGATTATTCTCCAGGCTGGCGACGAGACTACAATACAAAATACAAACCTACGCCATCGGATATAGGTGCATTATCAACATCAGGAGGGACGGTTTCAGGTCCGTTGTCTGTTACTGGTGGATTAACTGGTTCATTGAATGGTAATGCGAGTACCGCCACGAAATTGCAGACTGCAAGAACTATCGGCGGCGTGGCCTTCGATGGATCTGCGAACATAAATTTGCCTGGTGTAAACACGGCAGGTAATCAGAGCACTACTGGTAATGCCGCAACCGCTACAAAACTTCAAACGGCAAGAACGATTGGTGGCGTTTCATTTAACGGAACTGCCAACATCGACTTGCCCGGAGTTAACAAAGCTGGCAATCAAAGCACCACAGGTAATGCTGCTACAGCTACAAAATTGCAGACAGCAAGAACCATCGGTGGTGTTAGCTTCGATGGCACTGCGAATATTAATTTGCCTGGTGTTAATGCTGCCGGTAATCAGAATACTACCGGTAACGCGGCCACAGCGACCAAGTTGCAAACTGCTAGAACTATTAACGGGGTGTCGTTTAACGGCTCTGCGAATATTTCGATACCAACAATTACGTCCAGAGGACGCGTTACTGCGCTCACAGGCACAACGCAAGGCGCTGCTACTGGATTGCAGATGTACGAGGCATATAACAACGGCTATCCTTCGACTTACGGGAATGTGCTTCATCTTAAGGGCGCAACGGCCGTTGGTGAAGGTGAGTTGTTCATAGGTTGGAGCGGTACAAGTGGTGCTCATGCACCTGTACATGTACGTTCGCGACGAGATACGGATACATCTAGTTGGTCTGAATGGGCGCAAGTTTATACGTCCAAAGACTCAATTCCAGGTGTCAATGCCACCGGTAATCAGAACACTACTGGCAACGCAGCCACTGCAACGAAGTTGCAAACTGCCAGAACAATTGGAGGTGTATCGTTTAATGGTACCGCCAATATTAACTTGCCGGGCGTCAATATAGCGGGTAATCAGAATACGACTGGTAACGCTGCTTCAGCCACGAAGTTACAAACGGCTCGTACTATTGGTGGTGTTAGTTTTAACGGTACAGCCAATATTAACTTACCTGGTGTGAATACGACCGGTAATCAGAACACTACTGGTAATGCTGCAACCGCCACAAAATTGCAGACAGCAAGGAAAATTGCTGGTGTGGCGTTTGATGGCTCTGCCGATATAACTTTGACTGCGGCTAACCTTAATGCTTATACGAAAACAGAGGTAACAAACCTTCTCAGTTCCTATGTGAAGAGTAGTTCTCTTCCAAGCATGACTGTGCGAACTTCCTCTGTTTCTGGTGGGGATATGGGCATGAGTTTGTCCACATTCATTAGCCACCTTAAATCAAATGGGGCATTTAGCAAAAGTTATTGGATTGGCTTTGGCGATGCTATGGGATTCAATGCTGGCAGTATCAACAATATAACGGGATTTGGTGCTGTAGAATTAGCAGAATCTATAATCGAAGTTTTTAATCTACCTAACGGTGATTATACAATTCGTTTAACAACGTCACATAAAGCTGACTACGGTGGAGTGACAAACGCAATCCTCGTTTATCACTACCGTAGTAATAGAAGTCCGTCAGGTCAATGGCTGAAATTTGCCGGTACTGTTGGGGCAACAAGCAACTGATTTAGACATTATTTCTAATAAGGATAATTTATAAGATGGTTGTGAGGTCGATAAATATGGCCTCACAACCGCAGTTATAAGGATATATTTATGAGCTATGGTGCACAGGTTTGGTCGCCATCAAGACAGGAGATGGTCGATGCGTTGGCCCCTGTTTATTACCTCGATTATTTTACTCCCTCTGGTTCTGGAAGTAGAACATATGATGTTGAGGCGGGATTGGGAATCGACTATTACATAATGGACGTAACCAATGGGAAATACACAAGTCTTACGGTTTCTGGAAATACCATTTCATGGTCTGGAGCTAGTGGTAATTTAAACATATTGGTTTTTCAAAAATAATGTACGGAAGCAAGATATATCGATCTGACGGGAAGGTCTGGATGTCTCCTTCTTTGTCTCCTATCGTTTTTCAGAGAAAGCAGGTTGTTTCTTTATCCGGCGGGACAGAGTTTAACACCCAAATATCTCCAGATCGTTCACCGATGATTTTTGTTGCCTATTCGAAAGCTGTTTCATTAATAGCCAACAGAATAGTGCGTAACAACCAGGTGATTTACAGTTTCGGAGGTCAGGGTAGCGACTCTAGTGCCACGATATACGTATTTTCGAAAGGTATAGCCAAAAAAGAAACTTGGGGCATGAGTTTTTTCAATGCACAAGGGGAGGAAATCTATAATACGGCAAATATCCCACTTTCATTTACCTTTCTTAATAATACGGAGTGGAACAGCTCTGGAGGGCATGTTTTTGATTACCCACCAGCGATAATCCCAACATATGCGAATGTGTTCGCTGTTCCAGTACCGGGCGGAGCCATGACAATGGTTTATGGATATGCGGCATATGGAAATACTGTTAGCTCGATATTCGTAAACCAACTTAATGGCGGCCATAGTTTTAGCGTAAATGGCAGAGTACCGGTAATAAATAGAAATCTGTATAACTGATGAGTAAATGATGAAAAGATTATTTCTAACAATAGCTGTTGTTCTCTCTCTTACTGGCTGCCAGAAATTGCCGACACCTATATGTTATGGTGAGGCTATCATTGGTGGACAGGAGACAGTCATACCCATATATGCTGTTAAAAAAGTGAACGACTATACCTTATACAAAGCGGGTAGCATCTATAACTGGCGATGGGTTGGAGTAGGTGCTTTCTCATCAGTCCGTTGCAATGTTGAATGATAAGTAAGTACACACCTACAACAAGAAGGAGAAATGTGATATAAATCCGCCATCCCGATTTGACTTTTCACGGAGGAAAACATGTCGAACGAGATGGCGGGCGTTACAACAGAGCAAGTTGAGCGTATTGCCGCGATCGTTGCTCGGGAGGTTGTTGGCAAATTAGGCAAAGAGCTACGTGAAGAAATTGGCCAGGAGGTCAATGATCAGCTGAAAACCTACTTTGGTGATATGACCCCAGCGCAACATAGTATTCAACACTCCAACCTGGACAAGCTCCTTAACCGGTTAGATTCCATCTCCAGTGGGTTCTTTGGCGGCATTGTTTCTAAAATAACGTCGTTCATTATTACTGCACTGCTTTTGGGGTTAGCCGCGTATGGCGTAAAAAATGGACTGCAATAACAGGAGATCAAGGATGAAGACTCCGAGAGGCATTCGTAATAATAACCCCGGTAATCTTGATAAAGGATCACCGTGGCAAGGTCTGGTTGCGAATCCAGACGAACCGCGCTTTTGCACGTTTAAAGACCCTGTTTGGGGGATTCGTGCGCTGGCGGTGACTCTAATTACCTACCACGACAAACGTCGCGCAAAAGACGGCTCAAGTATCGATACCATTCGTGAAGTTATTGAACGCTGGGCACCGCCGAATGAAAACAATACTGACGCCTACATTAATGAGGTGTCTAAAGCCGTTGGTGTAACCGCAGACATGATCATCGATCTGCATGATTACGACATCCTTCGACCTTTGGTTGAGGCAATCATTCGCCACGAGAATGGTCGAGGTCCACTAAAAACGCTGAACACCTGGTATGCGGCAGAAGTTATTGAGGAAGGTCTGCGTCGAGCTGGCGTCGTTAAGCCGGTGAAAACCGTGAAGGCTGTTCCTGTAACTAAAGAAACCGCTGGCGCAACTGTTACAGCAGGTATTGGTCTGGCGCAGCTGGCCGATGTTATGCCGCAGGTTTCCGCTGCTATGGATAAAGCACAAGGTCATATCTCTAGCGGGGATACAGTACGCATCATCTTCGGTATTGCCACTATTGTTGTGGCTGGATTTATCGCCTGGTCGCAGGTAAGAAGACACCAGAAAGGGATGGTCTAATATGCTAGGCAGCCTGATGACAAAGCTAAAAGTTGCTTTGATTACGCTGGCTGCCGTTCTTTTCGTTCTTGTCGGCGCTTACACGATGGGCGGAAATGCGGCGCGACGAGCAATGGAAGAGAAGGCAAAACAGGAAGACAGAAAACGACTTCAAAGCACAGTGGATGTCAAAAATGAAACGGTTAATGAAGTGCGGCAAAAAGATGCCTCTGGTGTTCATCGCGAGCTGTTTGATAAATGGGTGCGTGATTAAGACGCAGGCTCCAGGCGTGCTATTCTGCGATGCTGCAAATCCTATCTATGTGAGTAGAGAGGATTTTATGACTGAGGAAACGGAGCGACAGTTGCTTATCCACAATACGATAGGTGAAAGGCTGTGTGAGTGGGGGCACCTGAACTGAGTCGATGATTGATGAGTGGTCTCAGTTTACCTTTTATCCTAAAGATGGCATCTTCACTCATATACACGCCTGTTCACTCAAGCTCATGTTGAATCATTTAGTAATTTGATGTAGATTTATTAGGCATCCACGTAAGTGGGCACATACAGGCTACGCATCCTCGTAGCCTTCAACCCCGAGAGGGGTGCCGCAATGACACTTGTGTTAACGGCTAAGGTGGACACATGCTGAACGAGAAACGTTCTATACAAACTATTCGCGATTGCACGAGTATTATCGAGACTCATGTGCTGAATCAGCACAAGCTTGAAGTACGTAAGCTCAATAATGACGCTATTGAACCGGAAGACTCACGCTTCATCGTTACCTTCAAAGACGATGTTGAGCGCGCTGGTGCAAGCGTGAAGCCATTAGCTGAAGCAATTTACCTGAATGGTCGTGTTCGTTTTGTAGTCAAGCCAGCTAAACAGTACCCTGAGCTGTCTCGTTTTATCGAGGCTTTTTCGGAGGTTATTGAACATTCTATTCGCCGCTTCTTACGCAATCATGGTAGCATTGTCAGCACGGTTAAGGCTGATGATTCTGCTACAAAATGGCTCCTACACTAGATAGCGCATATTCAAAAGATCTAAGCGAGTTTCCTCATAAAGGGGAGACTCGTGTTGTTCGTTTTGGCTTTCTTATCAATGAAGCCTCCCTCTATAAAATCTCAGAAATTGAAATCATTGAACCAGAAGATGACATTTGCCTGTATGTCTCTATGGAACGTGTAGGTGCGCGCGACCAAGGCGACTTGAGCGAATTCATCTTAGATCGAGCGGATGAAGATGCCCCTGAAGAAGAGATTATCAAAGAGGTGCTCCAGTCCGGGCTTCTGGACGAAAACAAAAATACGATCGCTGGTAGGATAGCTCTGCGTGAATATAGTTTTGTTGAAGACGGTAATGAGATCGAATGTTACCAGGTAGCTGGTGTCGAAACTGTCAGAGAGCGTCGTCAGCGAGGATTGTGTCACCGTACCTATCTCTTTCTTCTTCATTGGTATGAGCATTTAGTCTGCGACGATACACAAACCATTCCTGGTGCTAAGATCTGGGCAGGGCCTCTCATGCGAACCGGCGATGTGCGTATATACAATGCCAAAACAGAAACGTTCGAGGATGTGTTAGGTGAGTACGGGATGGGGAAAGAAACCGGATTTTTGCCGTGGAACAGAGGATTGTTGCTTGATGCAGAGTTAAGCTCTTGGCTCCCAAACAAAGTGCAAGTTAACGTTCAGAAATTTATCGTACTTATCATCTCCCGCAAAACAAGAACTCCAGTAGGTTTATACCTAAAAGATTAAAAATCAGGCGACTTTGGTCGCCTTTTTTGTTAACAGCCATTGATTCTCGCCTAAAAATTCTAAGGCAGCACCTACCATTTAACCTTTACACCACAGCCGTAGGCATTTAGGCTATATCACATATAAGAAAACAAGTTGTTTCAGACGATAATTATATACGCAAAGGGAACTCTCCAATGACCAAGATCTTTGTGGTTGGCGGCACAAAGGGCGGGCCTGGCAAATCCACCGTTGCCCAGCAAATTGCCGTTTGCCTGAAAGTCAAAAAGAAGAAGAAGGTTTATATCACCGACATAGATATTCAGCGCACGACAACGAGCTGGTGTGAAGACCGTCGACAGAATGAAGATCTTGAGCTGATTCCTTTTGCATACGTTCAAGATGACATCATTAAGCACCTAAAATCGCTTCAGGGTAGAGCTGAGTATGTAGTGGTAGATGCTGGTGGCTTTGACTCCGAAATTCAGCGACAAGCGATGCTGATGGCCGACGTTATCATTATCCCGCTTCGTCCTAAGCGGCGTGATTTGAAATCTCTGCGTGACATCGATCCTATTATCGACAATGTTCGTAATGTAAACGATAAAGTGAAGGTCCGCGCGGTCATGAACCAGTGCCCGGCTTTGCCATCACAAGTGTCTCGCATTCTGGCGGCTAAAGAGATTGTCGAGACGTTTGGCATCGAGTCTGCGCCAGTCAATCTATATAACCGCAACGTCTACGATGATGCGGAAGAGTCTGGTCGTTCTATCTTCGAAATGACCGGTAGCGAGCGCGACAAAAAGGCGGAAGCCGAGTTTGAAGAATTTGTAGATTATCTGTTGAGTCTGGAGGAAGAAGAATAATGTCCATGAAAATGGGTGACCTAGCAAAGCGCAAAGAGCCTGATGCACCGGCCAAGAACACAACTCCTTTGCGCCAACCAGTCAGACCACAAGGACGCCCGACTCGTGGCAAAGAGAAAATTAAAAGTCGCACTATGTCACTGGAAGACGAATACTTCGAGCTTCTGGAAATGATGAAGTTTATCCCTCGCTTCGAGAAGTTCACCCGTTCTGACGTGATTCGCGCAGCCATTTTCCATCTGGCAGAGAAGTCACCGCAGGAAATCGAGGACATCGTGAAACTTAACGAGGCAATCACAGCTGCCGATGTCACGATGCGTACCGATGAAATTAAACGAGAGTTGATGAAGAAAGGTTGATTATATTGGGCGTTTGTTACGCCCAATATATGAATTAAAGGATTGATACTAATGGAATCGATAGAATCATTTCTAAAAAATTTTCTAGTTTCAGATCATCGGGTTGCCGTCATAAAAGGAGATTGGGGCGTTGGTAAAACTCATTATTGGAATAGTTTTTATACTAAGCATTCTGATGGATTAGATTTTAATGCATATTCGTATGTTTCTTTGTTTGGGGTTAATTCTATT
>NZ_JABWMT020000056.1:0-11892 GCF_013368915.2 Escherichia sp. 93.1518
TGCTGCTGTTCGGATCCAGCGCGAGGGCTTTTTCCAGATTCGCCACCGCATTAGCACGATCGCCATTCTGGGAATACGCCTGCCCCAGCGCCCCAAGGGCTTCACTGTCTTTCGGGTTAGCGCGCACCGCCTGTTGCAGTTCGGGAATGGCTTTACCTGCCATGCCTGAGTCCACAGCGGCTAAACCTTGCGCACGGGCGCGGAAATTAGGATCGGCCAGTTGCTTTTGTTGTTCTGCCAGTTGCGATTGCGCAGCCACCACATTATCGCCATCGCTAAAAACAGAGAGATATTTTTTCAGCGCCGACACGCTGGCGTCGCTGACGGGCATATCTTTTATCTGCCCGTACCAGATTTTAGAAGCCCCCTCGCGCCCGGCGTTAGATTTCGCCATCTGTTCCAGTACGGCAAAACCTTCGTCACGGCGATCGCTGCTAAACAGCAATAGCGCCAGATTGTTTTGCAAACCCGTATTGCCCGGCGTATCCGCATTGATGCGTTTTAGCTGATTAATCGCTTCGCCACGGCGAGACGGAATTTTCGCTACCGTACTCCAGTACTCGACGGCAATGTCACCTGCTGGCGGCGCTCCGTTGAATAGTTTGTTGTAACCCGCCACGGCTTCTTCCGCATGACCGGTGGTGGCCTGCAATCGTGCCTGTTGCAGTGCCTGACGACCATCCGGCGTGGAAAGTAGCATTGTGGTACGCGATGATTTATACGCATTTGAACTCGGCGCTAATTGCGACAATCGTTCGAGTTGTTTTTGCGCACCATCAACATCGCCCTGACGTAACAGAGAACGGAAACGGGCGGCAACGACATCCGGGTTATTCGGATCAATAAGTTCCAGACGATACAGCGACTGCTGCACCAGGTCTTCGCGGTGGGTCGCTTCGCCCACACGAACCTGTTCCAGCAACTGTTGCTGGGCGGTTGGTGCCGCCTCGACCATCGGCATCACGGCCAGACCGAGGGAAAGCGTAAGAATATTTAGTGTGAATTTGCGCATTCCAGGCCCCAGTCAGGTAATAACTCACCTTTTGTCGAGAAGCGGAAACGGTGTTGATCCCAGCCTTGTCCAAACAGGGTCAACACATAGTTGTAATAGGCATCGCTACCAGGAAAGTTATCTGCAATACGCTGACGCTGTACGGCCTGGGCATCACGATCCTGAAGAAATGGCAACATAGCCGCAGAAAAGCCGACTGGCCCTTTACCCTGCGCTTTACCCGTAGCGACATCGACTTTCTCCGGCGGATAGCCGTTTTTCTCGGTGAATGTCGCCATCGGTTTAAAACGGTTGAGCATCCGCGCTTTTTGCGGATCGCTGTCGGGCATCATGCCAACCCACATATAGACGCGAATAGCGTCGTAACTGCTGATCAGCGTTTTCTCTGGCTTTAACTGCCAGCCTTTGTCTTTCTCATAGCGTACCCAGTCTGGTGAAAAACCTTTCGGGGCGGTTTCCAGCAATAAACGTTGATTCGTTTCGCGCAACGTGGTCCACGGTGCGCCAAAGCGGGTGAAATACTGCGCCAGCGTCGGAGGCAGATAACTCGGGTTAAAACGCCAGGTGTTATTCTCGGCAAAGCCCACTTTGCCCGGTAACAGCATGGAACCCAGCCCCGGCACTGTCACCACTTCCTCTTGCGCAATGCGTTTTAACAACGCGCTGCCAATGTCAGTATAACGTTGCTCTTTCCACAATCGACCGGCCTCCAGCAGTGACCAGGCCATCCAGATATCGCCGTCAGAGGCTGAGTTGCTGTCCAGCACTTCCCACTTCGCATTCTCTTTCTTGCCCCATAGCCAGGCGGGCAAATGCTCTTTTAACGAGCCCTGGGCAAGATTGTTCTGTGTCCAGTCGAGAAGGTTATCGAAAGCAGCACGGTCGTTAGCCGCCAGAGCAAAGAACATGCCGTAACTTTGCCCTTCGGAGGTGGTAATTTTGCGCGCATCACTGGGGTCAATGACGCGCCCCTCCTGACTGATGTAATCCTTTTTAAACTGCTCCCAGGCAGGCCAGGTACAGGCTGCCTGAACACTAAAGGCAGCCAGCAGCAGCATCGTCACGATTCCACTACGCAAAACATTCATCATCAATTACTCATTATCCGGGTTAAGACGACGACGGCTGATGATACGCAGCAGACGCCACAGTACCCAGGCCAGCAACACCACGCTGATTGCCGCCAGCACCGCCAACAGAATCGGGTGATTAGCCAGTGCATACCACAAACGTTCGAACCACGGCAGATGTCCAACGTAATAGATGTCGCCGACACGCAAACTGTTAACGCCAGATTCACGGATCACGGCTACCGAGCCGAACATGGTGGCGCGTTTGCCGCTATCGTTCACCGCATCGTTAAGCATTTCGTAACCGCGCGGACTGTCAGCCAGGAGAGCAATCACGCTGCGCTGGTCGTTATACGGTGACTGGAAGCCAATCACCGCAGCCATCGCGCCGGAAGAGGTCAGCGTTGACTGAGTTTCTGCCGCACGGTCGTTTTCGTCCGGCACAATGCCGGGGAATGGCGTCTGGCGCATTGGCGTTTTCACCCAGCTTTCGGTGGCCTGTACCAGCATGTCAATCTGCTTGTCGTCTTTTAATTTGTCCGGGATACCACCGACGATCATGATGTCGGCATCTTTACCCTGAATGGTGCTGCCATCATCGGTCACGGTCAGGTTAATCGCCGGGAAGCCCGTCTGCGCGCCGATAAAGCCAACGGTATTTAGCAGCGTTTCCATCTGTGCTTCGTTGGGCGCTTTCGGCATTACGGTGATGGTTTGCGACAGATCCGCCATCCGGCTGAACGGGAAGCCCGCATTGGCAAACGCGCGCAGATCCGGCATCGGGATGAAGTGGTAATACTTCGAGAAGTCGATGGTAGAGTCGTCGCCAATCACCACATGGTTCTGCACCGGCTGGAAGGTAATACAGTTATCCACCGATCCGCCCGGCATCGGGTTCATGTACTCAAAGTCGAAGCGCAGCTGGTTGGTCGCCCCCAGCTTCAACGCCGGAATAGAGACATCCGTTTTGCCGTCCAGCAAACCTTGTAATACCGGAATACGCAGCAGCAGGCGGTTCGCCTCCTGTTTGCTACTCAGGTTAAATGATTGCAGGAACTGGTTGTTCAGGCTGATATCCATCCGCGAGCTGTCTTTCACCGGCGGCATGGTGTAGCGATAGTTGATATCCATATCAATACCGGTACTGCGCATCAGGTAGAGATCTGGCGGCAGATTTAGCGAAACGTTAATCGCTGCTGGTTCCAGACCGCTGGACTGTAACTGCTCTTCATAGGTTTTTAGTTCGCCAAAGGTGACAGGACGATCGGTACGCACCCAGTTCGGCGCATCGTATGGCTTACGCGGCAGCAGCGGTTTGACTTCATTCACCACTACGCTATCGCCACGGAACAAAATATTGCCCTGGGCGATACCTTTCGCTGCCTGCAACAGGTCTTTGTCGTCACGACCAAACACGACCAGCAGTTTGACGTAAGGATTTTCCGGGTGGTTGATCATCTCAATCACCGGGGCTTTTACCGCCGGATGATCGCGCAGGAAGTCCGGGCGTTTGTCGTTAGTCGCAAAAACAATCGCATTGCGATCGGGAAGCTGGTTATAGAGTACCGGGAAGTTCTGCCCACGCCAGCCGGAACGGGAACCAAACCACGAGGCAACAATGGCGGAAGCCTGTTGCAGAGCAACATCCGGCGCGCCCGCAAAGACCATCGGCAAGGTGTTAGCACGGTTATCGCGTGGGTCAAAGAACGGAATCGGGAAGTGCGACAGGTCATTCTTCACATTCAGTGATTGATACGTCAGATCCAGTCCACTACTGCGCCCGACATCCAGCCAAAGTGTGGTGCTGGCTGGGTTTTCGCACACATCCTGATAATGACCGACAAACTCCAGCCGCACGCGGTTGAAGTCGGTAATAAACAGCGGGTTAATCGGCATTTGCGCCAGCGTCTTTTTGCCCAACTGCTCTTTAGTCACTGGCAGCACGCCCATCAGTTCATCATTGAGATAAACTTTTAACTGCGACTGAACTGGCAGCAATGACGGCGATGGCGTGTATTCGAGATTGAGCATCGCCTTCGTCACCACTTCGTCGCTGCGCATACCAAACTCAATGCTGCCGTTCGGGTTGATACCACGCAGCACCATGCTGCCCGGCGGCGGCGCGATTTGCGCAAAGGTCAGCTTCACATCACGCGAAGAGCCGTTCTGCGCGACGACTGGCGCATCCGCTCCCTGCACGCCCGGCATCACCTGCCCCACCTGCGGATTTTGTTCCGTCTGGGCAGGAACAACTGGCTCAGCATTGATCAGTGGTTGCGTTGCTGGCGTCGCCTGCGTCATAAAAGAGGGGAATGCGCTCATCCCCATTGCCACTGCACAAATCCAGAATAGTTTTCTTTTCATCGCGTTATCATCATTGTTGAGCCAAAGCCTGATCCGATGGTTGTACCGTTTCGCTCCGCTCCGGGCGGCGCGGAATGAACGAAACAACCCAGGAAACCAGAGAAGTCAGCGCACGGAAAATACCCTTCACTGAAGAAGGTGCAAATTCCGCCAGATGGCGGTAGCCACGGAAGCCGAGCTTCAGAATATCCAGCAGACTTTCCAGCGGCTTATCTTCCGGGTAGCTGTCCTGCCAGAGCGCCCATGTATCCGCACGGGCAAACGTACACTGCACAAAATCGATATGTTGCTGGGTGGTGAGCGGCATCAATTGCAGCCCGACTTCGTTACCCATCACGCGTGCCACCTGGGTCGGGAAGACGTATTCCTGTTGACCGCGTTTGAGCAGCAGATTCACTTTCTGCCCTTCGAGGATCTGCGCCTGACCGTGGATTTTGATCCCCAGTCCACCGTCGGAGAAGTCCTGAACCGTGCAGGAGAAAAGGTGACCATCTTCGCGGGCAATTGCCGCTGGCATCGTCATCTCAACACGATGCGAACGACGAACCTGTTTACTTTCAACCGATACCGCTACCGCGCCGCCGAGAATAATCAGGTTGTAGAACACCCACACCATACTGACGACCACGGTGAGCATCTCGGTTGGCGGACCATAGAAGTAACGCCAGATGCCAACAGCGACACCAACCAGGTTGAGCAGCACGAGGAAGATGTACGGTCTCGAGATCACCCAGTCGACGTACTCTTCTTCCACCAGTCCACCTTTGGCGGTGACGTTAAATTTGCCTTTGTGCGGGTTAATCAGCGCCACCAGCGTCGGTGGTGCGATATACCATGCCAGCACTGTTTCGTAGATTTCACTCCAGAATGAGTGGCGATATTTGCCCTGAATCTTCGAGTTAGTCAGGCTGGCGTGGATCATGTGCGGCAGCACAAACAGGGCGATCATCAACGCAGGTGCGTAGATGATATAGGCATGAAGCAGCAGGAACGCCAGCGGCGCAGTCAGGAAGATCAGCCGTGGAATGCCCGACAAGAAATGGAACATGGCGTTGACGTAGCACAGCCGTTGCGCGAACTTCAGCCCTTTACCGGTGAGCGGGTTATCAAGGCGGAAGATTTGCACCATCCCGCGCGCCCAGCGAATACGCTGACCGATATGCGCTGACAGACTTTCGGTCGCCAGCCCCGCCGCCTGCGGAATGCGCATATACGCGGAGGTGTAGCCACGACGGTGCAAACGCAAAGAAGTGTGCGCATCTTCAGTTACCGTTTCGACGGCAATACCGCCAATCTCATCCAGCGGTTTACGGCGGATCACCGCACAAGAACCGCAGAAGAAAGTGGCATCCCACATATCGTTGCCATCCTGCACCAGACCGTAGAACAGCGTGCCTTCGTTCGGCGTTTTACGAAAACGCCCCAGGTTGCGTTCAAACGGGTCCGGCGAGAAGAAGTGGTGCGGCGTCTGCATCATCGCCAGTTGTTTTTCTTTCAGGAACCAACCCATGGTCATTTGCAGGAACGAGCGCGTTGGCACGTGGTCGCAGTCGAAAATCGACACAAACTCGCCTTTGGCATATTTAAGCGCATTGTTGATATTGCCCGCTTTCGCATGTTCATGAGTGGTACGGGCGATATATTTCACCCCTACGTTTTGTGCAAACTGGCGAAACTCCTCCCTGCCACCGTCATCGAGGATCCAGATATTTAGCTTATCTTTCGGCCAGTCGATACCCAGCGAGGCATAGATAGTGTTTTTCACCACGCTGAGATCTTCGTTGTACGTCGGCACAAAAATATCCACCGACGGCCACAGCGACATATCTTTCGGCAACGGCACTGGCTGACGATTCAACGGCCATACGACCTGGAAGTAGCCGAGCACCAGCACAATCCATGCGTAAGTTTCAGCGAACAGCAGAATTAAACCGCACACCAGACTGACCGGATCATCCCAGTTCAGCGTGGAGGTGTAGCGCCACCAGATATAACGGCAAGAGACGGTCAGCGACAGCACAATCAGCATCAGTGCAGAGAAGCGTCCCGGCATTCGCCGTACCATTAATGCCACACCCCACAGCAACATCAGGAAGATAAACTGCGACAGCGGGTTAAACGGCTGGGTGACGCAAATCAGCGCCAGAATCAGCGAGAATGTCACAATGATGCCAAGAATAAAACGCCGCGCTCCGGCGCTCAGATGTCCCAGCTCTTTTTTCTCATCAAGATGTTGCGTGTTATGGCTGAAGCGAGCCGGCAATTCATCCATCCATTGATGATAACGCCCACGAATATTCTGCAAGCGTGAAAACGACCGCCAGCGCGGTTTCGGCGTTTCTCTGCGCGAAGCACTGATCAGCAACCAGCAGGTCTGGATGACATAGCGCACAGGATCCAACGGACGCGGGCGCGAGGCGTTGATATGAGGGAACAGGATTTTATGTTGCGCACGAATACGCTGCCAGCGCGGGTGCTCCAGCGGAATAAAAATCCAGGCAAGGATCAGCCAGAAACAGCCGAGCGTCGCGCTGAAAGGCGACGCGCCATGACGACGATATTCCCGATAACGCCCAATAAGACGTGCGTTAACCGGCGGGATAAGCAACCACCGGGTCAGGATACTCATGATGCGCTCCCGACTGGCGTTTTCAGCCCGGAATAGTTCAACAGACACCAGTTCGCCAGCGTCAGAATTTCTTCTGCCGCCAACGCATCGCTACGGTATTCGCCCAACGGTTGTTTCGCCGCCAGACATTCAGCCATCGCTTCATCACGATGGATCAACATTGGCAACAAGCGCCGCTGGCTTTGCAACCATAGCTGATAAATATCGTCCTGAACCTGGCTGCCTACACGAAAATCATTAATCAAAATATGCGCGCCAGCGGGCAGTGCCTGCTGATGCAGCCGAATATGACAGTTAGCATCCACGTTGACGATTGCCAGGGTGTGATCGCACAGGCTCATGATTTGATGCGTTATCTGCGAGGCGTCGCGTGGTAAATCGATCAAAATCCATTGATAACGCCCGCTGGTCTTTAGTTGCTGAATACCGCTACAAATCTCGCCCAGCCGTGTTTGCCAGTGCTGGGGATTTTCGTGTTCTTCGAGAGTCAGTTGACCAAAGGGCAGCAGATCGAGCTGCGAGGTATAGCGTAGCCCGGCATCACGCCAGTCCTGGCCATCCAGCATGGCTCTTGCCCAGCCCTGGCGGTGAGAAAAATCAACGTTGAATGACAGGCGCAGCAAATTGTCCGGGCAGGCATCCACCAGCAGGACATTTTCTCCCAACATTTGCAATGACCAGCCTAACGCGGCGGTAATCGTTGTCGTCCCCACGCCACCCCGCATCCCCTGCAATCCCAGAACGGCCATTCACCACACCCCTACTTTTTTTGCGCAAACTCAGCCAGCAACGGCCAACGTTTTAATGCCGCAGCCAACTGCTCTCGTTGGGAAATATCGGCATAATCAATATCAGGCAGTGAAAAAGCCTGTTTTAACGCCAAAATATCATTCTGGAAGATATAGCCTATCGCGGGATCAGGCAGAATATCGGGTTCGTTGTTATTCATTATGGTTGATCCCTATAAAATAAACATATTACACAGCAAGACAATTTCGCCGCTTTATTGCTTATGGCAGCACAGAAACCCGCTCATTTTTTGACTTTCCGTTACGCAACAGAAAAACTAAAAAACGAAAAGGCTGATATCACAAGGTTTCTGGCCTGTTAAATTGATTCACATGCTAAATCTGATAAGTTTTAATTTCAATGGTAGGTTTATTTCTTAGCTTTCGCTAATAAACTGATAATCAGACAAAATGGCGACTTGAGGGACACTGTGGACCCCGTATTCTCTATCGGTATCTCATCCTTATGGGATGAGCTGCGACATATGCCAGCAGGCGGCGTCTGGTGGTTTAACGTCGATCGTCAAGAAGATGCTATTAGCCTGGTGAATCAAACGATGGCTTCTCAAGCTGAAACCGTGCAAGTCGCGGTCATTAGCATGGATAGCGATCCCGAGAAAATTTTCAAATTAGATGATTCTCAAGGACCAGAAAAAATAAAATTATTTTCAATGCTAAATCATGAAAAAGGTCTATACTATTTGCCCCGTGATTTACAATGTTCAGTTGTTCCCAATAATTACCTGTTCATTCTTGTTTGCGCAAATAACGCATGGCAAAACATTCCTGCCGAGCGCCTTCGCCTATGGCTGGAAAAAATGAATAAATGGTGCAGGCTAAACCATTGTTCACTGCTGGTAATTAATCCCGGAAATAATAACGATAAACAATTTTCATTGTTACTGGAGGAGTATCGTTCGCTTTTTGGACTTGCCAGTTTGCGTTTTCAGGGCGATCAGCATCTGCTGGATATTGCTTTTTGGTGTAACGAAAAAGGCGTCAGCGCCCGTCAGCAACTGACCGTCCAGCATCAAAATGGCGTCTGGGCGTTAGTTCAGCGCGAAGAGGCGGAGATCCAACCACGCAGCGATGAAAAACGTATTCTCAGTAATATTGCCGTACTGGAAGGCGCGCCACCGCTATCGGAACACTGGAAGCTATTCGACAATAACGAAACGCTGTTCAATGAAGCGCGTACCTCTCAGGCCGCGACGGTCGTGTTCTCTTTGCAGCAAAATGGGCAAATTGAACCGCTGGCCCGCAGTATTCATACATTGCGTCGCCAGCGTGGTAGCGCGTTGAAAATCCTCGTGCGGGAAAATATTGCCAGCCTGCGCGCCACCGACGAACGTTTACTGTTGGCCTGCGGCGCAAATATGGTTATTCCATGGAACGCCCCGCTCTCTCGCTGTCTGACAATGATTGAAAGCGTGCAGGGACAGAAGTTCAGCCGCTATGTACCGGAAGATATCACCACGCTGTTGTCGATGACTCAGCCGATTAAACTGCGGGGGTTCCAGAAGTGGGATGTATTCTGTGACGCGGTCAATAATATGATGAATAACACCCTGTTACCCGCTCACGGGAAAGGCGTTCTGGTGGCTTTGCGCCCGGTGCCTGGCATTCGCGTTGAACAAGCTCTGACGCTGTGTCGCCCTAATCGTACCGGCGATATTATGACGATTGGCGGCAATCGACTGGTGCTGTTCCTCTCTTTCTGCCGGATTAACGATCTGGATACCGCATTGAATCATATTTTCCCACTACCTACTGGCGACATTTTCTCTAACCGCATGGTCTGGTTTGAAGATGACCAAATCAGCGCCGAGCTGGTGCAAATGCGTTTACTCGCCCCGGAACAATGGGGGATGCCGCTGCCTTTAACGCAGGGTTCCACGCCAGTCATCAATGCCGAACACGATGGTCGCAACTGGCGACGCATACCTGAACCACTGCGATTATTGGATGATGCTGTGGAGCGTTCATCATGATGACCATCAGCGATATCATTGAAATTATTATCGTTTGCGCACTGATATTTTTCCCGCTGGGCTATCTGGCGCGGCATTCTCTGCGGCGTATTCGTGACACTTTGCGTTTGTTATTTGCTAAACCTCGTTATGTAAAACCGGCCGGTACATTACGCCGTGCGGAAAAAGCCAGGGCAATCAAAAAATGACTCAATTTACCCAAAACACCGCTATGCCTTCTTCCCTCTGGCAATACTGGCGCGGCCTTTCTGGCTGGAACTTATATTTTCTGGTCAAATTTGGCCTGTTATGGGCGGGATATCTTAACTTCCATCCGCTGCTTAACCTGGTGTTTGCCGCGTTCCTGCTAATGCCTATTCCGCGCTATAGCCTGCACCGTCTACGCCACTGGATAGCCCTGCCAATCGGTTTTGCATTGTTCTGGCACGACACCTGGCTGCCAGGCCCGGAAAGTATCATGAGTCAGGGTTCGCAAGTGGCTGGTTTCAGTAGCGATTATTTAATCGACCTCGTTACTCGCTTTATTAACTGGCAGATGATCGGAGCCATTTTTGTATTGTTAGTGGCGTGGTTGTTCCTGTCACAATGGATTCGTATCACCATATTTGTCGTCGCTATTCTGGTATGGTTGAACGTACTTACGCTGGCTGGACCAAGTTTCTCCCTGTGGCCAGCCGGTCAACCGACCACGACGGTGACAACGACGGGCGGTAATGCAGCGGCAACGGTCGCAGCCGCAGGAGGTACGCCGGTGGTGGGTGATATGCCTGCGCAAACCGCGCCGCCGACAACGGCGAATCTTAATGCATGGCTGAATAATTTCTATAACGCCGAAGCGAAACGTAAATCGACCTTCCCATCCGCGCTTCCGGCAGATGCACAGCCATTTGAATTGCTGGTCATCAACATCTGCTCACTCTCCTGGTCAGACATTGAGGCTGCCGGGTTAATGTCGCATCCGTTATGGTCGCATTTCGATATAGAGTTCAAGAAATTCAACTCTGCGACCTCATACAGCGGCCCGGCGGCGATTCGTCTGCTGCGCGCCAGTTGTGGGCAAACTTCGCACACCAATCTGTATCAACCAGCCAATAATGACTGCTATCTGTTCGATAACTTGTCAAAACTGGGCTTTACCCAGCATCTGATGATGGGGCATAACGGTCAATTCGGCGGCTTCCTGAAAGAAGTGCGCGAAAATGGCGGTATGCAGACAGAATTGATGGATCAAACAAATCTACCGGTTATTTTGCTGGGCTTTGATGGTTCGCCAGTTTATGACGATACCGCCGTACTTAACCGCTGGCTGGAAGTTACTGAAAAAGATAAAAACTCCCGTAGCGCCACGTTCTACAACACGCTCCCTCTGCATGATGGCAACCATTATCCTGGCGTCAGTAAAACAGCGGACTATAAAGCGCGGGCGCAGAAGTTCTTTGATGAACTGGATGCATTCTTTACCGAGCTGGAGAAATCTGACCGTAAAGTAATGGTGGTGGTCGTGCCAGAACACGGCGGCGCGCTGAAAGGCGACAGAATGCAGGTATCTGGCCTACGTGATATCCCTAGTCCATCAATTACTGATGTCCCCGTTGGCGTGAAATTCTTCGGCATGAAGGCACCACATCAGGGGGCTCCGATTGTCATCGACCAACCAAGCAGTTTCTTGGCAATTTCTGATCTGGTTGTTCGCGTTCTCGATGGTAAAATTTTCACCGAAGACAATGTTGACTGGAAAAAACTCACCAGCGGATTGCCACAAACAGCACCGGTATCCGAGAACTCAAACGCGGTGGTGATTCAATATCAGGATAAACCGTACGTTCGCCTGAACGGCGGCGATTGGGTGCCATACCCGCAGTAAACGCGAAAAAGGCCGCAGAGTTTTACCCCTGCGGCCTGGTCCGGGCGCAAATTGCCATTACGGCAGCCTGACGCCCGCACGACACGTTACTTCCGCTTATTCAGCCAGCTCACGATCAGGCTGGCGAGAATGCCAGCAATGACCGGAGCCGCTAAATCGTGCCAGAAGGCCATG
>NZ_JABWMT020000057.1:0-11215 GCF_013368915.2 Escherichia sp. 93.1518
GTCTGTGGGATATGCTGACCCATCCGCGCTACGGCATGGGGAAACGTCTTGGTGCGGCGGATGTGGATAAATGGGCGCTGTATGTCATCGGCCAGTACTGCGACCAGTCAGTGCCGGACGGCTTTGGCGGCACGGAGCCGCGCATCACCTGTAACGCTTACCTGACCACACAGCGTAAGGCGTGGGATGTGCTCAGTGATTTCTGTTCGGCGATGCGCTGTATGCCGGTATGGAACGGGCAGACGCTGACGTTCGTGCAGGACCGACCGTCGGATAAGGTGTGGACCTATAACCACAGTAATGTGGTGATGCCGGATGATGGCGCGCCGTTCCGCTACAGCTTCAGCGCCCTGAAGGACCGCCATAATGCCGTTGAGGTGAACTGGATTGACCCGGATAACGGCTGGGAGACGGCGACAGAGCTTGTTGAAGATACGCAGGCCATTCTCCGTTACGGTCGTAACGTCACGAAGATGGATGCCTTTGGCTGTACCAGCCGGGGGCAGGCGCACCGCGCCGGGCTGTGGCTGATTAAAACGGAACTGCTGGAAACGCAGACCGTGGACTTCAGCGTGGGTGCCGAAGGGCTTCGCCATGTACCGGGCGATGTCATTGAAATCTGTGATGATGACTATGCCGGTATCAGCATCGGTGGTCGCGTGCTGGCGGTGAACAGCCAGACCCGGACGCTGACGCTCGACCGTGAAATCACGCTGCCATCCTCCGGCACCACGCTGATAAGCCTGGTTGACGGAAGTGGCAATCCGGTCAGCGTGGAGGTTCAGTCCGTCACCGACGGCGTGAAGGTAAAAGTGAGCCGTGTTCCTGACGGTGTTGCCGAATACAGCGTATGGGGGCTGAAGCTGCCGACGCTGCGCCAGCGCCTGTTCCGCTGTGTGAGTATCCGTGAGAACGATGACGGCACGTATGCCATCACTGCCGTGCAGCATGTGCCGGAGAAAGAAGCCATCGTGGATAACGGGGCGCACTTTGACGGCGACCAGAGCGGAACGGTGAACGGTGTCACGCCGCCAGCAGTGCAGCACCTGACCGCAGAAGTCACCGCAGACAGCGGGGAATACCAGGTGCTGGCGCGCTGGGATACGCCGAAGGTGGTGAAGGGGGTGAGCTTTATGCTTCGCCTGACCGTGGCAGCGGATGACGGCAGTGAGCGGCTGGTCAGCACGGCCCGGACGACGGAAACCACATACCGCTTCAGGCAACTGGCGCTGGGAAACTACAGACTGACGGTCCGGGCGGCAAATGCCTGGGGGCAGCAGGGCGATCCGGCGTCGGTATCGTTCCGGATTGCCGCACCGGCAGCACCGTCGCAGATTGAGCTGACGCCGGGCTATTTTCAGATAACCGCCACGCCGCATCTTGCCGTTTATGATCCGACGGTACAGTTTGAGTTCTGGTTCTCGGAAAAGCGGATTGCGGATATCAGGCAGGTTGAAACCACAGCCAGCTATCTTGGCACGGCGCTGTACTGGATAGCTGCCAGTATCAATATTAAGCCGGGTCATGATTATTATTTTTACGTTCGCAGTGTGAACACCGTTGGCAAATCGGCATTCGTGGAGGCTGTCGGTCGGGCGAGCGATGATGCGGAAGGTTACCTGGATTTTTTCAAAGGCCAGATAACCGAATCCCATCTCGGCAAGGAGCTGCTGGAAAAAGTCGAGCTGACGGAGGATAACGCCAGCAAACTGGAGGAGTTTTCGAAAGAGTGGAAAGACGCCAACGATAAATGGAATGCCATGTGGGGCGTCAAAATTGAGCAGACCGAAGACGGCAGGCATTATGTCGCGGGGCTTGGCCTCAGCATGGAGGATACAGAGGAAGGCAAACTGAGCCAGTTCCTGGTTGCCGCTAACCGTATCGCGTTTATTGACCCGGCAAACGGGAATGAAACGCCGATGTTTGTGGCGCAGGGCAACCAGATATTCATGAACGAAGTGTTCCTGAAGTATCTGACGGCTCCCACCATTACCAGCGGCGGCAATCCTCCGGTATTTTCCCTGACACCGGACGGGCGGCTGACGGCGAAAAATGCCGATATCAGCGGTAACGTGAATGCGAACTCCGGGACGCTCAATAATGTCACGATTAACCAGAACTGTCGGATTCTGGGAAAACTGTCTGCCAACCAGATTGAAGGTGATATTGTCAAAACGGTGGGAAAAGCCTTTCCGAGAAATGGCAGTTATGCCAGCGGTACAATAACGGTCACTGTGTACGATGATCAGGATTTTGACCGTCAGATAGTAATCCCACCCGTTCTGTTTCGCGGTGGTAAGCATGAAAACTTCAACAGCAACAACCAACAGTCATACTGGTATTCAACCTGTAAGCTGCAGGTGCTGAAGAACGGACAGGAAATCTTTCAGCAACCCGCGACGGATGTCAGCAGGGTATTTTCATCCGTCATTGATATGCCTGCCGGACACGGTCATGTCACCCTGACTTTCAATGTTTCTTCATATGGTGCTAATAACTGGACGCCAACGACCAGTATCAGCGACCTTCTTGTTGTCGTGATGAAGAAATCAACAGCCGGTATCAGTATCAGTTGAATTTTATAACCCAAATACGGGCGCCAGAAATGGTGCCTTTTTTATTGCAGAAAAGCGAGAGGTAATTATGCGTAAATTATGTGCTGTTATTCTGTCTGCAGTAGTCTGGCTGGTCGCCGCTGGTACGCCAGCGAGTGCAGCAGAGCATCAGTCCACACTAAGCGCCGGGTATCTTCACTCCCATACAGATATGCCCGGCAACGATGACCTGAAGGGCATTAACGTGAAATACCGTTATGAATTTACGGACACGCTGGGGATGGTGACGTCATTCAGCTATGCCGGAGACAAGAATCGCCAGATTACCCGTTACAGCGATACCCGCTGGCATGAAGATTCAGTGCGTAACCGCTGGTTCAGCATGATGGCGGGGCCATCTGTGCGCGTGAATGAATGGTTCAGTGCTTATGCGATGGCGGGTGTGGCTTACAGCCGTGTTTCGACGTTTTCCGGGGATTATCTCCGCGTAACAGATAACAAGGGGAAAACGCACGATGTGCTGACCGGAAGTGATGACGGTCGCCACAGCAACACGTCTCTGGCGTGGGGGGCTGGCGTGCAGTTTAACCCGACCGAATCCGTGGCCATTGACCTTGCTTATGAAGGCTCCGGCAGTGGCGACTGGCGCACTGACGGTTTTATCGTGGGTGTCGGTTATAAATTCTGATTAGCCAGGTAACACAGTGTTATGACAGCCCGCCGGTTCAGGCGGGCTTTTTTGTGGAGTGGATATGGCAGCAGTAAAAATCTCAGGTGTGCTGAAAGATGGTGCGGGAAAACCAATACAGAACTGCACTATTCAACTGAAGGCAAAGCGTAACAGCACCACGGTACTGGTGAACACGGTGGCCTCTGAAAATCCGGATGAAGCCGGGCGTTACAGCATGGATGTTGAGTATGGTCAGTACAGCGTCACCCTGCTGGTTGAAGGTTTTCCGCCTTCACATGCCGGGATCATTACCGTCTATGAAGGTTCCAGACCTGGTACGCTGAATGATTTTCTCGGTGCCATGACGGAAGATGATGTCATGCCGGAGGCATTGCGTCGTTTTGAGGCAATGGTGGAAGAAGCGGCACGCAACGCCGAAGCCGCCTCTCAGAGCGCAGCGGCGGCAAAGAAATCCGAAACGGCTGCGGCATCATCGAAGAACGCGGCGAAAACCTCAGAAACGAATGCAGCTAACAGCGCACAGGCGGCAGCGGCCTCGCAGACTGCATCGGCAAACTCCGCGACAGCAGCCAAAAAATCAGAAACCAACGCGAAAAATAGCGAGACAGCCGCAAAGACGAGCGAAACCAACGCAAAGTCCAGCCAGACGGCAGCGAAAACCAGCGAAACGAATGCCAAAGCCAGTGAAACTGCGGCGAAAAACAGCCAGGCTGCAGCAGCTGAAAGTGAGAGCGCGGCAGCCGGTTCTGCGACTTCAGCAGCCGGATCAGCAACTGCTGCGGCTAACAGCCAGAAAGCAGCGAAAACGAGTGAGACTAACGCAAAGTCCAGCCAGACGGCAGCGAAGACCAGCGAAACAAATGCTAAAGCCAGCGAAACTGCGGCGGCTAACTCGGCGAAAGCATCAGCTGCAAGCCAGACGGCTGCAAAAGCGAGTGAAGACGCAGCCAGAGAGTATGCAAGCCAGGCTGCGGAGCCGTATAAACAAGTTTTGCAGCCGCTTCCCGATGTGTGGATACCGTTTAACGATTCACTGGAAATGATTACTGGTTTCGCTCCTGGTTATAAAAAAGTAACTATCGGTGATGATGTTATTACTTTTCCATCAGAGAAGGTTGTATCTTTCACTCGCTCCACTTCTGCAACGTATATAAACAAATCAGGTTCATTTGCTTTTGCAGAAATTAACGAGCCGCGCTTTGAAAAGGAAGGTTTATTAATTGAAGGTCAGAGGACAAATACATTTACTAATAGTAACAATCCTTCATTATGGAATTATGACGACAAGAATATAGAAATAACCACATCGGTTGATGAATATGGTTTTAAATATGGTTTGTTCGATGTAAAGGAAACATCAACTACTGAAAGGGCGACGATAATATCTACTGGATACAGTAGGGTTATTGATGTTGCTGCAAATGAATCTGTTACTTTGTCCTGTAGGGTTAAGAAGATAAATGGAGAAGGTATTATAACGTTAAGACCCAGAATATCTTTCGTTAACGATGACGGTACAAGCAACACGCTGGTAGCTGGTTCCTACATAGATTGCGAAACTGGTGATGTTTTAGGTTTTTCTGGTGGGGATGCTGTAAATCATGTCATATACAGAGAAGCTAACGGATGGTTACGCGTCGAATTTACATATAAATCACCAGAAGCAAAAAGCATGTATGGGCGCTTTGAAATGGGAGCAGATAAAAGGGCGATCAAAAAAGGCGATCAGATAATGTTTACTACGCCGCAATTTGAAAAAGGATCGTGTGCATCATCATTTATCGTTACATCAGATGTGGCAGTTACACGGGCTAGTGACGTGGTAATAATGCCAATAAGACTGAACTGGTCAACACCTCCGTTAAGCGTTCTTATGGAAGTTAATATCAACTGGGACAAAATGCCAAACAGTGAAGGTTCAGCAAGGCTTCTTAACGTGTCAATAACTGGCGCAACAACGGATGTTGCTGATGAAAGTTATATGTATTTTGGTTTTACCTCTGGAGGCGCGCGCTCAATTATAACTAACGGAAAAGGAACAAAGACCGAGTATAAAGCCTACTGTAACAGGACAACCCGCAGGTTTATTGCTGGGTTTAAGTTTACAGAGCAGAAAGAATTGCGTGCTGTTATAAACGGTAACTTTGGCGCTGTTGATGTATCACAACACACAAGACAACGTTATACAGAAGGGCCAATAAATATAGGCGGTCAATCAATATCAGGTAACAGGCATTTATTTGGACACGTGCGCAATTTACGTATCTGGCATAAGGAACTGACAGATGCACAAATGGGAGAAAGAATATAATGCGAGACTTAACCCTCAAATTCATAAACAAGGCCGACTTTTCGGCCTTTATGGATAGCATTGGTTATGAAGATGACGAGGTAATGCAGAACAATGTTCTCATTGATGTGATAGGTAACGTGTACAAAGAAACCGGAGAACTTACTGAAGATGGCGAGCCGGTATGTGTTAAGGAAGACGGATATTTTGTAAACGTGCGCATCATTAATGATGCAAAAAAATCGTCAATATTCGATAAATACGCGGTTGTTGTTGAGCATCAACTTCGTGGCTGGATGTGAGGTAGAGAAATGGCTACATCGACAGTAATTCCAGGAGATATCACCAAGCTAAAGGGGGATGTCAGTAAAGCTAAGGAAGATATTTCATCAATTAGCGGAAAAGTATCAACGCTTCAGACTGATATGGACAGTGCAAAGCAGGATATCAGTACCAGATACACAAAAACAGAAGTGGATAATAAGCTGAAAAACAAAGTGGAAGTGAACGATCTGGAAAGCGGTCGTTATGGTGGAGATTTTTATCCACTGACAGGTCGTGAAGCGTTTTATTTATGGAATTTGGCCACGACTACAGCTGCGGCAAACCTTTATCTTAATCCTGACCCCGCAATTTCGTCTGTTCTGCGGTCAACATCGTCTATCCGCTATAAACATTCAGTAGAGACGATAGATTCAGAGCACGCCGATCTCATTTTCAGGATGCGCCCTGTGTGGTACAGGTCGCAATGCGAAAATGACAGGCGTGACTGGGGATTCTACGGATTGATTGCCGAGGAAGTAGGAGAAATTGCCCCTCAGTTTGTACACTGGCGACCAGCTAACGAGAGTGATGCTCCTGAAGCTATTTCCAGCAATGGCCTTGTTGCCGAAGGTGTAATGTACGAACGTCTGGTTGTTCCACTGATTCACCATATCCAGAAACTGACTGAAAGAGTTGATGAACTTGAGTCAGAATTGAAGTTGTTATCAACTTCCCGAAGCGATATCGGATAAAGGAGGAGTAATGGATATAACACCTTTTCTTCATGCACTTTGTGCTGTGGCTGCGCAGCTACTGATTGGTCTTTTTACCGGGAACTGGGCTTACGGGGCGATAGCCGGTTGTACGTTCTTCATTGCGCGTGAACACACCCAGGCAGAATATCGCTGGATTGAAATGTTTGGGCATGGCAAGAGGATTAACATGCCGTGGTGGGGCGGTTTTGATCCGCGCGTGTGGGATGTGGCAAGCCTGATGGATTTTGCTGTGCCGGTGGTGGCGTGTCTGCTGGTCTGGCTGTTGGTTAATCGTGGGTGAAAAAAGGTGAGCTGTATATGCAACGGAGGAAGAAACCCCGTTGCTGGAAGCCTGGAAAAAGTATCGGATGCTGCTAAACCGTGTGGACACTTCCGTAGCACCAGATATCGAGTGGCTTATTCAACCATAATAAACAGTATGTATATCATAGGTTATTAATTGTGAGTTTTTTCGGTGTGTTATTTGTTTGTTTGATGTTATGCTTTTGCGCCCCAAAAGGTTGTTTAGATGTATTTTATCAATTGATTTTCAATATCGTTTAATAAAGAAAAATTAAGCAAGCTGGATGTTGGTTTTTTGTTAATTGAATGGTTCTAATAATGTTTTTTTACTGTTGTTGAATGTGACTTGATAAGAAATGCAAGTAAAAATGATACTCTTTTTATTTTAAATTCAAACGGTTGACATATATATAGCAAGAGGTTTCAGGTGCGTTGTAGTGAGTTTATGTTAATAAAAAGCATAGTAATTGTTGAAAAAAAATGTAACTTTGAAATACGTTAGAATAAAAAACAATATACATATAATAATTTAATCTTAAATGAAATTTATTAAAATTTGCAAACTATAATTTTGTGTATAAAAATATAAATGCACATCATCCTGATTATGATTGTGTATTTAATTGGTTGTTATTTGACTACTATCAACTTGTTTTAATTTTATGATAGGTGCAAGATGGATTATGTTTGCTCCGTAGTTTTCATCTGTCAATCATTTGATTTAATTATAAACAGGAGAGTTATCTCGTTCAAAAAAAATTCATTGTTTATTGTAAGCGACAAAATTAGAAGAGAGTTACCAGTATGCCCCTCTAAACTAAGAATTGTTGATATAGATAAGAAAACATGTTTATCCTTTTTTATCGACGTGAATAATGAGTTGCCTGGCAAATTTACTCTTGATAAGAATGGCTATATTGCTGAAGAGGAACCTCCATTATCGCTTGTTTTTTCTCTGTTTGAAGGGATTAAAATAGCAGACTCACACTCCCTTTGGTTAAAAGAAAGACTATGTATATCCTTACTTGCCATGTTCAAAAAACGCGAAAGTGTAAATTCATTTATACTAACAAATATAAATACATTTACCTGTAAAATTACTGGAATAATCAGTTTTAATATTGAGCGGCAATGGCATTTAAAAGATATTGCGGAATTGATTTATACGAGTGAAAGTTTAATAAAAAAAAGATTAAGGGATGAAGGAACGTCATTTACTGAAATATTGAGAGATACTAGGATGAGGTATGCAAAAAAACTCATAACTTCAAACTCTTATTCTATCAATGTCGTAGCCCAGAAATGTGGCTATAACAGTACTTCATATTTCATATGTGCATTTAAAGATTATTATGGTGTCACGCCATCTCATTATTTTGAGAAAATAATCGGCGTCACAGATGGAATAAACAAAACAATTGACTGATAATATTTATTACAAGTTGTCTACATGTTAATTATAATATTATACAGCGTGTTTTTTGATGTGATATTCTGGAACCATTAATTTGTAATTGGGTTGCTGTCGCCTATTTTATACACACTATAATTGATGGTTTTCTATGTGATTTAGTTAATAACCTTCTGGGTTTATTTTAAGGGTTAATTGTTACATTGAAATGGCTAGTTATTCCCCGGGGCGATTTTCACCTCGGGGAAATTTTAGTTGGCGTTCTTAAAATGTGTACTTAAGACCAGCAGTAGTGATGAAGTTATAGTTTTCTATGCCTGCTCCATTTTTGCTGTAGTCTGAAGTGTTATTATTGTGATCATAAAGTGAAGTATTACCTTTTTTATTCGTAACCCGATTCCATGCGCCTTCAACATAAACTTTTGCGTTAGGTGTGACGTAATAACCTGCATTGACTGCAACAGAATAGTAATTTTGGTCTTTGACCTTACTGCGATAAGTGATTCTTTTTCCCGGGTCATAGTGTTCATCGTTATCAGATGATTCCACCCAGCCGCTGTATTTAAATGTGCCACCTAGCTCAAAATCTTCATAACGATAACTTCCAGTCAAGCCAATGTAGGGCATTTTAAAACGTTGTTTGTAGCCGATTGCTCTTTCTCCATTCGGGAAGGAGCCGATATCATCTCTGAATCCCTCCTCAGAACTGTAGATATAGGAACCACCTCTGGCTGTAAAGCTATAACGGCTTTCCTGATATCCGGCCATGAGTCCCAGGCGGTAATTGGGTTCGTTGAGGAGCCAGCCTTTGATATTCAGATCAAATTCGTTGGCATAATTGAGTTGTGTATCAGGATGTCTACTTTCATCCGTCCAGGTTCCGGGGGTACTGGAATCCATCCAGTCCTGATCGACCATATTGCCACCTCGGCTGCCGAGTGTTGTCCAGCCAGCAGCCCCGATAGATATCTGAGGCATCAAATCCCAATTAATTGCACCTTTAATAATTGCAGCGTTATTGAATTTCCAGTCAAGTTGACTGACTTTTCGGCTTCCTTCTTCGGCTAGATAAACACGCTCTTTTGTTTTTCCGCTCAGAGTTCCAAGACTAATGTCCGCATTTATGTTGTCAGGAGTAAACGATAAAGTCTCGGTAGAAGCAAAAGAGTTGATCGCAATAGGGGTTGTCAGGACTATTCCCAGAAGTTTCGCCCGCATAAAAGTTCTCCATTCAATCGTTTTAATGATTGAATATGTATTTTTTATATCTAACTTAATGAGTCAATTACATATTGCTCCACTGTTTATATTTTGTTTAGTATTGAATGATTATCACAATGCGCTATCTGTTTTTGGTTTAATTATCTGTTATTGTTTCATATTGCGGTTTTACTGTGTGGTTTTTTTATGATTTTGTGGTGCTTTTATCTATTTAAGTGCCATGCCTTTAGAGGCATATAAGCGAAAATAGCATGAGGTTTATCCTCAATTACTATGTTTTTTAGTACAAAAAAGAGGGACAAAACTGAGACACATAAGGCCTCACAAAGGTCTGCAAGGCCTCACATGTATTGAGATGTTAATAAAATGTAGGCTTGTAATTTTGATATAAATGGTAGATAAAACCTTTCCCCAAAATAAAAACGAACGTCAATGAAATCAAACGGTTGAATAAAGTTGATTTTGGCTAATAAAAAGACAATAAAATAATTTTTATCATTAAATATCAATGAATTGAACTTAATGTTTTTATATACTGCTGCGCCATATGGGCTGGACTGAAGCGGCTGACCTGATTGTTAAAGGTATGGAAGGCGCAATCAACGCGAAGACCGTAACCTATGACTTCGAACGTCTGATGGAAGGCGCTAAGCTGCTGAAATGTTCAGAGTTTGGTGATGCGATCATCAAGAATATGTAATCACTACATGTGTTAAATATTATAACGGGCGTATAACACGCCCGTTTTTTTGTTAGCTTGCTAAGGGTTATCAAAACCCCCTGATAGTTTGGTGGGGCAGATAGCAGTTCTACTCATTGTGGCGATGCTTTTTTCTCCGGCCGAACCGTGGCTGATGGCATGTAGCTCAAGTACCTGACAGCGTAATACGGCACGTCTGCCGTCTGGTTAGTATTTGTAGCTACTGCGATGAACCCTGAACACGTGGCAGAGAGTGACCACAGGATAACGCGCCCTGAGTTTCCCGATTATCGAGAACTGTTCAAGGGAGCCGCATCAAGAGCACGGTAGCCTTTTTAAATATTTCGTTTTCCATTTCAATTCGTTGTCGCTTTTTCTTTAGCTCGCTTTTCCCGTATCTGTGATAAGTTAAGCGCAATGATAGACTTTTTATGTCTGTGTTAGGATATTAATACAAACCCGCAGATATACAGTTTTTTGCATCGATAATTCACAGGTAAATCCGAAAAAATCTTCGCCAGCGGACTGTCGGAGATGAAATGTTCAGCCTTGATTTATGCTCAGCAATTTCGGAAAACTGACTAGTTGATATATATAGTGTGGTCTGTAAACACATTGATTGTGAACGTCAATATCTTGTCAGGGTCTCACTACATAGTCGCAATGCATCATTCAGAACATTATAACTCTCCTGTGTAGCATCTTTTATACCAGTCTCCCTTATTGGTCTTCCTTCTGTTGAATATTCGATCCAGAATGAACCAGAGAAGTTTGACATTTTGTATGTTGCGAATTCTTTTGCATTAATAGGCAGCCTGGTGCCATTGAGATCCATTATATAACCACTTTCATGGATGGACCTGGAAAGGCAATTGATTATTTCGTTTATTGGGACACTACTGTCTAAGTGAGGATGCTCCACAACGGCTCCTGTACAGAGAATGCTTAGAAATATTATAAAAACATTTTTTTTCATAGTTAAGATATTTTGTAATGTTTTGATATGTGGTCTATTGTGGTGATAG
>NZ_JABWMT020000058.1:0-8715 GCF_013368915.2 Escherichia sp. 93.1518
GGTATTTGTAATATTGGTCCTGAACATGTATATTTTAATACTATTAATAGCACATATAACGGGAAGCTTGGGAATACTTTAAATAGTAAAATAGATAACTATGTATTTTATAGCGCGTTGTTACATCTTAATAATAGAGCAAGCAAATCAATTATTTTGAGTAAAATTTTTTCTGGCGCGAGAAATATAATTGAAAAAAAGAAAAGAAATCTGGATAATTTGGCATGAACTTGCCCATTGCTTTCAAAAAAGGGGCCGAAGCCCCTTTGAATTTTGCGCTGAAAAAAAGTGTTGCTAGGATGTTAGCAAGCTATGGTTAAGAACGTCTGCCGTAATTGTCTATCACAGCGTTGAGCGGTCTGGTTTATGTTAGCGGAGTCTTAATCGAGTTGATTAAAAGGCCAAACCGCTCAACGCTGTGTCTGGCGGAGAGTAATGGAATCGAACCATCATCGCTTGCGCAATGGGACGGTTTTCAAGACCGCTTGAGCACCATGCTCCCTACTCTCCGGCCGTTGTGGTGGCCGGTACTGAATCTCCGGCATACGGTGCAGCCAATTAGGACTACGGACGATCACCGCTCGCGAAAGGGAAGATTTGCGGCCGCATTTCCCTAACATCCAAGAAAGCTATCGCATCAGTCTGCGAATCCACCACAACGGTAAGATCACTACCTTTCGACCAGTCATTGTGCACATGAACGACGATTAACCGTAATGATCTTATCGTTGTATTGGTGCCGGTTAACGGACTCGAACCGCTGACATCCTGCTTACAAGGCAGGCGCTCTACCAACTGAGCTAAACCGGCATTGGCGATGGTGAGTGGATTCGAACCACCGACCAGTTGGTTAACAGCCAACTGCTCTACCGCTGAGCTACACCATCAATTCAGCACTGCCAGTATTTATTACTCAACAGTGCCAATCGCGACGGTTTAGTTTCTGCCAGGAAACGCACCGCTACTTGCACTTTTCGTTAGTGCCAGACGCTTTCGACTTCGCTCAATAGTAGAAGGCAAAATCTGTTTCTGAGGACAGCACCTACTTTGTAATTTATACAATGTGATGTATGGAATCATTTGTTGTGAAAACAGGCACCAATGGCAACAGTGGTTAAACCTACACAACAATCCTGTCTTCACAACGTTGAGGCCACTACTCCGATTGAATGTTTGCCCAACATGTTACATATCAACGCTCGCCGGTATCTCTGTGAATAGAACCTTAGAATTGATAAAAATGTAATGGCCTCAACGTTGTGTGCTGGCTAACCATACCAGCCGGGCTACGTCGCCGCTTTTTAACCCAGTATAAACGACATAATTGAACAAAATGACGTAACAGGATGGGCGGTCAGTGGCTAAGAATCCGGGAGTCATATGGAGTTGAAAATATACCGACCGCCCATTCTGTTACTTCATCGGAGGGAACACTCATGTTCCCTCCTGCGTTCTGTAATCACACTCGCTCAGTGTGTCCCATTTCGGTAACGAGGCTGGAAACTGACCTCGCTGGTGTTTGGCTTATTAGGCTACTGCCAGATAGACTTCTTCGTTTGCACTTGTATTTAAGTTCAAACAGTCGCGTCTCAACGAAAACAAAGTCATCTTATACATAAAAGATAAGTAAGTAAATACTTATCATTGTATTTTTATTCGGTTGTGACTTTTTTGATCAAGGCCACTCTACGGCTAGGTGTTCTTGTAATGGTGGCAGTGAATCGTTTCGCTTGGATAGTAATGGTTTCGTTCTCCTTAAGTTCCCCGTAGCGAGTTTCCACCAGGGTGCCAAGACGCCACAGACCATCATCGATACGTTTATGACTAGCAAATTTAATCAGCAGCAGTTTTACGACTAACTGACCTACGTAAAAGGCGAATGCGACTCCGGCCGCTAAGAAATAGGTGGCCAACCACCATTCCAAAGAAGTTAATTTGCTCATTTTCTAACCTTTGTTTCATGAACTACCCGATACACGCGCTTTCCGATGCACAGTGTTTTGGTTTTAAGTTCCTGCTTAATTAAATCACGACAGATGCCGAAGCCGATAAGGAAGCCACCCATAAAAGCTAATGAGATGTATGGAATCATTTTAACACTCCTGATTCTACTAATTGCTGTAGCAATACTTTCCCTTTATCAGTTAACTGGTAGTTGGCCGAACACTTCGTTTCAGAAACGTTTGCAACCAACCCTAAACGCTCTAACTTAGCTCGCGTTTTAGGCTTCCAGTACTCAGGGAACTCCGGCCACTTACTGATTTCATGAAGCGTTTCCTTCTCCCGTTTACTTAATACGATCATCCTTAATCTCCTTCACGGTGTTGGTTATTTCTACAATGCGATAAATGCGACCGCGTCTTTCTATAACACCGTTTTTAATGTAGTCATTAATGCAACTGGACATCACCACAATACCGATGAAAAAACCAACTGCTAAAAATGCAATCATCCAGCCGAGCATCATTCTTTATCTCCGATTCGATCTTCTGTATCGCGTAAGCAACGCGGCCATTTCAGTCGTGGGTGGCGTAAGCTGCCATCCGGCGTTTTCTCGTGACAATGAACCTCGACAATACGACCACGGTACTTCTCTTTGTTGTTCCAGATCTCGTCCAGATATTTATGCTTAATGCCGCTCGCACGAACAATCACACCGTTTTCAAGGCGAATAACAATTTTTCCAAGCGTGTTGGCAAAACCAGAGTCCGGGTCGCCCGGCTCAAAGTCGATAATTTCACCATCTTCTGAATCTTCGTCTTTTAACTTCCACCAGCTGCGGGTACGTTTAAACTCGTAAACAGAGTTCGGATCTTTGCCCATCTCCCCTTCTTCGTTATCGTCCAGGCGTTTCATGAAGCGTTCGATGAAGTCTTCGTGGCTATGGATGATATAGAACGGATGCAGGTGAATATCTTGTGTGTAGCCTTCACTGCGATCGTTTTTGAACAACGCCACCAGCATAGCCAGGCGCTCTTTCAGCTTCATACCTGTCTTTGCATACTCTTTGGATCTAGCCTGTGCTCGCCATTCCGGTAGGAAGAAGTCGAAAACATGATAAATAGCGCCAATTGCCTGCACGTTCTTTTTGCGCAATGCAGATACGGACTGGTTAAATGAACCGGCAGTTCCTTCACCATCGAAGAAGATGTGTTTGTGGCCTGAAAGTTTGCCTAATTCGAGCATGGCTGGCTTTAGGTGATCGAGAGAGGTGATTGGATTACCAGTACGAGAAAGGAAGTTAACCTCTTCCTCGTCAACAATAACCTCGCAAATTACTCGCAAACCATCGAGCTTAAGGCTGCCAATCATCGGCCATTTTGCTTTAGGATTTGGCTTGAAGGGGTATTTGTCGCCTTTTTCTTTATACGGCGACGCCAGCTGCACCTCAAATTTCGGAATGGGATTTTCAAAAACCTTGTTGCATAGGCTAATCCCAACGCCCGCTTTCGGGTCTTTTAAGAGGAAACGACGGAACACGTCCTGCCCATCGGCGCACATTGACGCCACGATAGATTCAACAGCAGCTATTGCTGCGTTCCCCGTTAGCTCGCGAGAGGCCAGCTTATTCAGTATATCAATGGCTTTTTCGTCACTAGGGACGGACTCACTAAGCGGCTCTGCCACTTTGTATTTCTTTACCCCAAAACGGATGAAAGGGTTGAGCATCAATGAAACCATGCTTTGCTCGAAGTCATCCATGTTGGCCAATGCCTCTTTTTTTGCATTGGTTCCCATAGCTTTCATTTCGTCCAGCTTATGCTTAAGTGCGATCAACTTTTTCATTGTTGTTTTGCCTCCATATGTTGATCGATTTGCTCATGTGTTTCTTTTGTTGTTTCTTCAAGCAACGCCGCATACACGTCAGTGATCGCTGTTTGTGATGTGGCGCTCTTCTTAACCATGCTATTAATCGTTACACTGTCACGTTTTCGTTTTATAGTTCTGGCTTGTTTATTCCGTTCTTCAACCTCCTTAATGAGCGCGGTCATATCTTCGAAATACAGAGATTCTCCTTTACGAATCTCTTCAACCATCATTTTTAACGCCTTGCATTTGCCTGCTTTGATAGCGGTTGCGCACGACTGGAATGAAGTTCGAGGAAGACGGTTTTCTTTGAAGGCAAGAATGGTGTGCTGGCAAACGGAGTAGCTGCAATATGCCGACTCACCGTTTATCTTTACTTCCTCACAACGAAGTGAATAACCATTATTTCCTGAAATAGAGGGGATTTTTGACAAATCAGCTTTCACAACCATCGCCATAAATAATCTTGTACTTACCTATCATTGTTTGCGTAAAAAAACGACGCGCGGAGAGATTACCAACTTCCCCAGCTAATCATCTTGCGCTGATTGCTTTCTAAGCGATAGGGGACAAGAAGCTCTGTGACATGATTTGTGGCGTATGATTTAGCCTCTTGCTCTATCATCGGTAATTCGTTAGCAATCCTGACCATCTTCCCAGCAAATTCCGCCATTACGCCATCACATGCCTTCCCAGCATCAATAACGATATGCACCAGATCCAACTGGCTTTTGCACATGTCGCAAAGAGACGCATACTCACTCTCTCTGATTACATTTACGGCATCATTAGCCCCTTTATTAAGCAAGACTTCCAACAGGTTTGTCGGGGTAACGAAATCGGCTTTAAGTGACAATGTTCTCTCACCTTTTATCGACCGTAAGTACTCTTCGTAGTTTTGCTTGTCTTCCAGCAAAACTAAGCTATGCATAGTTAGAAGTGATTCTTGAATAGCCTCTTCAATAATACTGTCATTTGACGCACAAAAAACGGTATTTGTGTAGATCACTTTGCCATCCATCCATGCCCCAACCTGCACTTTAAGACTGATCGGGTTTTCTTTGCTAATAAAAACAACTAATGCAGAACGCCCTGCACAAGAAGGTTCACCCCATACGTGTAACTCAACTTTCAGATAAGGTAGCCCTGGTAGCGGGATCTCAACCAAACGAGTGGCGATATGATCCATTGCTGTTTTTACCGCTTTTTCAATGATGTCTAGTCGATTGCTCTCGCTGATTTCTAAACCAGTTTTATCAATGATGTCGCAGGCTAATTTCTGAATTTCGTCTTTCATACCAACTCCTAGCTAACAGATGAAAGTATTCTTACAGAAAGATAAGTAATCATCTACTTATTTTAACGGCGTTTGTTACGATAGAGCCTTAATGCCCAAAACCTTGCTTTGCAACTCCAACTGTTTGGTATACGGTTTTGCCCGATAATAGGCTTTGATAATTTGTTCTGGCGTTGCACCGCCTGGGTCGAGTCCTTCCTCACCCAAACACGCAACTTTGACATTAAGACCGATACTGGTCAGTCGCCTGGCCGCGGCCATAGTGTTGCGTATAGCTTGCTTTTCACTATCCCACATCATGATCACATTACGTAATCCACGCGCCTTGAGCGTCAGGAACGCGCCTAACTGATCTTCTGCATCCTGAGTGGTGTTACCAGATAGATGCATCCCGAACGTTCCTATCGGTTCCACGTAATCACGTAATGTTTCTTCATCAAAAATAGCTCGTTTAACCCCCATAACATCGAACGCCCCCTCACAGACAACTACAGTCTGTTTGCCGACCGCATTATGGCCGTTGTAGAGAAACTTACCTGAAGCTGGAAGCTGCATAGGAAAGAGGTAGCGGCGTTCTGCTGTACCGGTAATGTCTCGTCCCTGAAATGTCTTCATTACCCCATCCAGATCGTAAACCGGTATCAGTATTCGCATATCGAATATCTGTCCTTTAACCTGATCTGTATACGGGTCAACATAAGCGTGCTTGCCTTCGACGCAGTATCGTAGGTCAAAATACTTTGCCATTTCAGGCGATATGTTTCGTTCAACCAGATAGTCTGGAAGACGGCTATCTATAGGAAGTTCGTAATGACGAGGGAGTGCAAGTGGTCCCTCTAACTCGACTGTGCTTGCAAGCACTATCTCTTCTTTCTTTGGTGCCCACCCCTGGGAAAGAAGAGCGTTCTGCACATATTCCTCGAACTGTCGTCGTGATTTGCCGCTGTAGTGCTTGAGGAAGACCAGCTTATTGAACTGAATCTCTTCGGGATGATCACCAGCGAAGCATTTACCGACGCCACTGGTCAGATTGAAATATACCTTCCAGTTGGAGCTGCCGCATACCGGACACTCCTTGATATTCACTTCACGACCGCGAGCACTCACGCCTCCACGTCGATAAACGATACCTTCAGTATCCAACCATTGTTCAAAATCTAATTCGGTAATTAGCTCTTTCAGCTCGCTCACGATAATTCCACTTTTAACAGGCAATATTGTGACCAACCTAAATGTTGATATAACATAAAGGCTCATGTGTTTTTCTTTTGTGGTTTGGCAAAAGAAAAGTTGTTTCACCAATGAATCAAGCGTGGAGGTGTTCTCCACGCTTATTTTTTAGGTAACGTCTAAGATTCGCTCAATGAAGCGCATTTGTTCGAGGTTTTGTTTAACGCGAATGCTGATCCCTCCCTGCTGGTTACGCGAACCAGCAAAGTAGAGACGAGCCTCTCCTTTCGCTTCTTCTTCTTCGGTTTTGTTGATCGTTATTACCAGGTCAGCAATACGTACTTTTTCGATGTTGTCGGCAGCGTGCATCATTGTGGCAACTTCTGACGCGCCACCTTCACGGTTTGTCTGCGATGCCGTGATCCCAGCAACGTTATGTTTGTCATAAAGAGCACGTAAATCGGTGTAGATACTACGAATATTGGCGCGATCATCACGAAGGTCATAACTGGCACGCATCAAATCTGCGTAGTCGACAACAACCATGTCAGGCACCATGCCATTGGCTTTCATGCTGTTAAGCATACGGTCCAGATCTGCCGGTGACATACTTCCTGACGGACGCTCAACAACCCACAAACTACCAATCCCCTTCGTGGCTCCCAACTCTGCCAACTTACGATGAACTTCATCGCGCCGTTCCACCAGCTTGGACATTTCCGTCTCCGACAATCTTGCATCAAAACGGTCGGACAAAATGGTGGTGTGAACCTCCAGCGAGAGATACACAACATTGTAGCCAGCAAGCGTAGCGTTTATGGAAAACTCACCCATTGCGGTCGATTTACCGGATTTAGCAAAACCCATGAAGAGCACCATTTCGCGCTTTGCCCAGCCTTTTTGGTACAGCAATCTATCAAGCAGAGGGAGTCCAGTTGTAATGCTGTTTGGCACATACTCCTCTGAAGCCTCATATTCACGCGCTTTCAATCGCTCACTTGCGGAGGTGTAGTAGTCATAGATTCCGGTCGCTTCGTTCGAGCCTATCTGCTGAACCTTGGCCATGATTGCCATCGCCCCCTGAAAGTCGCCCTTCTCTTTCAGTTCAGCAGCTTTAATCAGAGCATCATCAAACGCTACACTTTTTGCGAATGTGGATACCTGGTCAACCATGTACGAGGTATCAGACAATTTTTCTGCAAGGATGCGCTTAAACGCAGCAACAACATCCGGGAAGAGTTCCTCACGGATGGTCTTATCGCGTTTCGCACGCTTAAGCATATCCAGAATCGCAGATGAAGAAGGCGCGCTCTTGTACATACGGTAATAGCCCGAAACCATATTAACCAATATGGCATTGGCCGCATTGGCAAATTGGCAAGGCACAACCAGATCTCCCGCACGAGTAAGAAACTCGTGATCACGACAAAAATATGCCGTCAGTCTGTTCTGGAAATCTTCATCAAACTCTTCGGACAGCCCGCGTCCTGTATGGCAAAGTTCGGTCATGTGCTTTCCTTTGTTTTTTTAACAAATTGTTTTCTAGTGTTAGTTAATTAGATAGGGGATCAATAAACCGCCGTGCTTCTTCCAGTTCTTCTGGAAAGTGGGCGGAAATAAGGCGCTCTGGAACGATTTCCATTAGCCAGATAGCAGAGAAAATTGCGCGTATGCGCTTGCTGCGGGGGATGATGCGCAAACGCTCCAGAATCCACTCAAAATAGCTTTCCTGAATCGGGTTGAACTGCATGTCTCCCATATGCTTAAAGCTAACCAGAGAGTCATCCAGACGGGTTGTTGCGCGTCTGGCTAATTTCTCTTCGAATATCTCAATCAGTTCTGGCTGCCATAAATGCTGTGGGCGCGGCAACTTGTCCCACAGACGCCGTGCAGCTGCGGAAAGAACCGTGGAGATAAAGTAGTCGTATGAACAGCAATAGCGATCAGCAAACTGGCGTGCTTTCCATAGCGACGTTTTATTGGCAGTCGACAACTCCTGATAAGGCAGGCGTTTTAACCCGGTGGTGAACGGAGCTGTTTCAAAGTGTTCGCGACCGTGCGTCAGCATGATATTTGAGTACTGACGTTTGTACGCCTCCGTAAAAAGGCAGGTGGCCATGAGAGGATGCATGTCGCGGTAATCAAACCACTTCGTCTCGAAGAGTTCAGCCTCGTCTTTGCAGCGCGACAAACCAATGTTTTCAGCGACCCACTTGTCCATAACAGCGGTATTCCACTCTGTCATGAAGTCGTACTGGTCGTTGTCAATGGTATCAAAAAAGATTTGGCTCATGTGGCTTACCTGATAGGTAGTTACTTACTTATTGCAATGAGCGGATGATAGCGACTGGTGGCAGTTTTTGGAAGTGGAAACGGAAGGGAGTTGTTCTGGTGGGTATCTTTTGAAAGACCTGCTTCCGTATATTTAATAAGTTACTTAT
>NZ_JABWMT020000059.1:0-7874 GCF_013368915.2 Escherichia sp. 93.1518
CTTCTATATAAATAAGGCTGTTATTGAAACTAATAATAAAACCTATTTGGCAGTTGGTATGCTTTGCATCTATGGATTAGAGTTTGTTGAGGCGATATATGGAAGTCAGAAATTTTATGAAATTGTTAATGATATAAAATCGAAGATATCACAAAAATATTCAAAATATTGTGATATCGTAAAAGTCTCAACTGAAACATACTTGTTGCTGTGCCACACTCACTGCGAAGAGTTCATCGAAAGATTATCTGTTTTAAACTTCCCTGAACATATATTTTGCATAAGAAATATTTATATTCATAAGATTGCCATTTGTGAAACTTTTTCAGGGGAAAATGTTTCGATTTATGAAGGGAAGCTGAAACTGGCATTAACAGCTATGCGGGAAAATAAAGAATCTGAATTTATGTTTTATGATGACATCAAAGTTCATGAACTTGATCAGAAGGTCTGGGTGGCAGGAAATATAAAAAAAGCGATTTCGAGTAGTGAAGTTTATTTAGTATATCAACCGATTGTTGATATGGATAATAATAGGGTTGTAGGCGCTGAGGCGTTATGCCGCTGGTTATCCGTCGAAAATGGGGCAATACCGCCATCAATTTTTGTACCTGTTGCTGAAGAAATAGGATTAATTAAAGAACTGGGTGATTTTGTTCTCGAAACGGCTATTAGCGAATTTGGTGTCTTTAGTCGTGAATATGAGGTTGCTAATGATTTTCTCCTGCATATCAATGTTTCTCCATGGCAATTAAATGAATTTGACTTCCACACTCGTGTTCTTACTTTAATTAATGCATTTGATGTAAATGCTGAACAAATCTGTCTGGAGATCACCGAGTCAGCAGTAAAAGATATAAATGATAGCTTTTACAATAATATAAAAATTTTAAAAGAAAACGGTATCAAGATTTCTCTTGATGATTTCGGTAGTGGATTAGCTGACCTGAAAAAACTTTATAAAGTAAGACCTGATAGTATTAAAATTGATTCAGAGTTTACCTCTGGTATTTTCAATGAAACTAACAAAATTGTGTATTTTATATCCAGTCTTGCTCGTGAAGAAAATATGCCGGTAATAGCAGAAGGTGTTGAAACTGAAAGTCAGGCCAGAGAATTGCAAAAATTAGGGTTCTCTCATGTTCAGGGATACTTATACCAGAAACCGTTACCGTTTTCAGAATGGCATATAGACAGCAAACCGAAAAAAAGAAAATAAAGCAATGTTCAAGTATAAGAAAAAGGCGGCAGTAATCTGTTTTTTGTATTTTTTGTTCGTCGCTGTAGTAACTTGTTATTTATACACCATTTATGTTAAGGGCCGCATTAATTCGGTGAAGGTATCTATTGTAGATAGTGGGCTTGCAATAGCTAATGTTTCTGAGTATCGCCGCTCAGTATCTAATAATATATTTTATGAACTAGATATTGCTCCAGAAGAATTGGTGAAAAAAATACGCAATGGCTTTGCTGGCTATGAAAATCCTGGATATTTGTATGATCTCGGTCCTTATATTATTAGCGATGGTAAATGTATCAAAGTTACAACGAAAGGGGATGATTTTTGTGGCGACATACTTTCCTCTATTCGGGTAATGAACGAATTTGAGAGAGGCGTTATTGGTTTAAAAGATAAGTACTATGTTTATTATGCTCATCCCATTGCCAAACGAACAAGTCTGATATCAGTGGTAGATCCTGAACGTTATTTATCTTTGATTAGAAATCAGTCAGGGGAACGAGAAGATATCTATATCTCATTTTATGATATTAATGATAATGAAAAGAAAATCGCAGGTGATGATTTTTTGATAAATGATGCTGTATTTGAGATGTCAGCTATCACTCTGTCGTATTCTTACCTTCCAGAAATGATGTTTATTGTTGCCTATAAAAAAAGTAAATATCTCTATATATGTATGCTATTCGTTTTTGCATCGGCAATATCTGCAATCATACTGTATATTAATTATATTAAATTACTACGGAATATTATAAATAAGGGTAGATTGGAAAAAGAATCTATATTGTCGAATCATCAATATGATTTACGTGGAGAAAATCTATTCTTTAATGCGGAAGAGATTAATGCAATTCGAGAGATATATGACTTTGGCACTTGTGATGCATTAACTCGGGCTTCTGGTCGCCGGAGTTTTGATAAGGAAATCAAGATGCTGAGCAAGAATTTTGGCTACCTGTGTCTATTTGATGTGGATAAATTTAAAACCATTAATGATAAGTTTGGTCATCTGTTTGGTGATGAAGTACTCATCAAACTTGTTAACCTTATTAAAGATGAGTTACCCCGTCGTGAAGGGGAAATATACCGGTTTGGCGGTGATGAATTTGCTATTATTTATTATGAGAAGGATAAAAATAAACTATCAAGAATTTTGCACAGAGTTGTTCATTTCGCAATCGGTGGGTTAAATTGTAGTTGCAGCATAGGGGTTGCCAGTACAGATGAGTGCATGAATAACATTGAACGGTTGAAATTGCTGGCAGATGAACGGTTATACAAAAGTAAGCAAAATGGTCGAGCGCAGATAACGTGGTGTTGATATTTTAATTTGCATAGCAATGGTCGTCTATGTTTATAAAACTCACACTGTTTAAGTTATAGTATTAATGAATCGTTAAGTGCAATGATCTTAAAAAATAAAGAAGTGTCAAACAAAATCCTTTTGGTTGTTGCTATATTGCTATGTTTTGTTTTTTTATCAATTGTTGAGCAGCCACTTGGATTTTATCAACAAACATTATTTTCAATTATTATTTGCATCGCTGTCATTTTCCTTAATTTGTTCAAGGGAAGGATGATTACCCTGATTTTAATGGGTGTTGGAATACTCATCTCATCCCGATATCTATGGTGGCGGTACTCTTCTTCAGTCATCCTGAATGAATTTCCAGACTGCTTATTTTCAGTCACGTTATTAGCTGCTGAAACGTATGCCTGGTTTGTTTTATTACTTGGTTACTTTCAGGTTTGCTTCCCGCTGAACAGAGAAAGTATACCCTTACCAGAGAATAAAGAAGAATGGCCCATCGTAGATATATTAATACCCACATATAACGAACCCTTTACAGTCGTGAAGAATACAGTTTATGGTGCGTTGGCTTTAGACTGGCCAAAGGATAAATTACATATCTGGATCCTTGATGATGGCGCCAGGGACGAGTTCAGGAAATTCGCGAACGAGTCAGGAATTTACTATGTCGCAAGAGAAACACATGAACATGCTAAGGCCGGAAATATAAATAATGCGCTTAAAATAGCTAATGGCGAATTTGTTGCTATTTTCGATTGCGATCATATACCGTCGGTATCTTTTTTAAAGAAAACGATGGGCTGGTTTATTGCCGATAAAAAATTATCGATGTTGCAAACACCACATCATTTTTTTTCCCCCGATCCTTTTGAGCGAAATTTGGGGCAGTTTCGGCAAAAGCCAAATGAAGGACACCTCTTTTATGGGTTAATCCAGAATGGTACGGATACATGGAATGCTTCATTTTTTTGCGGTTCATGTGCAATCATCCGTAGATCGGCTCTGGATGAGGTTGGAGGCATTGCAGTCGAAACAGTAACTGAAGATGCGCATACGTCGTTACGCTTGCATCGTGCAGGTTATAGCTCTGCATATCTTCGCTATCCTCTGGCTGCCGGGCTAGCCACAGAAACATTGTCTGCTCATATTGGGCAACGGATTCGATGGGCTCGAGGCATGATTCAAATCTTGCGTATTGACAATCCATTATTGGGCAAGGGGCTGACATTATCACAGCGCCTTTGCTATCTCAGCAGCATGATGCATTTTTTATCAGGTGTGCCACGACTGATTTTCTTGTTCGCACCTTTATGTCCTATTTTCTTTTCAGTCAACCTGATCGATGCATCAGTTGCAGATATTATGTCTTATGTTTTACCTTATCTATTTGTTATTATTTTAACTAATTCAAGAGTACAAGGTAAATACAGACATTCATTCTGGAATGAGATTTATGAAATGGTTCTGGCCTGGTATATTACGCTACCAACGCTTGTAGCTTTACTTGCGCCAGCAAAAGGGCGTTTCAACGTTACGGCCAAAGGAGGGCTGATAAAAAATAAGTTTGTTGACTGGCGAATTTCCTACCCCTATCTTATTTTTGCCATTTTAAATGTAATTGGACTGATAATAGGTATTGTTAATGTTTATAGTTTGCAAGGGCATATCGCCATCCTGAATTTGTTTTGTTTGATTTGGCTGTTTTATAATATAATTATTATTGGCGCAACTTTGGCTGTTTCTATTGAACAAAAGCAGGTGCGTTTTTCTCCCCGTATTGATGTTTCTTTCAAGGGCGTTTTACAACTGAAAGATGGACGGAACTATCCTTGTTCTGTTCTTGATTTTTCCGAAGGAGGATTAGGCGTTATCCTTGATAATATCTCCGACGTAAAAACTATTGTTAAAACACAGCGGTTGTCTCTTTATCTGGATGATAGTAACGAAAAGTGTGATATACCGGTAGAAATAGTTCATGCCTACAATAATAAAATTGGTCTGAAGATTATGCCAATGAGCCATGAACAAAATGTTAATTATGTAAGAGCAACGTTTTCTCGTGATTCACTATGGCAAGAGTGGAATGATAAAATTAAACGAGACAATATTCTAAAGAGTTTTATTGAAATATGTTTTATTTCTCTGAAAGGTTATTGCAATATGGTTTTTTATATTCTCAGGACACTGAAAGGCAGTTCCAAAAGTTAGTTCTAATTTCTAATTAAATATATTGTTTGTATTTATTATGGTTGTTGAATTTTTTAAAATGGAAAGAAAATTTTTGAGATTAAGTGCTGCAATAATTGGCTTGGGGTTATTATGTTTTTACCAGGCAAATACAGCATCGGCTACAGTAATTCATAAGCCTTCCTCAGGAGGAGTATTACCCGCTATCCAGAAGGAAAATATCTCTGCTTATGCGAAAGAACCATCTCGCCATTTTAAACTCCCATTTACACAAATCGCACCAACGCCAGGAAACATAGTCCTGAATGGAGTTAACCCACAGGGGCAAATTGAGTTTGGTATGCGTAGCGATGAAATAGTGTCAGAAGCGAAACTAAAACTTGAATACACTCCATCACCGTCGCTGATCCCTGTCCAGTCACAGCTTAAGGTCTATCTTAATGACGAGTTGATGGGGGTATTGCCGATTACCAAAGAACAACTGGGAAAGAAAACGCTGGCGGAAATAACTCTTAACCCATTGTATTTTTCGGATTTTAATCGCTTGCGCCTCGAATTAATTAGTCACAACCAGAGCGCCTGCGAAAACCCGACCAGCAGCAATTTGTGGCTTGATATTGGACGTACCAGTGAACTTGAACTGGTAGTTCAGAGACTCAATTTGAAAAATGATCTTTCATATCTTCCTGTACCGTTCTTTGATCCGCGAGATAACCGCCCTAATACATTGCCGATGGTTTTTGCCGGTACTCCTGGGACTGGTTTGCAGCAGGCATCAGCTATTGTCGCTTCGTGGTTTGGTTCGCAATCTGGCTGGCGTGGTCACCGATTTCCGGTTTTCTATAACCAGTTACCGGAAAGTAATGCAGTAGTCTTTGCCACTAACAATAGACGCCCAGACTTTCTGCGCGAGCATCCGTTGGTGAATGCGCCTGTTATTAAAATGATCAGTCATCCACAAAATCCCTTTGTCAAATTGCTGGTGCTTTTTGGCCGCGATGATAAAGATTTATTACAGGCGGCAAAAGGTCTTGCACAGGGAAATATACTATTTCGCGGCGATAGCGTGGTCGTAAATGACGTGAAGCCGTTACTGCCGCGTAAACCTTATGATGCGCCCAACTGGGTACGCACTGATCGTCCTGTAACTTTCGCAGAGCTTAAAAATTATGAAGGGCAGTTACAGGCAAGTGCCCTGGAGTCTGCGGCAATTAATGTTTCATTTAATTTGCCACCTGATCTCTTTCTATTGCGTAATCGTGGGGGTGAGATGAAGATTAACTATCGTTATACCACGCCAACGACAGGTGGTTCACGCATGGATGTCAGTCTTAATAACCAGTACCTTGAATCTTTCCGGCTAAGTCCGAAATCTGCTACCGATAGATTGTTGTTACGTTTACCGTTATTGCAAGAATTGTTGGATGGTAATAATGAAATTAACATTCCTGCCCTGACGTTAGGGGCGCTTAATCAATTGCGATTTAATTTCGAGTACGTTAATACTATGCCGCGCTCTGATGCCGATAGCTGTATTATTTCCCGGCCTCTAAAAAATCATGCGGTTATTGCAGATGATTCCACTATCGATTTTTCAAAGTACCATCACTTTATCGCAATGCCAGATTTACGCGCTTTTGCCAGCTCAGGCTTTCCATTTAGCCGCATGGCCGATCTATCAGAAACGGTTGTGGTTATGCCTGAAAATCCCGGCACAACGCAAGTTGAAACATTATTAAATACCCTTGGACTGATTGGTGCTCAAACTGGATTCCCGGCAATTAATCTGACAATTACTAATGATATAGGTTCTGTTCAGGGCAAGGATTCAGATATCCTGTTAATAGGAAGACTTCCGCAAGAATTTGCAGACAATCAGCAAATTAATCTGCTCATTGAGGCAACAACAAGTTGGGTAAAAAGCCCAATACGGCACTCTGATTACGCCAAAATTATGACAGATAACGACGATCAAAAACCTGAAATACAAACAACCATAAATTCTCCATTGCCAATGGCGGCGATAGTTGGTTTTCAGTCTCCATATCATACCCAACGTAGCGTAATTGCTTTAATGTCAGAGGGATCACGCGGCGATGCGCTACTTAACAATGCATTAGTTAATAGTACAAAACGCGGCAATATCTTTGGTTCAGTCGCGGTTATTCGTGAATCTGGCGTCAATAGTTTACGAGTTGGAGATACTTATTACGTTGGGCATCTCCCCTGGATTGAACGAGTGCAATATGTGTTAGCCAGACACCCCATTCTACTGGCAGTGCTGGCAACTCTCAGTGTGGTGCTATTGGCGTGGGTAGTATGGCGTCTGCTACGTATCATTAGTCGCCGTCGTTTGAACCCTCATCAACAGTAATTCATCGTCATTTCTATTTTGCGGCTCCATTCTGTCCTGACTTTATACAGGCAGGGAGCTGCGCCCGTTCAGTTTTTAATAAAAAGTGAGTTAACACCTGATTGAGGCAGGCATGTACAAATTCACCTTAAATTTACTCACAATATCCCTTGGTTTGGCGGTAATGTCGATGGCGAAAGCCACACCAACTGCACATAAGCTGTTAATGGCGCAGATTCGGTTGGGCGAAGACATTCACCGTGAAGATCTGGTCGAACAGTCGCTTTATCGCCTTGAATTGGCGGAACCTGATAATCCAGATGTCGTTGCGGCGCGTTTTCGCTATCTGATGCGTAAGGGGGATATTGAAGGCGCGCAAAAACAACTTGCCAGACTTTCCCTGCTCGCCCCTGATTCAAAAATATATAAAGCATCGCGCACGGCCATGCGACTTTCTTCGCCTGAGGGGCGTCAGGCACTGCAAATGGCACGCTTACAAGCTATCTCCGGGCGACATAAAGAGGCTATCGACAGTTACGACAAGCTATTTAACGGGGCACCGCCAGATATCGAAATGGCGCTGGAATACTGGGGGGCAATGACGCAAATTGCCTCCCGTCGCAACGAAGCGATTCGTCAGTTGAACATACTTAATATTGATAACCCTGACTCTGGTGCCATATTTGGGGCGCTGGGGCAGGCGTATTCCCAGAATGGCGATCGCGCTAATGCGGTGGCGAATCTGGAAAAAGCCCTCGCGCTGGATCCGAACAGCAGCA
>NZ_JABWMT020000005.1:0-197021 GCF_013368915.2 Escherichia sp. 93.1518
ACAAAGCCTCCCTGAAATATCTCAGCGATCACCCGAAATTGCAGGGTATTGCTCATCAAAATAGCTTTAAACATACCTGATAACAGGATGCTATAAGGGACCTCAGCCCCGGCTGGCAAGTCGGGGCTGAGAGTTCGCCCAGAAAATAACCCGGAAATATTGGTTTATATTCATATTGTTATTAAGTTGTATAAAGTATGAATGTTTATAAATTATAATGGTATAAGTGAAATATCACCTTAAGGTATTATTCGCCTGGTATTCATTATCTTGCATTTTTATCTATGCATTTTTGTATTATAAATACCATAATACTGCGCAATTTATTCCACTCATTATCCTTTTTCTTACCGCTTCGTTTAAATTTATACGCCAGTAAATTTGACTTAGATATAATGCGTGCTACATTAATAAACAGTAATATGTTTATGTTATATTAAGTCAACTATGCAATCACAACATGGCACTTGTCTCATTGCGTACGCAACACATAAATATATTCTCACCGTGGCTAATGGTGAATATCGCTATTTGAATGGCGGTGATTTGGTCTGCGCGGATGCAAGTCAGGTTTTAGTTTCTAACTCCTTAGAAAATTTGGTATTTGTCACGAAGGAAACGCTTTCATTATTTCTCCAGATGCTCAAGGAGGAGGCATTAATTTTCCATACTCATAAAAAAGCACCTTCGTTAATTATTCACCACTGCGCCAAAGAAATTCCAGTTTTTCAGGAAGTTGCACAACTCTCGCAGCAACATAATCTCCGCTATGGTGAGGTATTGCGCAAAAGAGCATTAATATTTGCATTATTGTCAGTTTTTCTTGAGGATGAGCAGTTTATACCGCTACTTGTGAACATATTACATCCCAATATGCGCACGCGAGTTTGTACAGTTATCAACAATAATATCGCTCATCAATGGACATTATCACAGATCGCCAACGAGTTACTGATGAGTCAGAGTCTGTTAAAGAAAAAATTGCGTGAAGAAGATACGTCTTATTCACAACTGCTCACCGAATGTAGAATGCAGCGTGCATTACAACTTGTTGTAATGCCTGGTATTCCAATAAAACGTGTAGCAATGTCCTGTGGCTATAACAGCATGTCATATTTTATTTACGTTTTTCGAAATTATTATGGGATGACACCCACAGAGTATCAGGAACAAATAGCACAAGGAAGGTTCAATGGCGACTCAATGACAAGGCTTGTTACAGAGGAAAATTTTATAGTTCGGCTGTAAGAATAAGATTACAAAGTCTGCCCGAACATAAAAAAAACCCGGCATAGGGAACCGGGAAGAGGATAGTCTGCCGTCTCCAGACTAATAAACCGTTATAACACTCCCTGTTGGCACGGGAAACTTTTGTGCTCTCAGTAAGTTAAATATAACGTTTGCTGGAGATAAGATCAGCCAAATTTTTATAAACATAGGCTATACGATTTTTAAAAATATAGTTTTATTGTATTTACTTACTTCCAATTAACTGTTATGCAAATTTGCGTAATAGGTAAATTATGATCCTACTAAATATGGCAGTTTTAGCCCTGAGGAACAGTCAGGCATCATTTCATCAGTATACTGAAATTGAAATAATCGCAGTAATGGAATATAAGGGATAGTCATGGCTCATGTTTGCTCGGTGATCCTCGCCTGCCGTTCGTTCGATATTTATCATGAACAGCAAAAAATATCGTTGAACAAAGAGAGTATTCTACTACTCGAGAAAAATTTGGCAGACGATTTTTCGTTTTGTTCACATGATACGCGACGTCTGGATATCGATGAGCTGACGGTTTGTCATTACTTACAAAATATTCGTCAGGCACCACATAATTTGGGGCTACATAACAAAAATCGTTTATTAATTAACCCAGAGCCGCCCATGCCTCTGGTGATAGCGATTTTTGATAGTTTTGCTAAATCCGCTGTAAATTCTCCGATATTGAGCAATATGCTCTATCTTTCCTGCTTATCAATGTTTTCTCATAAGAAAGAGCTTATACCTTTACTTTTTAACAGTATCAGCACTGTCTCGGGGAAAGTTGAACGTATTATTAGCTTTGATATAGCCAGGCGTTGGTATCTGCGTGATATCGCAGAAACAATGTATACCAGTGAGAGCTTAATCAAAAAAAAGTTGCAGGAAGAAAATACTTGCTTCAGTAAAATATTACTCGCCTCGAGGATGTCGATGGCCAGAAGACTACTTGAGTTACGGCAAGTTCCTCTACATACCATTGCTGAAAAATGTGGGTATAGCAGTACGTCGTACTTTATAAATACATTTCGACAATATTATGGTATCACACCACATCAGTTTGCACAGCATTCGCCGGGAACCTTCTCCTGATTTTGGGTATTGGTCAGGATCTCACACTCGCTGCATGTAAAACTCTTTCCTGATTATCTCTGCCGGAACCAACGGCAAGTTCTCTTTGGCAGTTCGCAAACGGGTATTAGTATTTTCAGGAGGAAAAGACGCAGCATGTTTGGGATTATTAAGCTAACAATTCATATAATTACGGGAATGCTGGTCTGTATTGTGCTGTTCAAATTGATGACCAATGGCTGGAGTGGTTTCTACTTTCACTGCTGTTTGTTAAGTCTGGTATTCCTCACGATTAGCTGGTTGTTGAGTAGTGAGTGGTTGCGAGGAAAGAGTAAGGCCGAACGCTCATGTTCAACCTTACTCTCATTCATACGTTACACTTTTTTAATGCGGGCAAAGAGATGTTCCACAACGACAAAAAAGACGGGAACGAAGTAAATTGCCAGCACAGTTGCTGCAAACATCCCCCCCATAACGCCTGTACCTACCGCGTTTTGTGCGCCGGAACCTGCGCCATGACTGATAACCAGCGGCAGCACGCCAAGAATAAAGGCCAGAGAGGTCATGAGGATTGGGCGTAAACGCATCCGCGCCGCTTCGATAATCGCTTCTACCGGCGTCTTCCCTTCTTTCTGCATCATCTCAACCGCAAATTCGACGATCAGGATGGCGTTCTTGGCGGAAAGCCCGATGGTGGTCAGCAACCCGACCTGGAAGTAGACGTCATTGCTTAATCCGCGCAGGTCAGTTGCCAGTAATGCACCAATGACACCCAACGGTACAACTAACATCACCGAGAACGGAATTGACCAGCTTTCATAAAGCGCGGCGAGGGCGAGGAACACCACGACCAGTGAAATGGCATACAGTGCGGGAGCCTGGTTGGATGATAACGCTTCCTGATATGACAGCCCGGTCCAGGAGTAGCCGACGCCCGCCGGAAGTTTAGCAACCAGATCCGCCATAAATTTCATCGCGTCACCGGTACTTTTCCCGGCAGCGGCTTCCCCTAAAATCTCCATCGACGGAATGCCGTTGTAACGTTCCAGTCGCGGCGAACCGTAGGTCCATTCTGTTGAAGAATATGCAGAAAGCGGAGCCATCGTGCCAGAGGCGTTGCGTACATACCATTGGTTGATGTTGTCTGGCAGCATACGGAAGGGCGTTCCAGCCTGGACATACACTTTTTTCACACGCCCCTGATTGAGGAAGTCGTTGACGTAGCTACTGCCGAAGGCGGTAGAGAGGGTCTGGTTGATATCAGACAGTTCCACGCCCATCGCTTCGGCTTTCGCGGCGTTGACGTTCACTTTGAACATCGGCGTATCTTCCAGGCCGTTCGGGCGAACCGCTGTTACCTGATCGGGTGATTGTGCTGCCAGCGACAACAACTCGTTTCTCGCCTGGGTCAGCTTTTCGTGCCCCAGGTTGCCGTTGTCCAGTAGTTCCATATCAAAACCTGATGCTGTACCCAGCTCCGCTACCGCAGGTAAGTTGAACGGGAAAATCATCGCTTTATTGATACTGCTCAGAGCCACCATTGCCCGCTGAATGATTGCGGTCACCGAGTTTTCTTCGCCGACGCGTTCAGACCACGGCTTGAGGCTGATAAACGCCAGACCGTTGTTTTGCCCCTGACCGCTGAAGCCAAAGCCGCCAACGGTAAACACCGACTGGACATTATTTTTCTCTTTGGTCAGATAGTAATCAGTCACCTGTTGCAGCACTTTCGTGGTGTTAACCATGGTGGAACCTGACGGTAACTGCGCGGTGGTCATAAAGACCCCCTGATCCTCTTCCGGTAAGAAAGAGGTCGGTGTCCGCAGGAACAGTACCGCCATCCCGGCACAAATCAGTAGGTAAACCACCATATAGCGACCAGTGCAACGCAGCAGTGAGCGGGTGCTGTCGGTATAGTGCTGAGTCGATTTTTCAAACAGATGGTTGAAGCGTTCGAACAAGGCGTTCGGTTTGTGACCACCTTCCGGTGCGGCTTTCAGAATGGTGGCGCAAAGTGCCGGGGTCAGGCTCATCGCCACAAACACCGAAAGCAACATGGAGGAAATCAGCGTAATGGAGAACTGGCGATAAATTTCCCCGGTCGCGCCGCTCATAAAGGCCATTGGCATAAACACGGCGGACAGAACAACGGCAATCCCGACCAACGCACGCTGGATTTGCCCCATCGATTTATGCGTCGCTTCCTGCGGCGGCAGTTTATCTTCCGCTATCACGCGCTCGACGTTTTCCACCACCACGATGGCGTCATCCACCAGAAGCCCTATAGCTAACACCATCCCGAACATGGTGAGGGTGTTGATGGTAAAACCGACCGCCGACAAAATCGCGAACGTACCGAGAATAACCACCGGCACGGCGATAGTCGGGATAATCGTAGCGCGAATGTTTTGTAAAAACAGATACATGACCAGGAAGACGAGGATGATCGCCTCAACCAGCGTTTTGAAAACTTCCTGAATTGAAATTTGGATAAACGGCGTAGTGTCGTAAGGATAAACCGTCTTCAGGCTGGCGGGGAAATAGGCTGATAAGCGGTTGAGTTCTGCTTTTACTGCCCGCGAGGTATCGAGCGCGTTTGCCCCGGTAGCCAGTTTGATGGCGATACCGGCGGCAGGTTTGCCGTTATAGCGCGCCACGGTGGAATAATCTTCCGCCCCCAGCTCGACGCGAGCAACGTCGCGCAGCAATACTTGCGAACCATCTTGCTGAACTTTCAGCAGGATTTTGCCAAATTCTTCCGGCGTTTGTAGGCGCGTCTGCACAATGATTGAGGCATTCAGTTGCTGGTCTGCCGCCTGTGGCATTCCCCCCAGTTGACCGCCGGAAATCTGGTTGTTTTGTACTTTGATTTGGGAAATAACATCAGAAGGAACGAGATTGTATTTATTGAGTTTTTGCGGGTCCAGCCAGATACGCATGGCGTACTCTGAACCAAAGAGCTGTACGCTACCGACACCTGCGGTACGGCTGAGTGGATCTTTAATATTAGAAGCCACATAGTCCGCGATGTCGTACTGGTTGAGGCTGCCGTTATCAGAGATAAACGCCGCCACCATCAGGATATTGCTGCTCGATTTATTGACGCTAATTCCTTGTTGCTGTACCGCTTCGGGGAGCGATGGCATGGCGAGTTGCAGTTTATTTTGTACCTGAACCTGCGCGATATCGGGCGATGTTCCCGTCTCAAAGGTCAGGGTAATGGATGCATTACCTGCTGCATCGCTGGTTGATGACATATACATCAGGCCATCAAGCCCATTCATATTTTGCTCAATCACCTGAGTGACTGAGTCTTCTACCGTTTGCGCATCAGCGCCCGGATAGGTGGCGCTGACGGTGATGGTCGGCGGCGCAATCTGCGGATACTGCGCAACCGGTAAGTTCATGATCGCCAGACCGCCTGCGAGCATCAAAATAATGGCAAGTACCCAGGCAAAAACCGGGCGATCAATAAAATAGTTAGCCATGAAAGTCCCCTTAAGCCTGCAACGTTATTGTTTCGATTCGGTGCTGGCGTTTTCCTGGCTGGAGGAAATTGCGCGTGCCTTGATACCCGGATGTATGCGTTGCAAACCGGAAACGATCACCCGATCGCCAGCCTGCAAACCAGAGGTAACAACCCACTGGTTTCCGATAGCTTTGGTCGCGTCAATTTCACGTAACTGCACGACATCGTCTTTATCCAGAATGAGCGCCGTCGCTTTACCCTGAGCGTTGTGGGTAACACCTTCCTGCGGCACCAGTAACACATTCTGGCGGCTACCTTCATCCACTAATGCTGTGACGTACATGCCTGGCAGTAAGTCACCATTTGGATTGGGGAAAATCGCACGCAACGTGACGGAACCCGTGGTTTCATCTACCGTCGGGTCGGAAAATTTCAGCGTGCCGGTCTGGCTGTAACGTTTGCCATTTTCCAGATTAAGCTGCACAGGCGTACTGCCCTGAACCTGTTTGATCTGCCCACTGGCGACTTCCTCTTTCATGCGCAAAAAGTCTTGCACTGACTGGGTGAGATCGACATAAATCGGGTCAAGACGCTGCACGGTAACCAGGGAATCAGCTTGATTAGCGGTAACTAATGCGCCGACGGTCACCGACGATTTTCCGCTGACGCCCGTAATCGGCGAGGTGACATTTGCGTATTGCAGATTGATCGTCGCCTGCTCAACAGCCGCTTTGGCGACGGTGACGTTGGCTTCTGCTTCATTCAGTTGGGTGCGCGCGGTGTCGTAATCCTGACGGCTAACGTAGTTGGTCTTCAGCAACGATGCCTGGCGGTTAAAGGTGATGCGGGCATTGCTGGCGGTGGAGAGAGCTTTCGCCAGCGAACCTTTGGCGGAGTTCAGCTCTGCCTGTAAAGGTGCAGGATCAATCTGATACAGCGAGTCGCCCTGGTTAACTTTATCGCCTTCGATAAAGTTGCGTTTAATGATAATGCCGCCTACCTGGGGGCGTATCTCAGCAACTTCATAAGGAACAGTTCTGCCGGGCAGTTCGCTCATCACATTGACCGAACCGGGAGAGAGTGTCACCACACCCACTTCAGGTGTCATCGCGGCGGCATTTTCCGTCGATTTGTCATCGCAGGCGGTGAGTATCGAGCCGCAGAATAACAACGGTATTAACAGTATTCTTTTTCTGTTCATTTTAGTCCCTGAAAACTCGTGAGAAATAACGGTTCTTTGAATTGCGTGCGGGGAGAGGTATGAGGGATTTACAGACCAGCGGCATAATGCAAGTCATGAGCTTGTAAGCCTGTGAGAGAGCATGTAGGCAGAGCGACCAATATCGTGATGTTAATGGCAAAAAAAATGTTGCCGTTCTGCCGACAGTCTCTGTCTGCATCCGGGCAACGAAGGTTTCTACTGGTGGATACACAAACCAGGGGAATAAATTCGTTTTCGCTTCTCCTTGGGTTATCACCGGGAGTAATGGAGTCAGCATTTGCATCCCTCGTCATGCCAGCCATTAATTTCAAACAATTATCGCTGGGTCACTTCGGCGCCTTATTAAAAATAAGAAGAAATTCCCAGAGTCACGATGTCGCTCATACGTCTCAGTTTCAGCTTGTACATGATATTGAATTTCTGGATCTTTAACGTTTGCTGCGAAATATTTAGTGTTGATGTGATATTACTTTCATTTTTGTTTTTCAGAATCAGTTGCATAATTTTGAATTGATTATGCGAGAAACATAATTGAGAATTCTTATGGGGTAAGTGTTTTCCATAAGTAATATCAATCAGGTTTTTAATACTTTCTTTGCGGCTGATAAAATAAATAGGCGACTGACTTTTCAGTTTACTGATGTGATAAGGTGCCAGAACAATGATTCTTTCGGCATCTAATTTCTCAAGAAACTTAATAGCTTCTTCATCAAGGATATGATTATGATAGGTATCAATGATCACCTTGAATGGTTTGTTGCCTATGCTTTTGAGCTCTGACAGGGAATTGATTTTTATCATTTCGTGATTATCTTTCAACTGCAAAAAGCCCTGTAAAAGAAAAGAATCCTTCGTCATGAGAAAAATCATAACTTGCTCCTTAGCCGTTATCGTTTCGAACATGCTGTCCTTTTCATTATTTACATCCATGTCCGAATATGGTGTTCAATATAGTAAACGCCTATAAGAACCTTGCCCTTCGTGAACTAATACGTCTATTAACACTAATCAAAACTTCAGATTTAGCCATCATCTGGTCCATATATTGATCCTAGGTAAGATTCCTGGTTGTTATTGATTTGTAATTAATAAACAAAACATTAACACGCTGCGGACTTCTACCCAAGAATAAGTTATAAATAATCCATTTGTGATCTCTGAAGAATATTACTAAAGTTAAAGCGTAATCCGATTTAAATATTGAGTCTCCTTGTTTCTATTTAAGCTGGCAATTGGATTGCCAGCTTTCTTTTAGTGCATTGATAGTGAAAAAATAAACTCTGTAATATTTGTTTATCTACCTATAGCATCGATGTTTATGGAACCTTCAGTTCACTTTCTCACAGCACTTCTAAAACATTAAACCTGACAACGAAAAATATCAGCCATGATAATGTTTGAAATGGCTAATTCGCCGTGAAATAAATAAAAAATACAAAAATTTCAGATAGTTGATTTAATCGCTGTGCGCGATTTATTTCAACGATAGTACGTGTTTTATCAAAGTAGCTATGCGGTGGTGTGGGTATTAGCCACCTCATAATCATTGTGCGTGACTATGAGGCAGGCTAAAAAATAGAGCGGAGATACGTCGGCTAGTTATTATTTTTTAACGAACAAACTAGCAAAACTGAACAGGCTGGCGGCGCTAAATATGAGTTCGATCCCTACCAGGGTAGATACCAATGTCACAGAAACCATCGGTGTTGCGCCAAGGAATATCCAGGCAATGACGATATCCAGCACACCAATAACGAGTTGTAGCCAGCTACCTTTCATTGAACGCTGACGATACCAGCTCATCAGGCGAATAACCCCTGCGACGCAGAACAGACCCGCAATAAACGCTGCAATAGCGAAAATCCCTAGCTCCGGTGCGCGGATAAAGAAATAGCCGATCAATAAATAGGCTACTGCCACGAGGAACCCCGATAATACAGGCCAGAAATTATGACTGCGGTTGCTGAATAATCCAACAATAAGTGCAATGCCCGAGCAGATTAATAATACGCCAACTACCGTGCTTAGAATATCACCAGAAACAAACGGGAAACTGATACACAGTAAACCGACGATGAACAGCAGTACTGCAATAAACTGGATCGCTCTGCGATGCTTCTTAAGCATATCCAGATCAAACTTCAAAATTGTTGCCTTATCTATATATAACATAGAACCACCCTATAAATTTAAGAAGGAAAACCCCTGCTATCAATCTATGCCAAAAATGCATCTGAGAATGCAGTTGATTTAATAAAAATTTCCTAATTACCGTGCTTGATGACCGTGTAACTTGTTGTATTAGAATAAAAATATCTGATTTTGATATTTTGTCTCAACATGACATACCCAGAAAACCAGGTTATAACCTCAATGTCGAAATTGATTCGTGACGGCTCTTTCACTTTATAGTTGAGGATATTACGATGAAAAAAGTATTAGGCGTTATTCTTGGTGGGCTGCTTCTTCTACCTGTAGTGAGCAATGCAGCAGATGCGCAAAAAGCAGCTGACAATAAAAAACCTGTCAACTCCTGGACCTGTGAAGACTTCCTGGCTGTAGACGAATCCTTCCAGCCGACTGCTGTCGGTTTTGCTGAAGCTCTGAATAATAAAGACAAACCGGAAGATGCGGTTTTAGATGTTCAGGGTATTGCAACCGTAACCCCTGCGATCGTTCAGGCTTGTACCCAGGATAAAAAAGCCAGCTTTAAAGATAAAGTTAAAGGCGAATGGGACAAAATTAAGAAAGATATGTAATTACGGGAATGCGTTACATCGTATTTCCTTAAATATTGAACAGGCCGGAATATCTTGCTTATAAAGCAGGTAATCCTCCTGTTCATATATCAATTATTTATTGAATGGGTTGTAAAATGAATATTGCATCTCTACGTAAAGCCATTGTTTTCGTTGGCGCTGTAGCGGCACTGTCACTGGTTAATGCGCAATCTGCACTGGCAGCTAATGAATCGGCTAAAGATATGACTTGTCAGGAATTTATTGACCTGAATCCGAAAGCGATGACACCTGTTGCATGGTGGATGCTGCATGAAGAAACGGTTTATAAAGGTGGCGATACTGTAACCTTAAATGAAACCGACCTGACTCAGATTCCTAAAGTGATTGAATATTGTAAGAAAAATCCGCAGAAAAATTTGTATACCTTTAAAGATAAATTGGCAAATGTCCTGCCGAATTAACAGGAATAAAGTAAAAAGGAGTAGCAAGCCGAGCCATCTTGCTGCTCCTTTTTGCGTTTTTATATGACTACCGAATTTATTATTCGTTTGATCCTGGCCGCAATTGTTTGTGGTGCTATTGGCATAGAAAGGCAAATACGCGGCAAGGGTGCTGGTTTACGTACTCATGTCTTGATTGGCATGGGCAGTGCGCTGTTCATGATTGTGTCGAAATATGGTTTTGCTGATGTGCTGGCGTTGGATCATGTCGGGCTTGATCCCAGCCGTATTGCCGCTCAGGTCGTCACTGGCGTCGGATTTATCGGTGCGGGGAACATCCTCGTTCGCAATCAAAATATTGTCGGTTTAACGACCGCTGCGGATATTTGGGTAACGGCAGCCATTGGTATGGTGATTGGTAGCGGCATGTATGAACTGGGGATTTACGGTTCCGTGATGACCTTGCTGGTGCTGGAAGTCTTCCATCAATTAACCTTCCGCCTGATGAACAAAAATTACCATTTACAGCTGACGTTAGTGAACGGTAATACGGTATCAATGCTCGACTGGTTTAAGCAGCAGAAAATAAAAACAGATTTAGTTTCGTTGCAGGAAAATGAAGATCATGACGTGGTTTCCATTGATATCCAGCTTCATGCCACGACGTCGATAGAAGACCTGTTGCGATTATTAAAAGGCATGGCAGGGGTGAAAGGCGTTTCAATTAGCTAATCTGTATCGTTATTTATTCGGCAGGAGTACCAGAGCGGTACTCCTGTTGGTTTTAATGATCGAGGACGATCAGTGGTGAGTGGTTGGCAGGATCTTTTAACACGGTAATATCCGCGCCATAGAGCATTGTCAGCGCCTGTTGTGTCAATACGTCCTGCGGTTTGCCATTTGCGACAACCTTTCCTTTTTGCATCAAAACAACACGGTCAGCATAACGGGCTGCAAGATTAAGATCGTGCAATACGCAGCAGACGTTAAATTGCCGTTCGCGAACTAACTGGCGTAATAAACGAAACAGATGTTGTTGATGGTGAATATCCAGCGCCGACGTCGGTTCATCAAGAAATAACCATTTCGGTGAGGGGACAGGTTCCCAGAGTTGCACCAGCAGGCGAGCCAATTGCACACGCTGTTGTTCACCGCCGGATAATTGCCGGTAGTCGCGGTTAGCGAGTGCCTGACAGTCGCATAACGCCATAATCTGCACCGTTTCACCACTCTGATGGCCGGTACGATGCGGATGCCGCCCCATCTGGATAACTTCCTGTACGCTGAATGGAAATGCCATGTGGCTATTTTGACGCATCACGGCCCGGTGTTTCGCCAGTTCGGTGATTGACCATTCATTTAATGGCTTATTAAACAACCGGCATTCGCCGCTATCAGGTTGAAGGTAGCCGGTTAGCTGGCGAAGCAGCGTGGATTTTCCCGCGCCATTAGGGCCGAGAATGGCAACAATTTCTCCGCCGGGAAAAGTCAGCGAGACATTATCAGTCAGACGCCGTCCATGAAGGCTATAAACCAGGTTTTTGGCGCTGATCATGTGATCCTCCGGTTACGCAGAATCAACCACATAAAATAAGGGCCGCCAAGCAGACTGGTTAATAATCCCACGGGCATTTCTGCTGGCTGTACCAGCGTACGGGCAAGCGTGTCTGCCATCAGCAATAAACAGGCGCCGGCGAGGGCAGAGCAAGGGATTAACCAGCGGTGATTTGCCCCGGTCGTCATGCGAATCAGATGCGGGATCACCAGGCCAATAAAGCCGATAATGCCGCTTACCGATACGGCAGCGCCAACCAGCAGTGAGCTAATCAACAGTAATTGCTGGCGTTTACGCTTTACGTTGACGCCGAGGTAATGGGCTTCTTCATCACCAAGCTGGAGTAAATTTAGCGTTCCGGCGAGACAGGTTGTTGCCATAATGGCTGGCAGAATGAATGAACTGGCGACCAATAACGTCGGCCATTGCGCCTGACCGAGATTACCCATCATCCATAATGTCAGTTGTCGTAGCTGCTGTTCATCGCCGATATAGCTCAGTATGCCGATCGCCGCACCGCACAGGGCATTGATGGCGATCCCGGCTAGTAACAATTGCATCATGCTGCCATCGCGATGGCGCTGTGTGATGAGAAAAATGACGGTACAGACCACTAAACTGCCGGCGATGGCAAACACCATTTGCTCATAGAGCACCAGCACCACTGGGAAGGAGAAGGGCAGCACAATAGCAACGCCAACCATTAATGCAGAACCGCTACTGACGCCAAGTAATCCAGGGTCAGCCATTGGGTTGCGAAAAAGCCCCTGCATAATCACCCCGGCGGTTGCCAACGCTGCGCCTACCAGCACTGCCAGTAAAACGCGAGGCAGGCGAATATTCAGCCAGATATCGCGGTATTCCTCATCAAAAAGGGCATCAAAACTGATCTTTAACGCTCCCTGACTGGCACCGAACAGCACCAGAGCAAGCAATAATAGTGATAGCCCCATAAAGACACTGGCGGAAGAAAATGAATCCTTGAGCACGCAAAACTCCATTACGACATTACGGCGCGGATATTCCGCGCCGGGAGGGGATTACGCTGGTTTCAGATCTGGTTCAATCAGACTGTAGATCTGCTTGTTGAGTGTCGGCTGACTGGCCAGTTCAGCAATATGTGCAGCGACATCGGCACGGCGGACAAAACCATGGCATTCCTGATTTTGTATCCGTAACGCTTTACCCGTTGCTGCGCCATCAAGCAGACCGCCTGGACGGAGAATGGCGTAATCCAGTTGGCTGGTTTGCAGCCAGCTTTCCGCCAGCGTTTTTTCCCGTACCGCCTGACCAAACGCGGCTTTGGCGCGATCCGATAAAAACGGCCAGCTATCGCCGCATCCCAAAGAGGTCACCAGAATCATGCGCTTGATACCGGCCTTTTCGGCCTCATCAATCACTGTTCTGTGCGCCAGATAATCCTGTGCGCCACCCATTGTTGAGATTACAAGCGCATCCGGGCCAGCCGCGCGGCAGGCCGCTGCGACCACGCTGGCATCACAGGCGTCGCCTGTAAAAACCTGCACACCTTGTTGTGCCAGTTTAGCCGCAGCGTCTGTACGGCGAACGACAGCAACGACCGGACGTTGTTCCGCCAGCGCCAGTGCAAGCGTTCTGGCTCCAACTCCCTTTCCGCCTGCGCCAAAGAGTAGCCACGGCGTCATCAGGCATGTTCCTTCAGAGATGCCGCCAGAGCATGGAAGGCGCTGACTTGTTCGCTCAGGAGTTGACGATGGTCATCCCTGCCGAGGAAGATTTTCAGCATGGCGCTGCCTTCCTTATTGAAAAAGAGAATAGAGGCGGTGTCCATGCCCATGAATTTACGTTCGATTAAGGCAATATGTGTGCAGTTTTCTGCTTTGATATGCCCGGACATGCCGTGCTTTCCGCGTAGGTTGAAATAGCCGTGACGATGGAAACCCGAAGGCAGTTCTCCGCTAAATTCAAGGATCACATCGGCAGTATGCACCAGCGTGGTGACGTTGCCCCATTCGCAGACGGTATCCCAGACAGTATCGAATTTATCGCCTGACACGACCGTCGGAGAGGGCAGATTTTTCACTACCTCCAGCAGTGTGGTGTTGTATTGTTCGGCGATCGCTTCCAGCGTACCGTCTGGCTCCGTTTTCAAAAATTCCTGTAACGAGACATGGCTCATAAATCACTCCTGTTATGGTTTTCCAAGCGCAATCGCTGGCGCATTAAGTACCTGAATCAGTTCATTAAGAGACTGCAAAATATTGCTTGCCCAGAAACGACCTTCATTGGTCAGCCGCAGGCAAGTTGAAGCATCGCGGCTTAAGCCTTTTTGGTGCCACTGAGCCAGTAACGGCGCGAGTTTTTCGGCATGTGGCGTAAGTTCGTCCAGTGGTACACGCGCCGTTTCAATGCCCGACTGCAAGGTATGACGCCACTGCGCGTTACGTTCGGCGTTACGCATGATCATCATCAGCGGTTTTTTGCCTGCCGCGACGGATTCATGCCAGGTCTGAAGATTACGTTCGTTCATCCAGGAGTAACCATTAACCGAACCGCCAGCACCGGAACCAAAGGCCAGACAATCGGCACCCTGTTTAATCAGCAGGTTATAGAGATTACGTTCGCGTGTGGTGCGACCCCAGTGGCTGTTACTGATGCAGCGCCAACCGGCATCGTCCATGAAGTCACACCCTTGCAGATAGAGATCGCGACGTTCTGCCGGAGAGGGCACGGTAGTGCGCCCGTTTTCCACGGCTTTGCCCAGCGGCGTGTTGGGCAGGACATTGAGCGCATAGAGATCGACACCATCGAGACCGATATCGCGGGCAATAGCCAGATCTTCTCCCCAGGTTTGCGCATCCTGACCTGGCAGGCCGAACAGCAGGTCGCACACCACCGCAGCCCGGTCGCGTTTGACCAGGCTTTCCATAAACGCAATGGCGGTCGGACCATCAGAGGTGCGTGCCATTTTCTTGCGGATTTTGCTGTTAAATGACTGAATACCAATCGAGAAACGATTTGCTCCTGCGTCAAGGCAAGCATCGATTCGATCAGCATCAAAATTCAGTACCCGGCCTTCAATGGTGATTTCACAATCGGGTGCCAGCGGTAATTTCTCTCGTAGTGTGGTGATGATTCTGGACAAATCGCGCGCCGAGAGCGCGGAAGGTGTGCCGCCACCGAAATAGACCGCGTGGATGGGTGCGGACTGATGCAATACGCTGTCTGCCTCCAGCTCGATTTCTCGAATCAGGGCATCGGTGTAACGAGCGCACGCATCTTCGTTAAAACGATTCTGATAAAAACCACAAAACGTGCAGTGTGTCGCGCAAAAAGGAATATGCAGATAAACCAGTCGTTTACGAGGTGAAGTCGTTTGACCAATCATCTCTTGCCAGGTTTGTGCCAGTTGTTCTTTGGCGACCGGAATGGCCCCACGAAACGGCATCATGGCGCGCCTGTCTTTAAATGGCTGGTCTCCGTCTAAAGCAAAATGTGGCGTGAGATCCAGGGTATTTTTCATGTTCATACGTCTGATTTAAATCCGTTTATTGCGGCCAAAGCTGCTGGTGTAAAGATTCAACGACATCAGCAATACGCGGGCCCATTCCCAGAATCAGGTTTTGATCAACGGTGATAATGCGCTGGTTCTTCCAGGCGGCGGTGTGGGTAATTCCGGCAATAGAACGCAGCCGATTAATATCGCCATCGACCATTTGTGAGGTGACGACAATCACTTCAGGGTTAGCCGCAATCAGCGATTCCGCGCTGTAGCTTTTGTACTGCTGGTGGGTAGCGACGTTTTCTGCACCGGCAAGCGACAGAATGGCGTCTGCGACGCTGCCTTTACCGGCAACCTGTGGCGCACTGCCGCCTGCGGAGAGAATAAACATCGCTTTAACTGGAGCTTTTTTGGCCGCCACGCTTTGCTGTACCCGCTCCAGGCGTTGGTTGATCTGTGTCACCAGCGCGTCGCCTTGTTCAGGAACCTGTAACGTTTTCGCCAGTTGGCGAATGTTGGCGTACATCTGCTCAAGGGTGGCGGGCACACGCGGTAGGGTGACGACGTTGACCTTCTGCGCCCGTAGCTGGTCGAGCACAATTTGCGGCCCGGCATCCTGCCAGGTAATTACGCTATCCGGGCGAAGTGACAAAATGCCTTCACTGCTCAGTTGCTTCCAGTAGCCAATATGCGGCAGTTTGGCGGTTTCTGGTGGATAAGATGTCGTTTCATCGACACCAACCACGCGGTTGCCAGCACCCATCGCGTAGATCAGTTCCGTCAGTGACCCTCCAGCAACCACGATACGTTCGGTCGCCGTTGCGCTAAAAGCCCAGCTAAGAGCCAGTACTGCCGTAAACAGTTTTTTCATGGGGATATGATTTACCGTGGTCTTCGCGGCAGAGGCCACGGCTGAAATACATAACGTTAGTGGGGAAAAAAGACACGGCCTGGTGGTGATCCTTGGCATCATATGAGAACTCTTATCAAATTGAGAATGATCATGATTATCATTTGAGTTATATATGAAATACCACCATCGATTCAATACGCAAGGCGTTACAAGCGTATTTATTTTTGATTTTTATCAAGATGATTCGTCAGCTAACGTTCTTTGCAACGGCTGAATTTCGGGGCGAGAAAAAGGTGCAACTCCAGCAATGTCGCGGGTTGTAGGGCAAAAAAATAGAAAAATTATTGCAGTTAACGACAAAGATTCGTTACGGCACGGTGGGGCGAATTGTGACAAGGAGGCTGTGGTTGATGAGACATAAACAGATTTTATAACCCCCTGTTTAGTGTGTTAATAGCGGTTAAAAAAAGCTTGATCATAAAAAATTGATCGATAATAATTCTCATTATCAAGTTGGTATTTAACAACACATGATCATATGGATAATGAAACTATAACTTTTGTAAGGGATAACGCACTGCACTCTTCACTCCAGACGTGGTGTACCACCAGACCTGATAAAGAGGGCGTGTATTTGCGCAATTGTCAGAAATACCAGGTAATTTCACGGGATATAAACGCCAATTAACTCACCTGGCTAATACTATCGCCTTGAATCGTAAATAAATTTATTTTCGCCAGCCACCCCGGTTTTTACCCAGGCAGCCAGCATTTTTTATTTTCCTCATGGAGAATCGCTATGTCACGTCCGCAATTTACCTCGTTGCGCTTGAGTTTGTTGGCTTTGGCTGTTTCCGCCAGCTTGCCGACGATTGCTTTTGCTACTGAAACCATGACTGTTACTGCAACGGGGAATGCCCGCAGTTCCTTCGAAGCGCCAATGATGGTCAGCGTTATCGACACTTCCGCCCCTGAAAACCAAACGGCCACTTCAGCCACCGATCTGCTGCGCCATGTTCCTGGGATTACTCTTGATGGTACGGGACGCACAAATGGTCAGGATGTGAATATGCGTGGCTATGATCATCGCGGCGTGCTGGTTCTTGTCGATGGTGTTCGTCAGGGAACTGATACCGGACACCTGAATGGTACTTTTCTCGATCCGGCGCTGATCAAACGTGTTGAGATTGTCCGTGGGCCTTCGGCATTACTGTATGGCAGTGGCGCGCTGGGAGGGGTTATCTCCTACGATACGGTCGATGCAAAAGATTTATTGCAGGAAGGACAAAGCAGTGGTTTTCGTGTCTTTGGCACTGGCGGCACGGGAGACCATAGCCTGGGGCTGGGCGCCAGTGCTTTTGGGCGAACTGAAAATCTGGATGGTATTGTGGCCTGGTCCAGTCGCGATCGTGGTGATTTACGCCAGAGCAATGGTGAAACCGCGCCGAATGACGAGGCTATCAACAACATGCTGGCGAAAGGAACCTGGCAAATTGATTCTGCCCAGTCTCTGAGCGGGTTAGTGCGTTATTACAATAACGACGCGCGTGAACCCAAAAATCCGCAGACCGTTGAGGCTTCTGATAGCAGCAACCCGATGGTTGATCGCTCAACGATTCAACGTGATGCGCAGCTTGCTTATAAACTCGCTCCGTTGGGCAACGACTGGTTAAATGCCGATGCAAAAGTTTACTGGTCGGAAGTTCGTATTAATGCGCAGAACACGGGGAGTTCCGGCGAGTATCGTGAACAGACAACAAAAGGTGCCAAACTGGAGAACCGTTCCACTCTGTTTGCCGACAGTTTTGCCTCTCATCTGCTGACATATGGCGGTGAGTATTATCGTCAGGAACAACATCCTGGCGGTGCGACGACGGGCTTCCCGCAAGCGAAAATCGATTTCAGCTCTGGCTGGCTGCAAGATGAGATAACCTTACGCGATCTGCCGATTACCTTGCTTGGCGGAACCCGCTATGACAGCTATCGCGGTAGCAGCGACGGCTACAAAGATGTGGATGCCGACAAATGGTCGTCTCGTGCAGGTATGACTATCAACCCGACCAACTGGCTAATGTTATTTGGCTCGTATGCGCAGGCATTCCGCGCCCCGACGATGGGCGAAATGTATAACGATTCTAAGCACTTCTCGATTGGTCGCTTCTATACCAACTATTGGGTGCCGAACCCGAATTTGCGTCCGGAAACCAACGAAACTCAGGAGTACGGCTTTGGGCTGCGTTTTGATGACCTGATGTTGTCCAATGATGCCCTGGAATTTAAAGCCAGCTACTTTGATACCAAAGCGAAGGACTACATCTCCACCACCGTCGATTTCGCAGCGGCGACGACCATGTCGTATAACGTCCCGAACGCCAAAATCTGGGGTTGGGATGTGATGACGAAATATACCACTGATTTGTTTAGCCTTGATGTGGCCTATAACCGTACCCGTGGCAAAGACACTGATACCGGTGAATATATCTCCAGCATTAACCCGGATACTGTTACCAGCACCCTGAATATTCCCATTGCCCACAGCGGCTTCTCTGTCGGTTGGGTCGGTACGTTTGCCGATCGCTCAACACATGTCAGCAGCAGTTACAGTAAACAACCGGGCTACGGCGTGAATGATTTCTACGTTAGTTATCAAGGACAGCAGGCGCTCAAAGGCATGACCACCACTCTGGTACTGGGCAACGCCTTCGATAAAGAGTACTGGTCGCCGCAGGGTATCCCGCAGGATGGTCGTAACGGAAAAATTTTCGTGAGTTATCAATGGTAATCATCTGCCCCGATATTTCGGGGCGTTTATCTGGAAGGAAGAGAGACAATGAACCACTACACACGCTGGCTTGAGTTAAAAGAACAAAATCCCGGAAAGTACGCGCGTGACATCGTAGGTTTAATGAATATTAGCGAAGCAGAGCTGGCATTTGCCCGTGTCACGCACGATGCGTGGCGGATGCGTGGCAATATTCGTGAAATTCTGGCGGCACTGGAAAGCGTTGGCGAAACCAAATGTATTTGCCGGAACGAGTATGCTGTTCATGAGCAGATTGGTGCTTTCACGAACCAGCATTTGAACGGTCATGCCGGATTAATACTCAACCCGCGCGCGCTGGATTTGCGACTGTTTCTCAATCAGTGGGACAGTGTTTTCCATATAAAAGAAACCACGGCTCGCGGCGAACGCCAGAGTATTCAGTTCTTTGATCATCAGGGCGATGCGTTACTGAAAGTTTATGCCACCGACAATACTGACATGGCGGCATGGAACGAGCTTCTGGGGCGTTTTATCGTCGAAGAGAATACGCAGCTTGAGTTAAAAGCCGCTGATGCGACTGCCGCACAAACCGACGTAGATGCCAGTGTGGTCGAGCAAGAGTGGCGGGCGATGACCGACGTTCATCAGTTTTTTACGTTGCTCAAGCGCCACAACCTGACTCGTCAGCAGGCGTTTAATCTGGTGGCAGACGATTTGGCCTGCAAAGTGCCCAACAGTGCGCTGGCGCAGATACTGGAATCCGCCCAGCAAGACGCTAATGAGATCATGGTATTTGTTGGCAACCGTGGTTGCGTACAGATCTTCACCGGTGTGGTTGAAAAAGTTGTGCCGATGAAAGGCTGGCTGAATATTTTCAACCCAACGTTTACTCTTCACCTTTTAGAGGAGTGCATTGCTGAAACCTGGGTTACTCGTAAACCCGCCAGTGACGGTTATGTGACCAGTCTGGAATTGTTTGCCCATGATGGTACGCAGATTGCGCAGCTCTATGGTCAACGTACAGAAGGCGAACAGGAGCAAGCGCAATGGCGTAAACAGATTGCGGCATTGACGCAGGAAGGTGTTACTGCGTAAAGCGTAATTGTGCGGAGGTCTGGCGGTCGCCGGGTCTCTTTATAAATATCAGCTGGCGAGTTCAGACCAGATAATCAATATGTTGATGACGTACCAGTTCGTTGATCCGCTTAAGGTTAAGAATCATCATAATATTGTGTTTATGGCAATAGAATGTTTTCAGCGAAATTTTTAATTTCCCCAGAATATCTTCCGTCGTCATTTGATTAGCAATGCAGGTCAGAACCTGATGTTGTTTGCATGAGAGTGACACATCCGCTTCTGGCACAGAACAGTAACTGCCATTAAGCAGCGCGACAAAGTCAATAATCGTAATATTTCTCTGGACAAAGGTTACCGGGACTTTTCCCAGACAACGTTTAATATTAAACGGTGAGAAAACAATGACATGAACAGGCTTCAGATGTTCAATTTTGTTGAGTATTGAAGAATGAAAGACATTATTCATTAACGTGTCAATAATCACTAAGGCATTCTGATGCAATGTTAAGTCGATCTCTTCTTCGTTCTGTATATGAACGACATTACCCTTACTTAAAATATTTTTCATGGCGGTGAAAAACATTGTATCCCTGGTAATTATAAGAAACATAACCGACTCCTGTTGCGGACATTAACTTTATAATCAGGTGCCAAAGGTAATAAATAGAGAGGATATTATAATTATAGTTATATATAAATATTCATACTAAAGATGCAGATATTTGAAAAATATCTGCATCTTTAAACTAAATCATTTCACCAGTTCTGGTGTTACCTGGCTAACCGCATTAGTGTAGTAAGGTGCGCCCCAGCCTGGTTCAGGCCAGAATGCGCCGTAGCCGTAATCCCACAGGTTGTAGGTGGTGTTGACCACTTCTCTCAAATGCCACACCTGAATACCTTGTACATTCACGTCAACGAAGTTATACGGGACTTTATTGATAAATCCAGGTTGTTCGCCCTGAATTGTGCCGAGAACGGTAACAAAGTGATTGCGGTAGTTCACTGGGTCAAGGAAGCCATTTTGTCTGGCGAGCAGGCGACCCTGATAGTTGGCTTCAATTTCAGGTTTGGCATAGCTATCCAGCGGTAATACGGCGATTTCTAACAACGTATCTGTTTTGCCGTTAATAACGTTGATAACCTTACCGCCAAAGCGTGCCTGTTGACCAACATACAAATTTGGTTGGTTATGAACAGCAACAAAACTTTTTTGAATATCAGGTTGGTTATTGCCTTTGATATTTTGCGGAATCGAACTACATGCGGCAAGAAAAAATGAAAGGCTGAAGATGAGTGCACCTTTTGTCTTGTTCATGTTACTATCCTTATCAACAAATGTTAAAACCATAATAGATATTTCTTTATAGTTTTCATCCGATTCTTAGGCGATATGCCTGATAGTAACGTAAACCTGTCTGATATTTATATCCTTGAACATTAGTCCCGGATAGCATTGACATATGAAGTTATTATCCGCCTCCTTGTAATATTAGTTCTTTATTTAATTATTATAATGAGTTTATTTTTTCTCTCATGTTACATGGAGTACTAATTATTAGCATTATGGTGATAACCATTTATTAAAATGGAAACTATTTATCCGCGAGGGCAGGAAGCGCAATTTACTGAAATTGCGCGATCATGCATCCGGTAAGAAATGATACGCGTTCGTCAGAGATTGGGGGCACAGCCCCCCTTTGTTTATTTTAATCGTTTACCCGAATCATCAACCACTTTCTCGCCATCTTCCTTGCTGAACGCGCCTTTTTGCGCATCTGGCAGGATCTCCAGCACCACTTCCGAAGGACGGCAAAGACGGGTTCCCAGCCGCGTTACCACGATTGGACGGTTAATCAGAATCGGGTGTTGCAACATAAAGTCGATTAACCGATCGTCAGTAAATTTATCTTCTGCCAGACCCAGTTCCTCATACGGTTCAACGTTTTTACGCAGCAGAGCGCGAACAGAAATCCCCATATCAGCAATGAGTTTTACCAGCTCATCACGAGTCGGCGGGGTTTCCAGATAGTGGATAATGGTCGGTTCTGTACCGCTGTTGCGGATCATCTCCAGCGTGTTACGCGACGTGCCGCAGGCCGGGTTGTGATAAATGGTAATGTTGCTCATATCAGTATCTCATTACAAAGTGAAAGAGAGGCGTAGCGCCAGCGCCACCAGCGTTACAAACAGTACCGGCAGGGTCATGATAATTCCTGTGCGGAAGTAATATCCCCAGGTAATCGTCATATTCTTCTGCGAAAGTACGTGCAGCCAGAGCAGCGTTGCCAGGCTACCAATAGGTGTAATTTTCGGCCCCAGATCGCAGCCAATAACGTTGGCGTAAACCATCGCTTCTTTGATCACACCAGACGCCGTGCTGCTATCAATAGACAACGCACCAACCAGTACCGTAGGCATATTGTTCATGATCGAAGAGAGGAAGGCGGTGAGGAATCCGGTGCCCAGCGTCGCCGCCCACAGACCGTTATCTGCCAGTACGTTGAGTACGCCAGAAAGGTAATCTGTCAGTCCCGCATTGCGCAGGCCATAAACCACCAGATACATACCGAGCGAGAAGATGACAATCTGCCAGGGCGCACTGCGCAGCACTTTACCCGTATTGATAGCATGACCGCGTTTAGCGACGACAAACAAAATCAGCGCACCCACCGCCGCAATGGCGCTTACCGGAATGCCGAGTGGTTCCAGGACGAAAAATCCCACCAGCAGAAGCAGTAAAACAACCCAGCCAGTTTTGAAGGTGGCAGGATCTTTAATCGCTTCTGCCGGTTCTTTCAGCAGTGCCATATCGTAGTTCAGCGGAATATCTTTGCGGAAATAGAGATGCAGCATCACCAGCGTGGCCAGTATCGCGGCGATATCCACCGGCACCATCACCGAAGCATATTCGCGAAAGCCAAGACCAAAGAAATCTGCCGAAACGATATTCACCAGGTTCGAGACGATAAGCGGCAGGCTGGCGGTATCGGCAATGAACCCCGCCGCCATAACGAACGCCAGCGTAGTGCCTTTACTGAACCCTAATGCCAGCAGCATGGCGATGACAATCGGTGTCAAAATAAGCGCCGCGCCATCATTGGCAAACAGAGCTGCAACGGCGGCGCCGAGCAGGACAATCCAGGTAAACAACAGGCGACCACGACCATTGCCCCAGCGTGAAACGTGCAGCGCCGCCCATTCGAAAAAGCCGGACTCATCCAGCAGCAGACTGATGATAATAACGGCAATAAATGCGGCAGTTGCATTCCAGACGATATTCCACACTACAGGAATATCGCCAGGATGAACCACACCTGTAACTAACGCCAGCATTGCGCCCAGCGTTGCACTCCAGCCGATGCCTAAACCTTTCGGTTGCCAGATAACCAATACGATGGTCAGGACAAAGATAGCGCCTGCCAGTAACATAATGCCTCCAGGATAAAACACATACGAAAATCCATATGTGTTTAGCTAAAATTTTTAACTGCAAATGTTCTTACTGTCTACGGAACAATTTTGTCGAGCCAGGTTGCGGACAATCGCCTGAACCTTTTCCTGTTCACATCGCCAGGCCTCATCAATAATTTTCGCCGCCCATGCTGGAATATGCGGCGATAGGCGGTAATGAACCCACTTACCTTGCTTGCGGTCCAGCAATAGCCCGCTTTCACGCAGCAATGCCAGATGGCGGGATATCTTGGGCTGCGACTGATCGAGGGCAGTGCAGAGATCGCAGACGCATAACTCTCCCAGTTCGCTAAGCAGTAAAACGATGCCCAGACGGGTTTCATCAGCAAGAATTTTGAACAATTGGATGGGTAACAGAAATGACATATTGCGCTCCTGATTGTTGCAGGTAGTGTCTCTCTTCGAAGCGGATAAGTCAAAAACATATATGACTTAACGAATGTGTAAGTGCAGAAGATGGTAATAGGTGTGAATTTTGAGTTGGCTATTCATTTGAAAGGAGGTCTGAATCAGGACGTAAAAAAACCGACTTTGCGTCGGTTTTTTACTTTCCAGCCCTGAGTTGGTGGCTCTGGCCGGAGTGAGAATGCCCACATCTAACGGTTCAATACTATTAGCCAGTGGCTAACATTGCAAGCGTTAGCGATTTCTTCAGCTGGCGAAGGGACAGTTTGCTATACATGTTGGTGAAAGAGGATTTATATACTTTCATCGGGTCGCTGCCGTACCAAGCCTTGTCCGAAGCCGGACGTAAAAAAACCGACTTCGCGTCGGTTTTTTTACTTTGCAGCCCAGAGTTGGTGGCTCTGGCTGGAGTGAGAATGCCATCATCTAACGCATCAATGCTAATACCATACTGAAACTATTGCAAGGACATGCTGGTTTTATAACCTGCATGTACTGTATGATTATCCAGTTAGTTCTGAGGCATTTTCACTCTGGTAATGCGCATAAACGCTTTCAAAGTCCTGGTCAGAAGTACGGGTGGTGCCGTTAACTGATGCTCTGGCCGGAGTGAGAATGCCCACATCTAACAATGGGACATGCGCCGTGACAGGCAGTGGATGAGTAAGCGGATGCATTCTCACTCCATCGCATGGAGAAAACGGGTGATTGATAAAGCAATCATCGTTCTTGGGGCGTTAATTGCGCTGCTGGAACTGATCCGCTTTCTGCTTCAGCTTCTGAACTGATAGCGGAAACGTAGCTAAGGGCAAAGAGCACACTACTCTTTGCCCTTTAACATTTAACGCATGGTCACGAACTCTTCTGCCGCCGTCGGGTGAATGGCAACCGTGTTGTCGAAGTCTTTTTTGGTTGCGCCCATCTTCAGCGCCACCGCGAAGCCCTGCAACATTTCGTCCATGCCAAAACCAATGCCGTGAATACCGACAATTTTCTCTTCCGGTCCAACGCACACCAGCTTCATGCGGCACGGCTGGCGGTGAGTGGTGACGGCGGTATACATCGCGGTGAAAGACGATTTATACACTTTCACCTGATCATCGCCGTACTGCTCACGCGCCTGCGGTTCCGTTAAACCAACAGTACCAATCGGCGGATGGCTGAAGACCACGGTCGGAATGTTGCTGTAATCCAGATGCTCATCCGGCTTGTTGTTAAACAGCCGTTCAGAGAGACGGCGACCCGCCGCCACCGCGACCGGCGTCAGTTCCACTGCACCTGTGTTATCGCCCACCGCGTAAATACCTTCAACGTTAGTATTTTGATATTTATCGACGACGATATAGCCTTTTTCGTTGGTTTTAACGCCAGCGGCTTCGAGGTTGATGTTGTCATTGGCAGGTTCACGTCCAATCGCCCAAATCAGGCAATCCACCGTTTCACTGCGACCATCTTCCAGCTCCAGCGTCAGGCTGCCATCGGCATTTTTCACCACCGCTTTCGGGATTGCATTGGTGTGCAGCTGCGGGCCTTCAGCGTTCATCACTTCGACCAGTGTTTCAGTGATCATCGGGTCAAAGCTGCGCAGCGGCGCGTGTTTACGCACAAACAGATGCGTCTTCGCGCCGAGGCCGTTAATAACGCCAGCCAGTTCAACGGCGATGTAACCCGCACCAACAACTGCCACGCGCTCTGGCAAAGCGGGTAGGGCAAAGAAACCATCGGAATCAATGCCATATTCCACGCCCGGAATATCCGGGTGGCTTGGACGACCACCGGTGGCGATCAGAATATGATCGGCCGTAATGGTTTCACCGTTTACCTCCAGCGTTTTGGCATCAACGAAGCGGGCAAAGCCCTTGATTACATCAACGTTATTTTTACCGAGCACGTTTTCATAGGAAGTATGAATACGGTCGATATAGGCGGTACGGCTGGCGATCAACGTTTCCCAGTTGAACTTATTTATGGTGGTATCAAAGCCATAATCCGGGCCGTACATGTGGATCGCTTCGCGGATTTGCGCCGCGTGCCACATCACTTTTTTCGGCACGCAGCCAACATTCACGCAGGTGCCGCCCAGTTCTTTGGCTTCAATCAGCGCGCATTTCTGACCGTACATAGCCGCGCGGTTGATGGAGGCGATACCGCCGCTGCCGCCGCCGATGGCGATGTAATCATAGTGTTTAGTCATGACATATTGTCCTTATCGTTGATTACCGCGATTGTAGCGCGAGACGTAATAGGTGCCAGCGATGGTTGCAATTACTCCGGCACGATCCAGCTTACGGTGGCGTGCCCGGTGCCTGCCGGAACCAGTTTGCTGTGCAGCCACGGCAGCACGTTGTTCATTTGCTGCTCCAGCTTCCAAGGTGGATTAATCACAATCATGCCGGAAGCGGTCATACCACGGCGGTCGCTGTCTGGCAGCACCGCTAGTTCAATTTGCAGAATTTTGCGAATGCCGGTCGCTTCCAGGTCGTGGATCATGCGCTTGATCTGCTGGCGCAGCACCACCGGATACCATAATGCGTAAGTGCCGGTAGCGAAACGTTTGTAGCCTTCTGCTATTCCGCTGACCACCGCCTGATAGTCGGTTTTCATTTCATACGGTGGGTCGATAAGTATCAAACCACGGCGGGAAACTGGCGGCAGTTTTGCTTTCAGTTGCAGGAAACCGTCGGCTTTTTCTACGCGCGCACGGCTGTCTTTCTGAAATTCAGAACGCAGCAACGGGTAATCGCTCGGGTGTAGCTCGGTCAGTTGCAGGCTGTCTTGTTCACGCAGTAACTGACGGGCAATCAACGGCGAACCGGGGTAGTAACGCAACTGTCCGCTACGGTTGAAGTGTTTTACCACATTGATGTACGGCTCCAGTTCTGCGGGCAAATCGTCCTGCTGCCAGATACGGGCGATGCCTTCGAGATATTCGCCAGTACGCTCGGCATGTTCGCTGCTTAACTGATAACGCCCGGCACCCGCATGGGTATCGAGATAGAGAAACGGTTTATCTTTCTCTTTCAGCGACTCGATGATCAGGCTCTGAACGGTGTGTTTAAGGACGTCGGCGTGGTTGCCAGCGTGAAAGCTGTGGCGATAACTGAGCATGGGTAAAGGTGTTCCGGTAAGTAAAAATCGGCCCGTATTCGGGGCGCACAAAAGCATATCAGGACAGTATACCGAAAAGAGGACGTCGCCGCGAAAGCGTAACGTTTCTCATTGAAATTCACTACACTTAACCCCATGCTATTACCCATTACGCGTCGGATGGCATCGGCCTATTAACGTAGGCCGGATAAGACGTCAGCGTCGCCTCCGGCGAAAGCGCCTGTGAGCGTTTCGTTCCCTCTATTTAACCAGGACTGTACCTATGACGAATCCGTTACTGACTCCCTTTGAATTGCCTCCGTTTTCTAAAATTCTCCCGGAACATGTCGTTCCTGCTGTCACTAAGGCGCTGAACGACTGCCGCGAAAATGTGGAGCGCGTGGTAGCGCAGGGGGCACCGTACACCTGGGAAAATCTCTGCCAACCGCTGGCGGAAGTGGACGATGTGCTGGGACGTATTTTCTCCCCGGTCAGCCACCTGAACTCGGTGAAAAATAGCCCGGAGCTGCGCGAAGCCTACGAACAAACGCTGCCGCTGCTGTCGGAATACAGCACCTGGGTAGGGCAACACGAAGGGCTGTACAAAGCGTACCGCGATCTGCGCGATGGCGATTACTACGCCACGCTGAACACGGCACAGAAGAAAGCGGTTGATAACGCACTGCGTGATTTTGAACTCTCTGGCATCGGTCTGCCGAAAGAGAAACAGCAGCGTTACGGCGAAATTGCCACCCGTCTTTCTGAGCTGGGCAACCAGTACAGCAACAACGTCCTCGATGCGACGATGGGCTGGACCAAACTCGTCACCGACGAAGCGGAGCTGGCGGGGATGCCAGAAAGCGCGCTGGCTGCAGCAAAAGCCCAGGCCGAAGCGAAAGAACTGGAAGGCTATCTGCTGACGCTGGATATCCCAAGCTACCTGCCGGTAATGACTTACTGCGACAACCAGTCTCTGCGCGAAGAGATGTATCGCGCTTACAGCACCCGCGCCTCCGATCAAGGCCCGAACGCCGGTAAGTGGGACAACAGCAAGGTGATGGAAGAGATCCTCACCCTGCGTCACGAACTGGCGCAACTGCTGGGCTTTGAAAACTACGCCTTTAAATCCCTTGCCACTAAAATGGCAGAAAACCCGCAGCAGGTGCTTGATTTCTTAACCGATCTGGCAAAACGCGCGCGTCCGCAAGGTGAAAAAGAGCTGGCGCAGCTGCGCGCCTTCGCCAAAGCCGAATTTGGCGTCGATGAGTTGCAGCCGTGGGATATCGCTTACTACAGCGAAAAACAGAAACAGCACCTCTACAGCATCAGCGACGAACAACTGCGTCCGTACTTCCCGGAAAACAAAGCGGTTAACGGGCTGTTTGAAGTTGTGAAACGTATTTACGGCATCACCGCGAAAGAGCGTAAAGATGTTGATGTCTGGCACCCGGATGTACGTTTCTTCGAACTGTATGACGAGAACAACGAACTGCGCGGCAGCTTCTACCTCGACCTGTATGCCCGTGAAAACAAGCGCGGCGGGGCGTGGATGGATGACTGCGTAGGCCAGATGCGTAAAGCCGACGGTTCGTTGCAAAAACCGGTCGCTTATCTGACCTGTAACTTCAACCGCCCGGTGAACGGTAAACCGGCACTGTTTACCCATGACGAAGTGATCACCCTGTTCCACGAGTTCGGTCACGGTCTGCATCATATGCTGACCCGCATCGAAACTGCCGGTGTTTCCGGGATCAGCGGGGTGCCGTGGGATGCGGTCGAACTGCCGAGCCAGTTTATGGAAAACTGGTGCTGGGAGCCGGAGGCGCTGGCGTTTATCTCCGGTCACTATGAAACCGGCGAACCGCTGCCGAAAGAGCTGCTGGATAAAATGCTGGCGGCGAAGAACTACCAGGCGGCGCTGTTTATTCTGCGCCAATTAGAGTTCGGTCTGTTCGATTTCCGCCTCCACGCAGAGTTCCGCCCGGATCAGGGAGCGAAAATCCTCGAAACCCTGGCAGAAATCAAGAAACTGGTTGCTGTGGTGCCGTCTCCGTCATGGGGTCGTTTCCCACATGCATTTAGCCATATCTTTGCCGGTGGTTATGCAGCAGGTTACTACAGCTACCTGTGGGCTGATGTGCTGGCGGCGGATGCCTTTTCGCGCTTTGAGGAAGAGGGGATTTTCAACCGTGATACTGGACAGTCGTTCCTCGACAACATTCTGAGCCGTGGCGGTTCAGAAGAGCCGATGGAGCTGTTCAAACGTTTCCGTGGTCGTGAACCGCAACTGGATGCGATGCTGGAGCATTACGGCATTAAGGGCTGATCATTCAGTGAAAATCTGCTTAATTGATGAATCGGGCGCCGGAGACGGCGCCTTATCTGTTCTGGCGACCCGCTGGGGGCTGGAACATGATGAAGACAACCTGATGGCGCTGGTATTAACGCCGGAGCATCTGGAACTGCGTAAGCGTGATGAGCCGAAACTTGGCGGCATTTTCGTTGATTTTGTCGGCGGGGCAATGGCGCACCGACGCAAATTCGGCGGTGGTCGCGGTGAGGCGGTAGCAAAAGCGGTGGGCATTAAAGGCGATTATCTGCCGGATGTCGTCGACGCCACCGCAGGGCTGGGGCGCGATGCCTTTGTGCTGGCTTCGGTCGGCTGCCGCGTGCGGATGCTGGAACGTAATCCAGTGGTTGCCGCATTGCTCGATGACGGCCTGGCGCGTGGCTATGCCGATGCGGAAATCGGCGGCTGGTTGCAGGAGCGTTTGCAGTTAATTCACGCCTCCAGCCTGACGGCGCTGACCGATATTACTCCGCGCCCGCAGGTGGTCTATCTTGACCCGATGTTCCCACATAAGCAGAAAAGCGCGCTGGTGAAAAAAGAGATGCGTGTGTTTCAGTCGCTGGTGGGGCCGGATCTCGATGCCGATGGGTTGCTGGAGCCTGCGCGGTTGCTGGCGACCAAACGCGTGGTGGTGAAGCGCCCGGACTATGCGCCGCCGCTGGCGAATGTCGCCACACCGAACGCGGTTGTTACCAAAGGGCATCGCTTTGATATTTATGCGGGTACGCCGGAGTAAAAGTAAAACGGGTAGCGTTATAGCTACCCGTTTTTCTGCAAAAAAATTAATGGCTTTCCGGTGTCTCAATCATTCGTTTCAGCCAGGGCACCATCATCAACATCACTACTGCAACGCCCAGCGTGACCAGACCAATCTTACCAAACACGTTGGTGTAGACAGGTAACGTCTCAAGCGGATCGGTAATATTGTCTGGCACTGCGGTAAATGTTGCCACATAGCCGCCGAGCAAGAACGCGGCAGCCTGCGTCAGAAACCACATCCCCAGAATAAAACCCATCAAATGCTGCGGCACCAGAGCAGCAACCATTGCCAGCCCCAGGGCGCTAATAAACAGTTCACCCAGGCTCTGGAACAAGTAAACCAGCACGATAAACCACGGTGATGTCAGCCCCTGCGCATCAGCAAACCACATCCCCGCAGCAGCGGCAGTCAGAAAACCCAGCGAGCACATAAACATGCCGAGAGTAAATTTCATCGGCATCGAGAGGTCTTTGCCTTTGTTACCCAGATGAGTGTAAATGCCCGCCAGTATTGGGCTGGCGAGTACCACCCAGAACGGGTTAAGCGCCTGGAAGCTGACCGGGTTGATGGAAAAACCGAGAATTTCATGATGCACGTTGTTGATGGCAAAGAAGTTCAGCGACGTTGGCATCTGGGCGTAGAGGATGTAAAACACCACCGCTTCGAGCATCAGCACAAAGGCGACAAACATTTTATTGCGCCCGGTTTTATCCAGCTTGAATGCCTGGCGGAAGAAGATAATGGTGACAACGATGGAGAGGACGATCAGTACCAGATTGGCGACTTCTACGTTGTGCATCAGCCATGCACAGACGAAGATCATCACTACGCTGCCAATCAACACGTACAACAGTTTGCCGAAGTTCAGTGGTCGGAAGTCTGGATCTGAACCAATATTTTGCACCATCCCGCGACAGGCGATGTAGACCAGTAGCGCGATAATCAAACCTACCCCGCACAGGTTATAGGTAACGGAATAACCAAATCTATCGGCAATCACTGGTGCCAGCGACAGCGCCACCAATGAACCAATATTGATCGACATGTAAAACAGAGTGAAAGCACCATCCAGACGCGGGTCTTTCGGTGGATAGCATTTAGAAAGCAGGCTTGCCGGGTTGGCTTTAAACAAGCCGTTGCCGACGGCAATAGTGCCCAGGGCGATGAAAATCAGATCAGGCTTAAGTAGCGACATTCCGGTCATGAAGTAACCAATCGCCAGCACAATAGCCCCAAGAACAATGGTGCGTTTAGTCCCAAGTAGGTGGTCGCCGACATAGCCACCAATGGAGATAAGTCCATAGACTAGCGCAGCAAAAGCGCCAAAGGTGACAAAGGCCTGCTCTTGTGAGAATCCGAGCTGTTTAACGAAGAAAACTGCCAGCACGCCTTGCACGCCGTAGTAGCCGAATCGCTCCCATAATTCGACAAAAAAGATCATGAAAAATGGGCGAGGTTGTTGCAGCATCCCGGTGGGTGTTGTTGTATTCATATTTATTAACCTTCCAATACCATCCTGAAAAGTATGAATGCGTAATTGATTGCGCGCGAAAGATTTTACAGATGTCTAAGATTTTTAATATTGATGTGGTAAATAGTTATATGCACTATTTCTACAGAAAATAACCAGCTAATCATGCTGGTTGTTTGAAGTAAGGTGGTTTTAGATTCTGATTTTTGAGGTGCTGAAAATTTGGATAGCTCTATGTATCTATGAGCCTGCAGGCCAGGAGTGCGCAAAAGCAGAACGCCCGCATAAGCGGGCGTCGGGAGCAAGTCGGGAGGGGATGATTATTCTTCTTCGTCGCGCAGCGGAACAATCAGCATATCAACGTGAACGGTGTTGATCAGTTGACGCGCGGAAGACATCAGTTTGCTCCAGAAGTCCTGGTGATGACCACAAACAACCAGATCCATATCGTATTTCTTGATTGCATCCACCAGAACCTGACCCAGATCGCCGCTGCCGCTTAGGGTTTCAGTGATTGGGTAACCTGCGTTGGTGGAGAGCTCGGTCAGCGCGTGATGAGTCTCTTCGGAGATGCGTTTCTGCATATCACCCAGATTCACATCAATAAGCCCGGTGTATAGGTCAGAGTAGTTTACATCTACGTGGATCAGAGAAACCTTCGCATTGTAGGGGCGAGCCATAGAGACTGCTTTCTCTACCAGAACTTTGCTTTCCGGGGAGAGATCGACCGCGATGAGAATGTGTTTATAAGCCATAGTGTTACTCCTTCCATAAAGTTGTCGATGACTGGCCAGCTAGCGTTTCTTGTGCCGTTACGTCACCCGCGTCCTGCGAACTACGTGCGCGGGGCTAACCCAGCCGTAAAGATTCAGTGTTAAGACCATCCTTACCTTATAGCGACCCGGATGATCCGTCAATCCGCCTTGCTTACCAATCAGATAATCAAATTTTCGAGATGAATATATTGATAGTGGTTAACCTTATGGAAAAAAAACAAGCTGATCTCCTACACTATCTATAGAGCCGCTCGGATGTGCGTCACGACAAAAGCGGTTTCTCCAGGACCTGGTGTTAACTGATTGGCAGCGTATCGGGAGCGGTAGCCCCGGAGTGGAACTCCGTGGGCCGGTCGCCGGGGAGGAGGTATGATAAGCACCGTCGCATTATTTTGGGCTTTATGTGTCGTTTGCATTGTTAACATGGCGCGCTATTTCTCATCACTACGCGCGTTGTTAGTGGTACTGCGTAATTGCGATCCATTGCTCTATCAATATGTAGATGGAGGGGGCTTTTTTACCTCACATGGCCAACCTAACAAACAGGTGCGTCTCGTTTGGTATATCTATGCTCAGAGGTATCGCGATCATCACGATGATGAGTTTATTCGTCGCTGCGAGCGTGTGCGTCGGCAGTTTATTCTGACCAGCGCCTTGTGTGGTCTGGTCGTGGTAAGCCTGATTGCATTGATGATCTGGCATTAAGTACCACAGCAATAACGCATAAAAAAAGCGGGTCAGAAAACTGACCCGCTCATTTTTATGCGTGCGATTACAGGAACTGCAAGGAGATCCAGTACAGCCCGCCGGAGAGCAGTATCGCAGCCGGGAGAGTAAACACCCACGCCATCAGAATGCTGGTTACTGTTTTACGCTGTAAGCCGCCACCATCAACAACCATCGTCCCCGCTACGGAAGAGGAGAGTACGTGAGTGGTGGAAACCGGCATCCCGGTATAACTCGCCAGGCCGATAGACACCGCAGCCGTCATCTGGGCAGACATCCCCTGAGCGTAGGTCATGCCTTTCTTACCGATTTTCTCACCGATAGTCGTTGCCACGCGACGCCAGCCAATCATCGTACCGATACCTAACGCCAGCGCGACCGCCATGATGATCCACACCGGAGCGTACTCGATGGTACTCAGCATATCGGACTTCAGTTTCTTCAATAGACGCTGATCATCTGCTGTGACGCCAGGCATTTTCACCACTTTGTCGATGGTGTCAGAAACGCACAGCATAATGCGGCGCATCTGGCTACGTTGGTCAAGCGACAGCTTGTCGTAGCTTTCCACGTCAGCAGTCAACATGCCTTTCAGGCGATTGAGCGCGTTAATGGTATTCGACGGATGGCAATGGAACTCCGCAGGTTGTGTTGCGCCTGCTTCCGGAGTCGGTACTAACTGATCATCACCGGTCGCCTGTTTCAGCAGTGCAGGGTGTTGCTCAAAATAAGCTTCCACGTTGTTGATTGCATCACGGGTACGAGTGATTTCGTAGCCAGAGGCATTCATATTAACCACGAAGCCCGCTGGTGCGACGCCAATCAGCACCAGCATAACCAGACCAATGCCTTTCTGACCATCGTTCGCACCGTGAGAAAACGCCACGCCGACAGCGGAAAGGATCAGCGCGATACGCGTCCAGAACGGCGGCTTTTTCTTGCCGTCTTTCTTTTCACGCTCCGCTGGGGTCAGGTGGATACGGGCGCGTTTCTTAGTGCCGCTCCAGTAGCGACGCAGCAAGAAAATCAGACCGCCAGCAAACACCAGGCCGACAATAGGGGAAACGATCAGAGATGCGAAAATACTTAATACTTTCGGGATATTGAGTGCATCCACCACTGACGTACCGGTCATCAACGCATTGGTTAAACCAATACCGATGATTGCGCCGATCAGCGTATGAGAGCTGGATGCAGGCAAACCAAAGTACCAGGTACCCAGGTTCCAGATAATCGCTGCCAGCAACATAGAGAACACCATGGCGAGACCATGGGACGATCCCATATTAAGCAGCAAGTCTGTCGGTAGCATATGCACAATGGCATAGGCAACACTAAGACCACCCAGCAAAACACCCAGGAAGTTGAACACTGCCGCCATAACCACTGCGAGCTGAGAACGCATCGCGCGGGTATAGATGACAGTTGCCACAGCGTTGGCTGTGTCATGGAAACCATTAATGGCTTCGTAGAACAGCACAAAAGCCAGTGCAAGCAATAATAACAGCCCGGTATGCAAATCCAGGCCAGCAAACAAATGTAGCATAGGACGTTACGCCATTTTGAGGACATGAACGCGGCGCATTATCAGTGACTTTCGCGGCGCGGGCAAAGTGAAATATAGATTTTTTTGATTTGCCTCCTGTATGATTTTTACCCAAAAAATAATTATCTTATATAATTCAGGTAAATACTTCCCCTAAGTAATATTGATGCTGGTGCGACCACTGAGGAATCTTTACAATTCACGCCCGTTTTTTCTAAGAGGAGCGCAACGTGGAAAGGTTTGATGCCATTATTATAGGCGCTGGTGCGGCTGGTATGTTCTGTTCTGCGCTGGCAGGTCAGGCGGGACGCAGAGTTTTGCTGATTGATAATGGTAAAAAACCGGGGCGCAAAATCCTCATGTCTGGCGGTGGGCGCTGCAACTTTACCAACCTTTATGTCGAACCTGGCGCCTATCTGAGCCAGAATCCGCATTTTTGTAAGTCAGCTCTCGCCCGCTTTACCCAGTGGGATTTCATTGATCTGGTCAATAAACACGGCATCGCCTGGCACGAGAAAACGTTAGGACAACTCTTCTGTGATGACTCTGCACAGCAGATTGTCGACATGCTGGTGGATGAGTGTGAAAAGGGTAATGTGACCTTCCGATTGCGCAGCGAAGTGCTGAGTGTGGCAAAGGATGAAACGGGGTTTACGCTTGAACTGAACGGTATGACCGTCGGCTGCGATAAACTGGTCATTGCCACCGGAGGCCTCTCGATGCCTGGTCTGGGCGCATCGCCGTTCGGTTATAAAATTGCCGAACAATTTGGCCTCAACGTGTTGCCAACCCGCGCTGGCCTGGTGCCATTCACCCTGCATAAACCGTTGCTGGAAGAGTTACAGGTGCTGGCGGGCGTGGCGGTGCCTTCGGTGATCACCGCTGAAAACGGCACCGTATTTCGCGAGAACTTACTCTTCACTCATCGTGGCTTATCCGGCCCTGCGGTATTACAGATTTCCAGCTACTGGCAGCCGGGCGAATTTGTCAGCATCAATCTGCTACCGGATGTGGATCTCGAAACCTTCCTTAATGAGCAGCGTAACGCACATCCAAACCAGAGCCTGAAGAACACCCTGGCGGTTCATCTGCCGAAACGGTTGGTTGAACGGTTACAACAACTGGGGCAAATCCCGGATGTCTCGCTAAAACAGCTCAACGTGCGTGATCAACAGGCGCTGATTACCACATTGACCGAATGGCGTGTGCAGCCCAACGGCACCGAAGGCTATCGCACCGCCGAAGTGACGCTCGGCGGTGTGGACACCAACGAACTCTCTTCACGGACAATGGAAGCGCGCAAAGTGCCGGGGCTGTACTTCATCGGTGAAGTGATGGACGTCACCGGCTGGCTGGGGGGCTATAACTTCCAGTGGGCGTGGTCGAGCGCATGGGCTTGTGCACAGGATTTGGCGGCTGTGAATAAATAATAAAAATTCGGCGCCGTTATCAACATCAAGGCCGGGAAGCGGGAACTAATGGTTCCCGCTTAACGTTTTATTCACCGCGCAAAATCTGGCGGAAATGGGAAACCAGCGGACGTTGGTTGGCTTTATGCCATGCTGCCCATAATTGCGTTGAATAATTCATCCACGGCAATTCACGTAATACCACCCCTTCCGGCGCATTATGACGCAGACTATGTTGAATTAAGGCCAGACCTAATCCCGCAGCGACCAGACCTAATGCCGTGAGTGGTTCACCCGCTTCCAGGCGAATATCAGGATTAAACCCAGCGTTAACACAGGCGGCGACAAAATGATCGCGAGAATGCGCATCGTCGTTATGAATCACCGCAATCCACTGCTCATCGCCAAGTTGTGACGCAACAAGGTTTTCCTCCTGCGCCAGAGGATGATTTTGCGGTAAGGCCAACAACATTCGATCATCCAGAACCTGAATATATTCCAGATCCTGCTCGCTGTCGGCGGGCGGCGTATCGACCAGAGAAAAATCGAGACTGCGCTGGCGCAGGCCTTCAATCTGAGTGGCTGGTGGTTGGCTGTAAAGTGCGATATGCACATTCGGACGCGATACACGTAACGTACGTAGCGCCGTAGAAAGCACACCGGAATGCATGGCGTTTTCAATATAGCCAATACACAAGCCACCATCTTCCCCCCGTCCCAGGCGTTTGCCTAACGACTCCAGACGGTTGGCGTGTGTCAGCAACGAACGTGTTTCGGCAAGGAATGTCTGTCCATCAGCGGTCAGGCGAATGCGCTGCTGATTACGCTCAAACAGCATCAGCCCCAGCCGTTCTTCCAGTTGTGCAATCTGGCGGCTCAGCGGTGATTGCGAGATATGTAATCGCTCGGCTGCGCGTCCCACGTGCTCTTCTTCTGCGACCACCACGAAGTACTTCAGTTGGCGTAAATCAATCATGTTAGACCTCAAAGGACTTAAGTCAGACGAATTATGTCCTATCAAGTCACAACCTCGCAAGGTAATGTGATCCACGTCACAGGGCGATAGCAAAAAAACGCCCGAACCCAAACCGAATAATTGAGGACATCTTATGAGTATCAAAAATTTACTTCCCGGCAAAATTGGCTTAGGCGGCGCACCGCTCGGCAACATGTTCCGTGCCATTCCGGAAGAAGAGGCCCACGCCACCGTGAGCGAAGCCTGGAACCTGGGCGTGCGTTACTTCGATACCGCGCCGCTGTACGGCTCTGGCCTTTCTGAAATCCGCATGGGTGAAGCGCTGTCTCAGTATCCACGCGATGAATACGTTCTGAGCAGCAAAGTCGGCCGCATCATGCTGGACGAAATGGAAGATCCGGCAAAACGTGATTTCGGTGAAAAAGGTGGCCTGTTCGAACACGGCCTGAAAAACAAAATTCTGAATGACTACTCTGCTGACGCCACGCTGCGCTCGATTGAAGACAGCCTGAAACGCCTGAAAACAGACCGTCTGGATATTGTCTGGATCCACGACCCGGCGCAGGACTTCTACGGTGACAGCTGGCTGGAGCAGTTCAACATTGCTCGTACCGGTGCGTTTCGTGCGCTGACGCGTTTGCGTGACGAAGGTGTGATTAAAGCCTGGGGACTGGGTGTGAACCGCGTCGAACCTTGCGAACTGACGCTGGCGCTGGACGAACCGAAGCCAGATGCGTTCCTGCTGGCGGGGCGTTATTCCCTGCTGGATCACGAACGTGCGCTGCAACGCCTGATGCCAGAAGCACTGGAACAGAATGTGGATATCGTTGTCGGTGGTCCGTACAGCTCTGGCGTACTGGCAGGCGGCGAGCACTTTGAATATCAGAAAGCCTCTGCGGCCATCCAGCAGAAAGTGGCGCAAATTAACGCCATTGCCACACGTTTCAATGTGAACGTTAAAGCAGCTGCGCTGCAGTTTGCGCTGGCAAACCCGGCCGTTGCGGCGGTTATTCCTGGCTCCAGCCGTCCTGGCCGTATGGCAGAAGATCTGGCTGCACTGAATGCGCCTGTTCCGGCTGAATTCTGGGCAGAAATGCGCCGTCAAAATCTGGTTGCGGAAAACGCTCCGCTGCCGACCCGTTAAGCAACCTGGTGAGAAAACGATGAAACTGGATCTGACAGGTAAAGTCGCGGTGGTCAGCGGCTCAACCTCCGGCATTGGGCAGGGTATCGCCGCCGGACTGGCAAAAGCAGGCGCAACGGTGGTTGTCGTCGGCCGTAAACAGAGCGGCGTTGATGACGCCATGGCTGCGATTGCGGCACAAACTCCCACAGCGTCACTGCGCGGCGTGGTGGCCGATCTCAGCACCGAAGACGGCGTGGCTGCGCTGATCGCTGCAGTCCCAACGGCTGATGTGCTGGTCAATAATCTGGGTATTTTCAACGATAAAGATTTCTTTAGCGTGCCGGATGATGAGTGGATGCACTTCTATAACGTCAACGTCCTCTCCGGCGTTCGTCTGGCGCGTCACTATGCGCCAGGCATGACGGAACAGGGCTGGGGGCGGATTATCTTTGTCTCGTCTGAATCCGGCGTGGCAATCCCTGGCGACATGATCAACTACGGCGTCACCAAAGCCGCGAATCTGGCGGTCTCTCATGGTCTGGCGAAACGACTGGCGGGGACCGGTGTGACCGTCAACGCCATTCTGCCAGGGCCAACCTTTACCGATGGCCTGAAAGAGATGCTGGCGAATGCCGCTGCACAGTCGGGACGCAGTGCGCGTGAACAGGCCGATGAGTTTGTTAAAACCTCGCGTCCGAGCTCCATCATCCAGCGTGCGGCGGATGTGGAAGAAGTGGCGAATCTGGCGGTTTATCTCGCGTCACCGCTTTCCTCGGCAACCACAGGGGCAGCCCTGCGCGTCGATGGCGGCGTCGTCGACACCCTGACTATGTAACCCTATAAATTAAGAGAAAATTATCATGGCTAAAACAACTGTATCAATCGAAATCCCGGCTTCTGCCGACGCCGTATGGCAATTGATGGGCGGCTTTGATGCGCTGCCAGACTGGCTGCCATTCATCCCGAAAAGTGTGGTGACAGAAGGTGGTCGCGTTCGTTCGCTGACAACCTCTGACGGTGGCACTGTGGTTGAACGTCTGGAAGCGTTTGATAACCGTCAACGCAGTTATACCTATTCCATTATTCAGGCACCGTTCCCGGTGGTGGATTACCTCTCCACCATTACCGTTCATGAAACCGCCGACAGCCAGGTTTCCCGTGTGGAATGGTTCGGTGAATTCACCCCGGTGAATGTGACGAACGAAGAGGCCGAGGCGCTGTTTACCGGCATCTATCGGGATGGTCTCAAGGCGCTGAAGGACAACTTTGTTGCCTGATGCGATCGACAGGCGTCGGAATGTCCGGCGTCTGATTATTAACAAAAACAGAATAGTCTATTGTCATTTGTATCATTTATGTTATCAGACGGCAGGCGTATTCTCTCCCCATCGCGTTAATAAATGCCAAACAATCAAGACACTCTGGAATATAAACATGAAAACGATCATCGCAATTTTTACGGCTTCTCTTTTCTCTGTCGCGGCGTTTAACGCATCGGCGCAAAGCGTGACAGCAACCGGTACAACACTGGATTCTGCGGAAGCGGTTATTGCGCAGAAAGCGAAAGAGATGAACGCCTCTGAATACAAAATTACCAGCGCTCGCATGGGCAATACCGTCACCATGAGTGCCGAACTGTATAAATAATCGCGCGAGGAACCCATTATGTTATTTGCTAAATATGCGCTGAATGCGTTGCCATTAAAAAACCGTATTGTAATGCCACCGATGACGCGTTCCCGCGCCGGTGCGGGTGACGTTGCGACTGACATGATGGCGGACTATTACGCGCAGCGTGCCAGTGCTGGACTTATCATCAGCGAAGGTACGCAAATCAGCCAGCAGGGGCAGGGTTATGCCTGGACGCCGGGTATTTATTCTGAGGCGCAGATTGCTGGCTGGAAAAAAGTGACCGATGCGGTACATCACGCAGGTGGTAAAATTTTTGCTCAGCTGTGGCACGTCGGTCGCGTGTCTCATACCGTGCTGCAACCGAACGGCGCCGCACCGGTGTCCTCTTCGGCGATTCAGGCCGAAGGGGTAAAAGTGTTTGTCGATGTGGAAGGCCGTGGTCCGGAGAACGGCGTTGGCGAGATGGTTCAGCATGACATGCCACGTGCACTGACGCTGGAAGAGATCCCGTCAATCGTTGATGACTATGCACAGGCGGCGCGTAATGCGATTGCCGCTGGCTTTGACGGTATTGAGTTGCACGGCGCGAACGGCTATCTCATTAACCAGTTCATTGACTCGCAGGCCAACCTGCGTGATGACGAATACGGCGGCTCGCTGCAAAATCGTCTGCGCTTTATGAAAGAGGTGGTGGAAGCTGTCTCTTCGGCGATTGGTAAAGAGCGTGTAGGAATTCGTCTCGCGCCGCTGACTACGCTGATGGGCTCCAGAGACGATACGCCGGAAGCGACCTACCTCGCGGCGGCAAGCGTACTGAACGAGCTGGGGATTGCCTATATCCATATTGCCGAAGCCGACTGGGAAGATGCGCCGGTGATGCCTGCGGCCTTTAAAGAAGCGCTGCGCATAATTTTCCACGGCACGCTGATTTACTCCGGTAAATACACCAAAGCGCGCGCCGAAGAGGCGCTGGCTAACGGCTGGGCTGATCTGATTGGTTTTGGTCGTCCGTTTATTGCCAACCCGGATCTTCCGCATCGTCTGGAAAACGATTTACCGCTGAATGCGCCCATCAAAGAGAAATTCTTTGGCGGCGGTAAAGATGGATATCTGGATTATCCGGTTCTCTGAATTTGTTTTTTGTCACATGTAGATATCGTTACATATCAATTTGTTGTGTTTTTAGTGGCATTATTTTCATGTCAAATATTGAAACTTTTTTAACGCTACAGCCTCAGAATAACGCTTGCGTTACATATCCCATGACCACTGCCATTCCTAAAATTACCATCAGAAAGGCAATAATCATCGGCGTGCGAAATATCGATTTCAGCAAAATAACTTCTGTTAAGCTGGCACCCGCGCTACCGATGATGAGTGCCATTACAGCTCCCATCCCCATGCCTTTGGTCATTAATACCGAGGCGAGGGGAATTACGGCCTCTGCACGTATATAGAGCGGGATACCTATAACCGCGCTCAAGGGGATGGCCAGTGGATTATCCGTTCCGGCATGTGCTGCAATCCATTGCGCTGGAATAAAGCCGTAAATAAATGAGCCAATTAGCACCCCAATTAACAGATAGGGTAGCACTTCTTTAAATTGCAGCCATGCATCCTTTATTGCCTGATTCAGCAGGCTGGGGGGAGCCGTTTTGGCTGCACTACAGCAATTAACAGCAGGTTTTGCGGTACAGCAAGATGTGGTTTGCGGCGTAAACGTCGAGGAGCGCAAGTTAATAACGGGTTTATCGGACACCGGTTTGCAGCAGCTCGCGTTGCTCCCCTTCGCCGGTATGACGTATCGTTCGAAGCCAACAAAATCCAGTAACAAACTGGCGCTCAGCGAAACACCGCACGCAATAACGGCGTACAGCAACGTTACCTTCCAGCCAAATGTTGCCCACATTAGCCCGACGATAATCGGGTTGAGTAATGGTGAAACAAACAAAAAGGTGAGCGTTGGGCCAAATCCCGCTTTTGCAGAAAGAAGACCGCGAAGCATGGGAATGGTTGAGCAACTGCAAAACGGAGTCACTGCACCTAACATTGCTGCCAGCAAATAACCGCGCCCTTTACGCGCACCCATCATTTTCTGGATCTTATGATCCGGGATTTTCTGACGGATTACGCTGACACCAGCACTGATAAGAAGAAAAAGTAACGATAGCTCTACGGCTAAGAACAGGAACATCCCGGCGGCGTCGCGCAGCCCTGGTAACCATTCAAACATTTTATACCCTCTATAAAACTATATTTCTAAAATTATCGAAATAATGAGCGATGAGCAAGATATTTCTGGTATTATCGAAATATCAATTAACCGGAGAAACTACTTATGGAACTGGAAGATGTCGCTAAGGCACTGAAAGAATTAGGTCATCCGACCCGTTTGTTTATTTTTCGTCATCTGGTCAAAGCGGGAGAGCGCGGGATGCCGGTAGGCGAGTTACAGAAGGAACTTGCGATCCCCGCATCGACCTTAAGCCACCATATCTCGGCGCTGGTATCCGTTGGTCTGGTTAAGCAAAACCGCGAAAGTCGCACGTTGATGTGTGTCTCGCAATATGATGTTCTGGAAGGAATTATTAGTTTTCTGCGTGAAGAGTGCTGCGTGAATAACGGGAAGTATTAATATTCGCCGGGCTGTAGCATAACCACAACCCGGCGAGAGCCATTATTTTTTCGCAGAACCCGCTTCTAATATAGAAACGATTGAAAACAGCGTAAAACATACTGCACCCAAGCCTACCAGAACCCGCGAGGGAATAAAGTAAGCCATATCGATTTGCGCAATTTCAGCAAGGAACGCCGCGAGGAACAGGCAAAACAGACAGGTAAATACCGGTATCATTGGTATTCTGTTGGTTAACGAACAGGTGCGTCTCCAGACCAACGCCAGCAACCACACTTTGGAGAAAATACTGTAGCAGATCATTCCCAGACAAATGAGAATAATGCCGGGTGCCAGACGGGCGCTTGCATCTGAACTGATTAATACGTAGATGCCCTGAATAACGGTAAGTGAGCCGAGCAAAATAACCCAATAACACCAGAGCCAATGTTCTTTCTCTGAGAATGTATTCCGCGTTTGATGAACAATGGTGGCGACCAGACCAATAAGACAAGCGCAAATTGCCGTTAGCCCCAGGAGTACATGGCCTGCAACATAATGCGCTGTAATATCTGCACTACGCAAAAGAGTAACTGACCAGAGGAAACCAAAGAGAGTCAGAAGTAGTGGCACGGCAATTAAGCAATTACCAATAAACGAAGAATAAGCCTGAAGCGGAGTTCCATCGCTTTTACTACCTGCTGAGTTTTTCGGGATGAGCAGAAAATGCCCGGAAGATGCCGCGACGGTTGATACGCAGGCGGCAATCATCCCAACACCAAAAATAACGTGCCCGGCTACAAATTCATCCGCCATCACATTATCGCTTGCCAGCAGAGACCATCCCCAAATCATCGTTGCAACGGAACCTGCATAACCAATAATAGGAAATAGCGTGTTGTAGAATTTATTCACACCATGATTTAACTGAGAGATGATAATAAATGCTGTAGTGAACAACGCCAGGCATATTGCAGAAAGAGAAATTAAAACATGTCCTGCAACGAAATATTCACTTTGCCCTGAACCTGCTAATACAAAATCACCTAACGCGATGCATATTATACCCATTATCAAAGGGATTAATTTAAACAACCATCCGATATATATGTTCATTTCAATCTCCATATACGTTTCCGCTAATGTCAGAAAGCGTGTAAGTAGTATTTTTAGTCACTTAAATATAACAATGAGATACCACTAATTGTAAAAAGTAACTTTACTATAACCGGATTTATTGTTCTGAGTATTGAATTTTATAGGCGAGTTAATGCTGGCAAATAAATATTTATCCTACAGCTAATTCTGAATTAATATCTTTTCCTTATTTTTCATCGTCGCTTAAAATGCTGCTTTTTCTCATCCACCCTCTTTTCGCAAAAATACCCTATTACCTTTCGTTAAGATATTTGTACACAAGAGAATAATAACGCTGTGTGATAGTCACCGTTCCTGTTAAGGATATTTTGGGTTAAAAACGTAATCTAAATGTAGAACATCGTGATGTATCACAAGCTGATTGTAATCAAATAGACAACATGAATATAACTGTTAGTATTTAATTGATTTCAATTATGAGTATGCGTGTTTCATTTACGGCCAGGAATGCTGATGATGACAACATTACTACCCGTTTTCACTAAGCCTTCCCCGTTGGCGCTCATCTTGCGGCGCCCTGGTCGTATATGCCGTTTCCTTCTCATCCCGGATGGAAGAATTCGCTGAACATCGTTCGGCGGCTGCTGTAACACGCGTCGTTTAATTACAGGGATTATGGCGGGTCGATTATGGATAAGATTAAGCGCCATCTGGCGTGGTGGGTTGTCGGGTTACTGGCGGTTGCGGCCGTCCTGGCGTGGTGGTTATTGCGTCCGGCAGGTGTACCGGAGGGCTTTGCCGTCAGTAATGGTCGCATTGAAGCGACGGAAGTGGATATCGCCAGTAAAATCGCCGGGCGTATCGACACCATTCTGGTGAAAGAGGGGCAGTTTGTCCGCGAAGGCGAAGTGCTGGCGAAGATGGACACTCGTGTGTTGCAGGAGCAGCGACTGGAAGCCATCGCGCAAATCAAAGAGGCGCAAAGTGCCGTTGCCGCCGCGCAGGCTTTGCTGGAACAGCGGCAAAGTGAAACTCGTGCCGCACAGTCGCTGGTTAATCAACGCCAGGCTGAACTGGACTCCGTAGCCAAACGTCATACGCGTTCCCGCTCGCTCGCCCATAGTGGGGCTATTTCTGCGCAACAACTGGATGATGACCGCGCCGCCGCTGAAAGCGCCCGTGCTGCGCTGGAATCGGCAAAAGCCCAGGTTTCGGCTTCTAAAGCCGCTATTGAAGCGGCACGTACCAATATCATTCAGGCACAAACTCGTGTAGAAGCTGCGCAAGCCACTGAACGGCGTATTGCGGCAGATATCGACGATAGTGAACTAAAAGCCCCGCGCGATGGACGCGTGCAGTATCGGGTTGCTGAGCCAGGCGAAGTGCTGGCGGCAGGCGGTCGGGTGCTGAATATGGTCGATCTGAGCGACGTTTATATGACCTTCTTCCTGCCAACCGAACAGGCGGGCACGCTGAAACTTGGCGGCGAAGCACGGCTGATCCTCGATGCCGCGCCAGATTTGCGTATTCCTGCGACCATCAGTTTTGTCGCCAGCGTCGCCCAGTTCACGCCAAAAACCGTCGAAACCAGCGATGAACGGCTGAAACTGATGTTCCGTGTCAAAGCGCGTATCCCACCGGAATTACTCCAGCAGCATCTGGAATATGTCAAAACTGGTTTGCCGGGCGTAGCGTGGGTGCGGGTGAATGAAGAACTTCCGTGGCCTGACGACCTCGTGGTGAGGTTGCCGCAATGACGCATCTGGAACTGGTTCCCGTCCCGCCTGTCGCGCAACTGGCGGGCGTGAGCCAGCATTATGGAAAAACCGTTGCGCTGAACAATATTACTCTCGATATTCCGGCCCGTTGCATGGTCGGGCTGATTGGCCCGGACGGCGTCGGGAAGTCGAGCTTGTTGTCATTGATTTCCGGTGCCCGCGTCATTGAGCAGGGCAATGTGATCGTGCTGGGCGGCGATATGCGCGACCCGAAGCATCGCCGCGACGTCTGCCCGCGCATCGCCTGGATGCCGCAGGGGCTGGGCAAAAATCTCTACCACACCTTATCGGTGTATGAAAATGTCGATTTTTTCGCTCGCCTGTTCGGTCACGATAAAGCGGAGCGGGAAGTCCGAATTAATGAGTTGCTGACCAGCACCGGGTTAGCACCGTTTCGCGATCGTCCGGCAGGTAAACTCTCCGGCGGGATGAAGCAAAAACTTGGGCTGTGCTGCGCGTTAATCCACGACCCGGAACTGTTGATCCTTGATGAGCCAACAACGGGGGTTGACCCGCTCTCCCGCGCCCAGTTCTGGGATCTGATCGACAGTATTCGCCAGCGGCAGAGCAATATGAGCGTGCTGGTCGCCACCGCCTACATGGAAGAGGCCGAACGCTTCGACTGGCTGGTAGCGATGAATGCCGGAGAAGTGCTGGCGACCGGTAGCGCCGAAGAACTGCGTCAGCAAACACAAAGCGCCACGCTGGAAGAAGCATTTATTAATCTGTTACCGCAAGCGCAACGCCAGGCGCATCAGGCGGTAGTGATCCCACCGTATCAACCTGAAAACGCAGAGATTGCCATCGAAGCGCGCGATCTGACCATGCGTTTTGGTTCCTTCGTTGCCGTTGATCACGTCAATTTCCGCATTCCACGCGGGGAGATTTTTGGTTTCCTCGGTTCGAACGGCTGCGGTAAATCCACCACTATGAAAATGCTTACCGGACTGCTGCCCGCCAGCGAAGGTGAGGCGTGGCTGTTTGGGCAACCGGTTGATCCAAAAGATATCGATACCCGTCGTCGGGTGGGCTATATGTCGCAGGCGTTTTCGCTCTATAACGAACTCACCGTGCGGCAAAACCTTGAGTTACATGCTCGTTTGTTTCACATCCCGGAAGCGGAAATTCCCGCGCGAGTTGCTGAAATGAGCGAGCGTTTTAAGCTCAACGACGTCGAAGATGTGCTGCCTGAGTCATTGCCGCTCGGCATTCGTCAGCGGCTTTCACTGGCGGTAGCGGTGATTCATCGCCCGGAGATGTTAATCCTCGATGAGCCTACTTCTGGCGTCGATCCGGTGGCGAGGGATATGTTCTGGCAGTTGATGGTCGATCTCTCGCGCCAGGACAAAGTGACTATTTTCATCTCCACCCACTTTATGAACGAAGCGGAACGCTGCGACCGTATCTCACTGATGCACGCCGGAAAAGTGCTCGCCAGCGGCACGCCACAGGAGCTGGTTGAGGAACGTGGAGCCGCCAGTCTGGAAGAGGCATTTATCGCCTGTTTGCAGGAGGCGGCAGGGCAGAGCAACGAAGCCGAAGCGCCGCCCGTGATACACGACACCACCCACGCCCCGCGTCAGGGATTTAGCCTGCGCCGTCTGTTTAGCTACAGCCGCCGCGAAGCACTGGAATTGCGCCGCGATCCGGTGCGTTCGACGCTGGCGCTGATGGGAACAGTGATCCTGATGCTGATAATGGGTTACGGCATCAGTATGGATGTGGAAAACCTGCGCTTTGCGGTGCTCGATCGCGACCAGACCGTCAGTAGCCAGGCGTGGACGCTCAATCTCTCCGGTTCCCGTTACTTTATCGAACAACCACCGCTCACCAGTTATGACGAGCTGGATCGCCGGATGCGTGCGGGCGATATCACGGTGGCAATTGAGATCCCACCCAATTTCGGGCGCGATATCGCGCGTGGTACACCCGTGGAACTCGGTGTCTGGATCGATGGTGCGATGCCGAGCCGCGCCGAAACGGTAAAAGGCTACGTGCAGGCTATGCACCAGAGCTGGTTACAGGATGTAGCGAGCCGACAATCCACGCCCGCCAGCCAAAGCGGGCTGATGAATATTGAGACGCGTTATCGCTATAACCCGGACGTAAAAAGCCTGCCAGCGATTGTTCCGGCGGTGATCCCGCTTCTGCTGATGATGATCCCGTCAATGCTAAGCGCCCTTAGCGTGGTGCGGGAAAAAGAGCTAGGGTCGATTATCAACCTTTACGTGACCCCCACCACCCGTAGCGAGTTTTTGCTTGGCAAACAGCTGCCGTACATCGCGCTGGGGATGCTGAACTTTTTCCTGCTCTGCGCCCTGTCAGTGTTTGTGTTTGGCGTGCCGCATAAAGGCAGCTTCATGACGCTCACCCTGGCGGCGCTGCTGTATATCATCATCGCCACCGGAATGGGGCTGCTGATCTCCACCTTTATGAAAAGCCAGATTGCCGCCATTTTCGGTACGGCGATTATCACGTTGATTCCGGCGACGCAGTTTTCCGGGATGATCGATCCGGTGGCATCGCTGGAAGGGCCGGGGCGTTGGATCGGCGAGGTTTACCCCACCAGTCATTTTCTGACTATCGCGCGCGGGACGTTTTCGAAGGCGCTGGATCTGACGGACTTATGGCAACTTTTTATCCCGTTGCTGATAGCCATACCGCTGGTGATGGGCTTAAGCATCCTGCTGCTGAAAAAACAGGAGGGATGATGCGCCATTTACGCAATATTTTTAATCTGGGTATCAAAGAGTTGCGCAGTCTGCTCGGTGATAAAGCGATGCTGACGCTGATTGTTTTCTCGTTTACGGTGTCGGTGTACTCGTCGGCAACCGTTACGCCAGGATCGTTGAATCTCGCACCGATCGCCATTGCCGATATGGATCAATCGCAGTTGTCGAACCGGATCGTTAACAGCTTCTACCGCCCGTGGTTTTTGCCGCCGGAGATGATCACCTCCGATGAGATGGATGCCGGGCTGGACGCCGGGCGCTATACCTTCGCGATAAATATTCCGCCTAATTTTCAGCGTGATGTCCTCGCCGGACGCCAGCCGGATATTCAGGTGAACGTCGATGCCACGCGCATGAGCCAGGCATTTACCGGCAACGGGTATATCCAGAATATTATCAACAGTGAAGTGAACAGCTTTGTCGCGCGCTACCGTGATAACAGCGAACCGTTGGTATCGTTGGAAACCCGGATGCGCTTTAACCCGAATCTCGATCCCGCGTGGTTTGGCGGGGTGATGGCGATCATCAACAACATTACCATGCTGGCGATTGTGCTGACCGGATCGGCGCTGATCCGCGAGCGTGAACACGGCACGGTGGAACACTTACTGGTGATGCCGATAACGCCGTTTGAGATCATGATGGCAAAGGTCTGGTCGATGGGGCTGGTGGTGCTGGTGGTGTCGGGATTATCGCTGGTGCTGATGGTGAAAGGCGTACTGGGTGTACCGATTGAAGGCTCGATCCCGCTGTTTATGCTGGGCGTGGCGCTCAGTCTGTTTGCCACCACGTCAATCGGCATTTTTATGGGGACGATCGCGCGTTCAATGCCGCAACTGGGGCTGCTGGTGATTCTGGTGCTGCTGCCGCTACAAATGCTTTCCGGTGGTTCCACGCCACGCGAAAGTATGCCGCAGATGGTGCAGGACATTATGTTGACCATGCCGACGACACACTTTGTTAGCCTCGCGCAAGCCATTCTCTACCGTGGTGCCGGATTCGAAATCGTCTGGCCGCAGTTCCTTACGCTGATGGCAATCGGCGGCGCGTTTTTCACCATCGCGCTGCTGCGATTCAGGAAGACGATTGGGACAATGGCGTGATTACGGGGTTAATCTTCCTTCGGCAGGCACTGTAAATGCCCGTGCCGCACGCCGCGCTGGGCGATAACGTCATCGGCAAAATGTTGTACGTCGCCCATGTCTCCTTTCAGAACGGCGATTTCCAGACAGTCGTCGTGATTAATGTGCACATGCAGCGTGGCGACCGAGAGATCGTGGTGATGATGCTGGGTGGAGACAATACGGCTGGCTAAGTCGCGTTTTTCGTGTTCATACACATACGACAGCACCGCGAAACCTTGTGTGCCGTGCTGCTGGGTAGCTTCCTGCGCCAGGGCGCTACGCAGAATATCGCGGATAGCTTCGGAACGGTTGTTATAACCACGACGCTGGCTCAGGCTGTCCAGCGTCTCCAGTAAATCGTCATCAAGCGTGATGGTGACTCGTTGCATTTGCGTTAAACCTTTTCTGTGGTGCGACGGCGCACGGGGAATGCGGGTAATACCGCGTTTTGTAGCACACGTCCGGCGTCAGAGGAAAAGGTTAATTTATCTCCCACCACCTGGGTTTCGACGATTTGTCCGTTGTCCATCACCATCACTCGCTGACAGAAGCGTTCCACCAGGCGTAAGTCGTGGGTGATGAACAGGCAGGCGGTGCCAAACTGTTGTTGTAGCTTTTTCAGCAGGCGAATGACGCCCGCCTGTAATACGAGATCAAGGTTAGAAACCGCTTCATCCAGAATCAGCAGTTTCGGTTCGACCGCCAGCGCGCGAGCCAGGCAGACGCGCTGGAGCTGGCCGCCGCTTAACTGCGGTGGGCGTTTGTCGAGCACGCTGTCATCGAGATCGACCGCCTTCAGCATTTCGCTGGCGCGCGCCAGTTGTTCGGATTTTTTCAGTGATAGCAGGTGGCGCATCGGTTCACGCAGGATCTCGCGCACGGTTTTGCGCGGATTCACGGCGCTGATGGAGTCCTGAAATACCATCTGAATATCGCGGCGGAACGCTTTACGCTGGGCGCGATTGAGTTTCGTCAGCGGTTCGCCGCGCCAGCTAATATTCCCTTGTGAGGGCAATTCTAAGCCTACCAGTAGCCGCGCGAGGGTGCTTTTTCCGCAGCCGCTGCGTCCCAGCAGGGCGACGGTTTCACCGCTTTTCAGGGTCAGGGAAACGTTATTCAGCACCGTCTGATGTTGATGTTTTCCGCTAAATCCACCGTGGGCATAGTGATGGGAAAGGTCGGAGACGTTAAGTAAAGTCATGATGCCAGCTCCATACCGTAGAGGGCGAGATGAGCGGAAACCAGGCTGCGCGTCACCGTATGTTTGGGGGCGTTAAACAGCGTTTCTACATCGCCCTGTTCGACAATCTTACCGTGTGACATCACCGCCACGTCATCTGCCAGACGCGCCACCACGCCCATATCATGGGTGACCAGCAGCATTCCCGGCGCTTGTTTTTGCATAATGCTTTCCAGCAGATCGAGGATGCGTGCCTGTGCTACCACGTCGAGGTCGGTGGTCGGTTCATCGGCGATGATAAACGGTGATTCACACAGCACCGCCATCGCAATCATCATGCGCTGCAACATGCCGCCGCTCATCTCGAACGGGTACAGCTTCAATACACGCGCGGCGTTTTCCAGCCCCACCGCTTCTATGGCAGCGGTAAGCGTGGCGTCATCGGCGGGTTTCCCCAGCGCCAGACAGGTTTCCCGCGCGTGGGTCTGCATGGTGTGTAGCGGATTAAAGGCGCTGCGCGGGTTCTGCATGATGGTGGCAATTTTGATGCCGCGCAGGGCGCAAGGCGAAACCGGTTTGCCATCGGCTAAAATTTCCCCCGCCGTCTGGCGAACGCCAGCGGGCAGAATGCCCAGCGTCGCGGCGCAGGTCAGTGATTTCCCGCTGCCGCTACCGCCGACTAACGCCAGCACACGCCCGCGTTTAAGGGTTAACGATACGCCGTGCACCAGCGGCTGCGCGGCCTGTAGCGCGATATTACGTAGTTCAATCTGTTGCGGCATTAGTGTGCGTGCTCCGTCACCAGATGAGGATCCAGATGATCGCGCAGTGCGTCACCCACCAGGTTAAAGGCCATCACGCTGATAAACAGCGCCAGCCCCGGCCAGAACATTTGCAGCGGCTGAGTCCAGATATACTGACGCGCGTCGTTAATCATCACGCCCCATTCGGCGGTCGGAGCGGTCACGCCGAGGCCGAGGAAGGACATCCCCGCGACGTGCAGCATCATATGGCCGATATCCAGCGTCGCCAGCACCAGCAGCGAGGGGATCACCGCGCCTGCCAGATGATCAACAAACACCCGCACATGGCCCGCGCCAGAAAGCCGTGATGCCAGCACAAACTCGCGCTGGCGCAGCGAAATCACAAGGCTGCGCACCATACGCGCGTACCACGCCCAGTGTGACAGGGCGATGGCGATAATGACGTTGGTCAACCCGGTGCCGAGCACGCCAACCATAAAGAACGACAGAATCGAGGTCGGGAAGGTCATAAACATATCGGCGACGCGCATGGTGGCCTGATCGACACGCCCGCCAATCAGCCCCGCACTACCGCCAATGACCAGCCCTAATGTCAGCACCAGCAGCAGGCAGGCCATTACCGAGCCGAGCGACACGCGGATCGCCGCCATCAGCCGCGAGAAAATATCACGCCCTAAGTGATCGGTGCCCAGCCAGTGCTGCGCATCCGGCGAGAGCAGGCGCGACGGCAGATCAATCGCCTGTGGGTCATACGGCAGCCACCACTGGCTGGTGAGCGCAATCAGCGCCAGCAGGGCGATAATGATCAGCGCCAGGCGTACCGACCAGCGGGAAGAGAGGAAAAAGTTCACGCGTGCGCTCCTTCATGACGACGAATGCGCGGGTCCAGCGCGGCGTTGAGCAAATCGACAATCAAATTACAGACCACAAAAACCACCACCATCATCAGCGTAAAGCATTGAATCACCGGATAGTCACGGTTGAAAATCGCCGATACCGCATAGCGCCCGACGCCCGGCCAGGCAAAGATGTTTTCGATAATCATCGTCCCGCCGATCAGTTCGCCGATGTGCATCCCCACGGCGGTGATCATCGGCAGCGAGGCATTGCGCAGGATGTGACGGCGTTCGGTCTGTTTGTCGTTCAAACCGCGCAGCCGCGCCCAGGTGACGTGACGCTGACCGGCGACGTCCAGCATACTGGCGCGCAGCAGCCGCGCGTTAATCGCCAGCGACATAAAGGCGATGGAAACCGCAGGCAAAATGATGTGCTGCCAGCCGCCGTAACCCATCGCGGGTAGCCATTGCAGATACACCGAAAACGCCATCACCAGTAAAAACGCCAGCCAGAAGTTAGGCATTGAGACGCCAAGAAACGCGATGAAACGTACGGCGAAATCCGGCAGACGGTCGCGATGGCGCGCCGCCCAGATACCGAGCGGTACGGAAGTGAGCAGAATTAACACCAGCGCCGCGCCCGCCAGTTCCAGCGTGGCGGGCAGGAAGTTCAGCATATCGTCGAGTACCGGGCGTTGGCTGGCGAATGAGATACCAAAGTCAAGATGCAGCGCCTTCCACAACCAGGTGCCGTACTGGACGTACAGCGGCTGATCCAGTCCCAGCATGGTGCGGGTAGAGGCCAGCATCTCCGGCGTCGGCGGCAGGTTAGACAGACGCAAATAATCGAGCGCCGGGTCGCCGGTACCGAGGCGCAGCATCAGAAAAATGATCACCGAGGCGGCGAGCACCATCGGGATCAGCAGCAGAAAGCGGCGTAATACGTAACGCAACATTAAGGTTTCACCGGTTTAATCTGTTCGAACGGAATTTCGGTGGCGATCGGCGCGTAGGGGATGTTGCCCAGTTCCGGTTTCGATACCACCATCATTGAGATGTAGCTGATAGGCAGGTAAACCGCCTCGTCATGCAGACGGGTCAGAATGTCGCGATACAGCGCCTGACGTTGCGTTTCGTCATGGGTCGCCAGCACTTCGCCGATCTCTTTATCAATCAGCGGTTTGTCGGCTAATCCTTGCTGTGCCTGGAAGTCAGCGTGTGACGGTACGCGCATTGAACTCAGGAAGGCGTGTGGATCGTAAGGCGCGCCCCAGGTGCGGTGGAAAATCATGCCAAAACGACCATCGCGCTGACGAGCATAGATACTGCTCTCTTCTTCGCCAATCAGCGAGACATCTGCGCCGATCTGGCGCATATCAGCCTGAATGATTTCCGCCATCGATTTACTTAACGCATCGGTGCCGATGAACGAAAGTTCAATGTGCAGCGGCTGGCCATTTTTCTCGCGGATGTCTTTTCCCGCAGGCAACGTCCAACCGGCTTTTTCCAGCAATTCTTTCGCTTTCTGTGGATCGTACTGGCGCGGCTTCAGGCCGAGATTAGCGTAGGGCACGGAAGGGGCAAACAGGGTGTCGGCGACCTGCTGAGTGCCATACAACGCATTATCAATCAGCGATTTTTTGTTTACCGCGTAATTGAGAGCTTCCCGCACTGCCAGCTCGTTGGTGGGGGCTTTGGCAGTATTAAGCGCCAGCATCACGGTTTCGATCGGCTGTGACAGTTGGGTATGGTAAGCCGGATTCTGGCTAAAGCGGGCGAAGGTATCGAGCGGTAATAACCCTTCGTTTCCGTACAGCAGGTCGATATCGCCAGTTTCAAACGCCACCGCGCGGGTAGTCGGGTCCGGGATCACGTTAAAGGTGATCTTTTTAATCGCCGGCTTTTCGCCCCAGTAGTTTTCGTTACGGACGAAGACATCGTACTGATTCAGTTTCGATTCCTGCAAAACCCACGGTCCGGTGCCAATCGGTGCTTTAATTCCGTTCATGGTTTCATGGTTTTTAAACTGCGAGGGGGCGATAAAGCGGAAAGGACGGGGCAGGGCCAGTTCTTGCAGGAAAGGATAGTAGGCGCTTTTCAGGGTGATTTGCAGCTCCGTTTTACTGAGTGCTTTAACATCAACAATCTGGTTTGCCAGCTCCAGCCAGGCGTGACGTTGACGGTTATCGAGCACTACGCGGAAGTTTTCTGCCGCCGCCTCGGCATCGAACGGTTCACCGTTGGAGAATTTCACGTCATCACGCAGGGTGAAGGTCCAGGTTTTACCATCTTCTGAATGAGTCCAGCTTTTTGCCAGCCACGGGATCACCGAACCGTCTGCCTGATATTTCACCAGCGGTTCATAAACCATGCTCTGGGCGAACATCTGGTTAGGCGTGTAAAGGTGCGGGTTTAGTGGCCCGACATTCACCGGCCAGGCGGTGGTGATTTCATCTGGTGCAGCGGCATGGACGATAAAAGACGCACAAGCCAGCAGCGCAAATAGAGTGCGGCGGAGTGTGGAGAGCATGGTAACCCCAATGGATTAAAATAGATGGCGGAAATAAGTATGACGATTTTAAGTATTCGTCATACTGATTACCTGTTCTGGATCAATAGATGGGCAGTCGGGTGGGCGGATCAGTTAACTGAATCGATCCATTGCACACTGTCGGCGGAGAGCGTAAAGGGGGTAGGGGTGCAGATCGCCAGACTTAAATTTTCTAGCTGACAATGGCTGACTGACAGCGAGGAGTGATAGGTGCTGTCTACGCTGACGATTTGCCAGGCGCTGCCACCACGTTGTTTAACGATGGCTTCTTTGCGCGTCCAGATGCGCCAGAACATTTCTAGTTGCTGATCGGGATGCACGGCGTCCATCTCAGCGTGTTCCCCGAGGCTGAACACGGCGTTCGCCAGCCAGCGCCAGTTGGCGCGCGGGCGAATCACTTCGATATCGCAGCCGACTTCGCCTTCATCGCTCAACAGCAGGGCGATATTGTCACCGCTATGGCTTAAGTTGAACCATAGCGGCGTTTCCGGCGCGAATGCCGGTTTGCCTTGTTCGCCATAGATGATCTCCGGTAGCGGGGAAAGCGTGTGCGAAAGCAATGCACGCCCCGCCAGCCAGCGTTCGCGTCGTGGACCTTGCGGTGCTTGCTCGCGTAAAGCCGGTGGCAGTGGAGCTGTGCTTAAGGTCGAAACTTTCCCCAGAACTATCCGATACATATCAGGGCCAACGTTTAATGGAAAAGGAAAGTGCGTATCGTATCACTTGTCGCCTCATCCCGGTAACCGACTTTTCGGTCGTCCCGGTCCCAGTAAAATCGCTAGTTTGCTGCCGCCTTTGGTGGTTTCCATCCAGATTTTACAGACGCTGGTTAATGGCACCGAAAGCAGCATACCAACCGGACCGAGTAACCATCCCCAAACCAACAACGACAGAAACACCACCATGGTGGACATCCCCAGTCGATGCCCCATCATCCGTGGCTCTAAAATATTGCCGATGACCATATGGACAACTAAAAACAGTGCGCCAACCAGAATACATTCGTAAACGCCATTAAACAGCAACACCTGAATCATTGGCGGCACGGCGGAGATCACCGCGCCAATATTGGGAACGTAGTTGAGCAAAAATGCCAGTACCGCCCACATCAGCGCAAACTGTACGCCCATTAGCGCCAGCCCCAGCCAGACGATGACGCCTGTCCATAAACTGAGCAGCGTCTTCAATGCAAGATAGTGCGAAACACCTTTTAAGGCGCGGTGTAGTCCGGCGATGTGAATCTGTGGGTTATTTAGCGCAAAACGCATTTTGTAAGGCACGTGGCGCACTTCAAAAAGCATAAAAACTACGGTCATCACCAGCAAAAGCACGCTCGCCATTGCGCCGGAAAGCCCGGTCATCAGCGCAGTGGTGAAGGCGACAACTTTTTCCGAATCCATCCGCTGGAGCATTCGTTCCGGCGACATATGCAGATTAAGAAACGGTAACATCTCTTGTAATTTAAAGAGCTTACGGGTCAGTTCCTTATTAAATTTCGGCAGCATAGAGATAAATTCGTTAAACGATGCCGCCAGTACGCCGACCAGCGCAGTAAGTGCTATCAGCATCACCACCACTACAATGGTAATGGCAACGGGACGTTGTACTCCACGACGTATAAACCAGGTGACCAGCGGGTTGAGGACGATGGCGAAAAAGAGCGCCAGTAACAGTTGCACAATGATATCTGCCGCTGCGTGAATGCCGGCGAGGATCACCACCAGCGAGGCCAACTTGAGCAGTATATGCATTCCTGTTTTATCCGGTTGAGGGGTTTCCATTGGGGCTTCCTTGTGACTTTTTGTATTAAGTGTAGCGGGAGTCACGCCAGCAATATTCTGATTCTTACTGCTGATTTCCACACCAGCCCGTGGTAAAAATGAAACACTGTTGTAAAAATGTGGTGATCCCCATGCCCGAACCCGCGCTAAATGGATTGCGCCTTAATCTGCGCATTGTCTCCATTGTCATGTTTAACTTCGCCAGCTACCTCACCATCGGGTTGCCGCTCGCCGTATTGCCGGGCTATGTCCATGATGTGATGGGATATAGTGCCTTCTGGGCGGGGCTGGTTATCAGCCTGCAATATTTCGCCACCTTGCTGAGTCGCCCACATGCCGGGCGTTATGCTGATTTGCTGGGGCCAAAAAAGATAGTCGTCTTCGGTTTGTGCGGCTGTTTTTTGAGCGGGCTGGGTTATCTGACCGCAGGATTAACCGCCAGTCTGCCCGTCATCAGCCTGTTATTACTGTGCCTGGGGCGCGTGATCCTCGGCATTGGGCAAAGTTTTGCCGGAACCGGATCGACACTGTGGGGCGTTGGTGTGGTTGGCTCACTGCATATCGGGCGGGTGATTTCGTGGAACGGCATTGTCACTTACGGGGCGATGGCGATGGGCGCGCCGTTGGGCGTGCTGTTTTATCACTGGGGAGGATTGCAGACGCTGGCATTAATCATTATGGGCGTGGCGCTGGTGGCGATTCTGCTGGCGCTCCCGCGTCCGTCGGTGAAAGCCAGCAAAGGCAAGCCACTGCCGTTTCGCGCGGTGCTTGGGCGCGTCTGGCTGTACGGTATGGTGCTGGCACTGGCTTCCGCCGGGTTTGGCGTCATCGCCACCTTTATCACACTGTTTTATGATGCTAAGGGCTGGGACGGCGCGGCTTTCGCGCTGACGCTGTTTAGCTGTGCGTTTGTCGGTACGCGACTGTTATTCCCTAACGGCATTAATCGTATCGGCGGCTTAAACGTGGCGATGATCTGCTTTAGCGTTGAGATAATCGGCCTGCTATTGGTTGGCGTAGCCACCGTACCGTGGATGGCGAAAATCGGCGTCTTGCTGGCTGGCGCTGGGTTTTCGCTGGTGTTTCCGGCACTGGGCGTGGTGGCCGTAAAAGCAGTTCCGCAGCAGAATCAGGGGGCGGCGCTGGCAACATACACTGTGTTTATGGATTTATCGCTGGGCGTGACCGGACCACTGGCTGGGCTGGTGATGAGCTGGGCTGGAGTGCCGGTGATTTATCTGGCAGCGGCGGGGCTGGTAGCAATCGCGTTATTGCTGACGTGGCGATTAAAAAAACGGCCTCCGGTGGAAGTACCGGAGACCGTCTCATCATCTTAAAACTTACTGAATAACCAGCGTATTAATGATGTTTTCTGCGGTGGTTTGCGCTTTTTGCTGATCGTCAGCAGGCAGCGTGATTTGCATGGTCAGCAGTTGATTACCCACGTTACCCAGAATGACGGAAGAGTACGCCGTCTGGCCTTTCGCGGAGATAATGCTGTCTAACTGCTGCATTTTGTGACCTTTCAGCTCAATAGATTTGTTGGTCACCACTTGCAGTTGCGGATCGCGGCTACGTTGCTGATCTTCCAGACGTTTCGCCAGCACAGCCAGATCTTCTTTCGGGTCGTCGCCCATGATGACGATGACTGCTTTCTGCCCGGTGGCGTCGGACCAGACGTGCATGTTATTGGCCTGCGTTCCCAGCTTACCGCTCTGGTCGGTCATATCCGCTGGCAGCGAGAAACTTAACTTGCCATCAAGCAGGTTGACGGGATTCACGGTAGCGTTACTTTCTGCGACCGAACCCTGCGCCGTAGCGTTAGTGTCTTTATCATCACAGGCCGCAAGCCCCATAACCAGCAGGCCAATTCCGACATATTTAACCAGATTGCGCATTGACTTCTTCCTTTCGATAAACGGCCATAACGGCTCATTCGTCCATCTTATCACAACTCTGATAACGAACCTTTAACTGGCCTGCAAAGCGTTGATTTCGGATTTATCTGCCAGTCTTTTCAATAGCATATTGAGTAATACGCCATACATTGGCAGGAAGAAAACGATGCTGATTAACACTTTGAAACAGTAATCAACCAGCGCGATTTCCATCCAGTGCTCAGCCATAAAGGCATCCGGGCTGCGCCAGAAAGCAATGAAGAAGAAGGCCAGCGTATCGCTGACGTTACCAAACAGTGTGGAAGCCGTCGGTGCCAGCCACCAGTGACGACTCTGACGCAAGCGGTTAAAGACATGCACGTCGAGGATCTGCCCCAGCGCGTAGGCCATAAAGCTGGCGGTAGCGATACGGGCGACAAACAGGTTGAAGTGGGCGAGAGCGCCGAATCCCTGCCATGAACCCATATAAAACAGTGATGAGATGACGTAGGAGATCAGCAACGCGGGGATCATTACCGCAAAGATGATGCGACGAGCCAGCGGCGCGCCAAAAATACGCACGGTCAGGTCGGTAGCAAGAAAAATAAACGGAAAGCTAAACGCGCCCCAGGTGGTATGAAAACCAAAAATGGAGACTGGAAGCTGTACCAGATAGTTACTGGAGGTGATCACCAGCAGGTGAAATAACGATAACCAGAACAACGCTTTATAGCGTTGCGTTTGTGAGAAAGCGTTCATATTGTACCTTTTTGATTAGCCATTGGGGTGAGGGAACCCAATACGTACGACACGCTATTTTATAGTGAGATAGTAACGTGCTTACCCTTTTTTCGAGCCGCCGCATGATACTGCTTTATGTTGACAATGCAATGGTTAATTTTCACGCAATCGTTAACCTTGTTTGCTAACGGACGTACAGAGCGTAAACTAGCGCCGTTTTTTTATATGGTGAGAAGAAAATGACCGATCTCTTTTCCAGCCCTGACCACACTCTTGACGCTCTTGGCCTGCGCTGCCCGGAACCAGTAATGATGGTGCGCAAAACAGTGCGCAATATGCAGCCAGGTGAAACGTTGCTGATTATTGCTGATGATCCGGCAACGACCCGCGATATTCCTGGGTTTTGTACCTTTATGGAACACGAACTGGTCGCCAAAGAGACGGATGGGCTGCCTTATCGCTATTTGATTCGTAAAGGTGGTTGATGGGGCTTTTCAGCCTGATGCGACGCTGGCGCATCTTATCAGGCCTACGTTGATACGGTCTGTAACCTTTTTTGCATCGAACGCGCTCAATGTTGTGATCGGCTTGTAGGACGGATAAGGCGTTCACGCCGCATCCGGCATGTGGGCATGTTAAGGGCAATGATTGCCAGCGTTATGGAATGCAAAGGAATGCAAAAATGGCTTATTTAATTCCAGTTTGTCTGGCATTGCTGGGATTACTCGCGATATTCACCCCCAATTGGCTGCTCCCTGTTTTTATCGTTGCGGTGGGATGGCTGGGGTTATTTGGCTGGGGTTGGCTCTGGCTAATGATTTTTTTACCTTTACTTAACGGTGTCGGGTTTGCTTATGCACTGTGGATGATGTTCAAAAGACCATCATTAGCATCCCGCCTGGTTGTTACATTCAGTGTTATCTCCATCATTCTGATGTTGGCGCTATATTACGCTTTCCTGACCATGCCACCGTTCCCGGCCCAGCACTAAGCCTGATAGCCAGAGGCTATCAGGCAACACCGTTACTTCCTGCGCAACAGCCTTAACGCATTCGCCGTCACCAGCACCGTCGCACCTGTATCTGCCAGCACCGCCAGCCACAGGCCGGTCATACCTAACAGCGTGGTGACGAGGAAGATCCCTTTCAGCCCCAGCGCAATGGTGATGTTCTGGCGGATATTAGCGTGAGTCGCGCGTGCCAGCTCAATCATTTGTACCAGACCGCGCAGGTGGTTATGCGTTAACGCCGCGTCGGCGGTTTCCAGCGCCACGTCTGTGCCGCTGCCCATAGCAATCCCGATGGCGGCAGCTTTCATCGCTGGCGCGTCGTTAATGCCGTCGCCGACCATCGCCAGCGGCGCATGTTGATTCAACTCCGTCACCGCTTTGACTTTATCTTCCGGCAGTAATCCTGCTTTAAATTCCAGCCCCAGTTCACCGGCAATGGCTGCCGCTGCACGCGGATTATCGCCGGTGAGGATCACCCCTTTGACGCCCAGGGTGTTCAGTTCACTGATGGCAGTAGCGGCATCGGTGCGCAGGGTATCCTGCAACGCAATGACACCAAGCACTTCATCGTTACGGACTACCAGCACTACCGTTTGTCCGGCGCTTTCCAGTTCATTAATCAAACCAGTAAATGCATCGGCAGGATGTTTCCCGGCAGCGCATATCAGCACCCGCTCTCCGTTGACCTGCGCTTCAATGCCAGAGCCGACCAGCGCCCGCTGTGACTCTGCGGCAGGTATGGCGAGTGCAGCAACCTGCGCTTCACGAACGATGGCTTGCGCCAGTGGATGCGTCGCGCCTTGCTCGACCGCCGCCGCCAGCGCCAGCAGTTCAGATTCGCTAATACCTGTTGCCGGATGAATCGCGGTAACGCGCGGTTTACCGACGGTCAGCGTACCGGTTTTATCAAACGCCACCTGGGTAACGCGACCTAGCTGTTCCAGCGCCGCGCCGCCTTTAATTAACGCTCCACGACGCGCCGCCGCTGCCAGCCCGGAGGTAATCGCCGCAGGCGTGGAGATAACTAACGCACACGGGCAACCAATCAGCAGCAGCGTCAGCCCTTTATAAATCCACTCCTGCCAGCTTGCGGCAAATAGCAGCGGTGGCACCAGCGTCACCAGCAGGGCGACGGCCATAATTGCCGGCGTGTAGATACGGCTGAAACGGTCAATAAAACGCTCAATCGGTGCGCGGCGCTCTTCGGCCTCTTCAATCAGTTTCAGAATACGATCAATGGCGCTGGCACCCGGTTCTGACAACACTTCCAGCGTCACCAGACGGTCAACGCTGGTGGCGCCTGCCGGGACTTTATCGCCTGTCGCGCGTTCCACAGGGATGGATTCGCCGGTCAGGGCGCTTTCATCAAAACTGGCAAACGGCGAGAGCAGTTTACCGTCAGCAGGCAAACGTCCACCCGCCGCAACTTCAATCACATCGCCAGGCCGTAGGCTGTTAATCGCCACCTCTTCCCGCTCACCGTTACGCAGGCGCGTGGCGGTTTCCGGTTTCAGCGCCATTAACGCGCTGACGCCCTGACGTGCGCGGCTGGCGGCCCATCCTTCCAGTCGTTCGCCAATCAGAAACAGCAATAACACCATCGCAGCTTCAGCCGTTGCGCCAATAAACAGTGCGCCAATAGCGGCCACGCTCATTAACGTTTCAATGGCAAAATAACTGCCGGACTTGATCAGCCGTAATGCCTGACGAGCAATCGGGTACAGCCCAACCAGCGTGGTCGCGATAAACGCCAGTTGCCCGAACGGATGATTAAATTGCTCCAGCCCCCAACTGATTGCCATCATCACAATAAGCGTAATCAGCGGCAGGTTTTCTTTCAGGCGTGATGCTTGTGGTTCTTCAGCGGCCTGCTCATCGCGCAGGGAATAGCCCGCTTTTTGCACCGCCGATTCAATTTGCGCACGGATGTCATTGTCGGCATCCACTACCAGTTTTTCGGTAGCGAACAACACCTGTACCTGATTCACGCCTGCAAGCTGACGCACGGCATTTTCTACCTTGCGCGCACAGGCGGCGCAGTCCATGCCGCTGACTTTCCAGCTATAGCGGGTGCCGGAGACGTTTTCAGAGAGTGTTGGCGTGCTGGAACATGCACCGTCGCAGCAACAGTCGTTGGCGTTCTGTGCCGTGGTTAGCGGTTTGAACGCGGCAAATTGAGGGGCTTTTTTGCCGTGATTGTCGGGAGTCGACATGGCATCCTCCGGTTAAGTTTTTTCTCATTAACCGAAGGATACACTCTGGAGTCGACTCCAGAGTCAAGTTTTATCAGAGATACAGCGAGCGGACGATGAGGAAGTGTCCTGCAAAGTAGCAAGCCGCAGCAATGGCGTTATCCGCACGGAAGCGTCGGCGATAGTGGCTACCCAGCCAGACAAAGTTACTGATAAACAGCAGTGCAGCGCCCATAAAGGCAGAGAGTGCCGGAGCAGTCGGGCGGAAGAACCACAGTTCACCTGCCAGCCACACCATCACCAGCGTCATACCGATAAAAGTACAGACAGGCCAACGGAACTCTTCGAGACGCGTCCAGATAATGGCCAGCAATAGCGCGCCCAGAACCAGCAGTACCAGCGGCAACGGCCAGAAAAAGGAGAGCGTCATCTGGCTGGCGAAATAGATGGTATACAGCAAGTGTGAGAGGAAAAACGCACCGATAGCGTACATCAGACGCTGGCGTGGTAACAGGGTTAACGCATCGCCCAGCAGTGAGGCACACAGCCCCGCCAGCACCAGATAGCTAATGGCATCGAACATTGGCGCTTGCCAGGCCAGCAACAGCAGTAGCAGAAGGGTTAACGGTTTAAATACCCAGCGTTGCCAGGTTGGCCCACGGTACGATGCATCCACAGATAGCCATGCGGAAAGACAGACAGCGATAAACGACCAAAGCATCTTAGTTCCTTGAATTCGTTATTTTTTCGTAAGCGGAATGCCTACGGTCTTGCTAATCAGTTTAGTGGCGAGGATGGACGGATGACAACACCATAACTGGCAGGGTATGCTTATTTCCGCATTTTCCGATGAGGGATAAAGATGAGCAAACCACCTCTTTTCTTTATTGTTATCATTGGCTTAATTATCGTCGCCGCATCGTTTCGTTTTATGCAACAACGGCGGGAAAAAGCTGATAATGATATGGCGCCGCTCCAGCAAAAGCTGGTAGTGGTGAGTAGCAAGCGGGAAAAACCGATTAACGATCGTCGTTCGCGCCAGCAGGAAGTGACTCCGGCGGGCACCAGTATGCGTTATGAGGCGAGTTTCAAACCGCAAAGCGGTGGACTGGAGCAGACATTCCGCCTCGACGCTCAACAGTACCATGCCCTGACGGTGGGTGATAAAGGTACGTTGAGCTATAAAGGAACGCGCTTTGTCAGCTTTGTTGGCGAACAATAATGCTACTTTTTGGGGTTAATTTTCTTCTGCCAGACCAACAGTTCAAACACGCCGAAAAGGAAAATACGCACCTTTTCGGCGGTGGTCATCTGCGGGCCATCTTTCGGCAAGGTCGATTTCAACAGCGCCAGCTGCATACCATGCATCAGCACGGTAAAAATCAGCGCCACGTTAACAAAAATATTCAGCGGGCGTGGGAAGGGCTGAAAAAGATTGAGGATCAAAAATCCCCAAACGCAGAGCATTAACAAACGTCCAATATTAATCAGCATCACTTTCTCCTTGTGTTTCACGCTGATACAGCCGATAAGCGACCTGACCAGCCACTTTTTCGCGATATAACGACCAGTTGGCAGGAACGGCGGGCAAGCCATTTTCTACTTCACTTTCAACATATACCCAGGCTTCATCAGCCAGCCAGCCGTTGTTTTCCAGTAAATTAATGGTTTCTTCTAACAAGCCACGGCGGAACGGTGGATCGACGAACACGATATTATGCGGTGTGCCTTTTTGCGCCAGGAATGACATCGCGTTGCTGTTCACGACTCGCGCATTGCCCGCTTTCAGCGTCGCCAGATTCTTGATTAACTGCTGAGATACCGCGCGATCCATCTCAACCAACGTAGCTTCCGCAGCGTAGCGTGACAAGGCTTCCAGCCCCAGCGCACCGCTACCTGCGAAGCAATCCAGGCATTGCGCATCAACAATGACCGGCGCCAGCCAGTTAAACAGCGTTTCGCGCACGCGATCGGTGGTAGGGCGTAGACCTGGGCTATCAGGAACCGGGAGTTTACGGCCTCGCCACTGCCCGCCAATAATGCGGATTTGACCGCTGCCGGAATGATTCGGTTTTTTCATGGTAAATTGCTCAATCCGCCAGATAACACATACTTGCAGGCGGTGATGTGGATTAAGTTAAGTGGTAGACTATTTCATCATTTTTTTAGCTGCTATGTACATAGCGTTAACGCTGTGCCATGAAGCAACAGCGAGGAGTGTAGTCGCAGATGGCGAAAGAAAAAAAACGTGGCTTTTTTTCCTGGCTGGGCTTTGGTCAAAAAGAGCAGACCCCGGAAAAAGAGACAGAAACCCAAAACGAACAACCGGTTGTAGAAGAAACCGTCCAGGCGCAAGAGCCTGAGAAAGTTGCTGAACAACCCGTTGAAGAGCAGCCGCAGGCGCATACTGAAGCTGAGGCGGAAACTTTTGCTGCCGACGTTGTGGAAGTCACTGAACAGGTTGTTGAAAGTGAAAAAACGCAACCTGAAGCGGTTGTCGAGCCGGAAGTTATTGCAGAACCGGAACCGATAGTTGAAGAAACGCCAGCGTCGGTAGTTGAACCTGAAGTTACGCCAGAGCCAGTGGCTATCGAGCGTGAAGAGCTGCCGCTGCCGGAAGACGTTAAAGTCGAAGAAGTTTCGCCAGAAGAGTGGCAGGCCGAAGCGGAAACCGTGGAGATTGTCGAAGCGGCGGAAGAACAAGCAGCGAAAGAAGAAATCACCGACGAAGAGCTGGAAGCACAGGCGCTGGCCGCTGAAGCGGCAGAAGAGGCGGTGATGGTCGTTCCACCAGCAGAAGAAGATCAGCCGGTGGAAGAGGTAGCCCAGGAGCAGGAAAAACCAACCAAAGAAGGTTTCTTCGCGCGCCTGAAACGCAGCCTGCTGAAAACCAAAGAAAACCTCGGTTCCGGATTTATCAGCCTGTTCCGTGGTAAAAAAATCGACGATGATCTGTTTGAAGAGCTGGAAGAGCAATTGCTCATCGCCGATGTGGGCGTGGAAACCACGCGCAAAATCATCACCAATCTGACTGAAGGCGCGACCCGCAAACAGCTTCGCGATGCTGAGGCGCTCTACGGTCTGCTGAAAGAAGAGATGGGTGATATTCTGGCGAAGGTCGATGAACCGCTGAACGTCGAAGGCAAAACACCGTTCGTAATCCTGATGGTAGGCGTCAATGGCGTGGGTAAAACCACGACTATCGGTAAGCTGGCGCGTCAGTTTGAACAGCAAGGTAAATCGGTGATGCTGGCGGCAGGTGATACTTTCCGTGCGGCAGCAGTTGAGCAGCTTCAGGTCTGGGGGCAGCGCAACAATATTCCGGTGATTGCCCAGCATACCGGCGCGGACTCCGCCTCAGTTATCTTCGACGCCATTCAGGCCGCTAAGGCGCGTAATGTTGATGTCCTGATTGCCGATACCGCCGGACGCTTGCAGAACAAATCGCACCTGATGGAAGAGCTGAAGAAAATCGTCCGTGTGATGAAGAAACTCGACGTTGAAGCTCCGCATGAAGTTATGCTGACTATCGATGCCAGCACCGGGCAGAATGCGGTAAGCCAGGCCAAACTGTTCCATGAAGCAGTCGGCTTAACCGGCATCACATTAACGAAACTGGACGGCACGGCGAAAGGCGGAGTAATTTTCTCGGTGGCTGACCAGTTTGGTATTCCTATTCGCTATATTGGTGTCGGCGAGCGTATTGAGGATTTGCGTCCGTTTAAGGCGGACGACTTTATAGAGGCACTTTTTGCCCGAGAGGATTAACAATGATTCGCTTTGAACATGTCAGCAAGGCTTATCTCGGTGGGAGACAGGCGCTGCAGGGCGTTACGTTCCATATGCAGCCGGGTGAGATGGCGTTTCTGACCGGTCATTCCGGTGCAGGGAAAAGTACCCTCCTGAAGCTGATCTGTGGGATTGAGCGGCCCAGCGCCGGGAAAATCTGGTTTAGCGGCCATGACATCACGCGTCTGAAAAACCGTGAAGTTCCGTTTCTGCGCCGCCAGATTGGCATGATTTTCCAGGATCACCATCTACTGATGGATCGTACTGTCTACGATAATGTGGCGATCCCGTTGATTATCGCCGGTGCCAGCGGTGACGATATTCGTCGTCGTGTATCGGCGGCGCTGGATAAAGTCGGGCTACTGGACAAAGCGAAGAACTTTCCGATTCAGCTTTCTGGCGGTGAACAACAACGCGTTGGCATTGCCCGCGCGGTGGTTAACAAACCTGCGGTACTGCTGGCGGACGAACCGACCGGTAACCTTGACGACGCGCTGTCGGAAGGAATTTTACGTCTGTTTGAAGAGTTTAACCGCGTTGGGGTAACGGTATTGATGGCAACGCACGACATCAACCTGATTTCGCGGCGTTCCTATCGTATGCTCACCCTGAGCGATGGTCACTTGCATGGAGGCGTGGGCCATGAATAAGCGCGATGCAATCAATCATATCCGGCAGTTTGGCGGACGTCTGGATCGCTTCCGTAAATCGGTCGGCGGTTCTGGCGACGGTGGTCGTAATGCGCCGAAACGCGCGAAATCCTCGCCAAAACCGGTAAATCGCAAAACCAACGTTTTCAACGAACAGGTGCGTTATGCGTTCCACGGCGCTTTGCAGGATCTCAAAAGTAAACCGTTCGCCACGTTTTTAACGGTGATGGTCATCGCCATCTCCCTGACGCTGCCAAGCGTCTGCTATATGGTGTACAAAAACGTTAACCAGGCGGCGACGCAGTATTATCCCTCACCGCAAATCACCGTTTATCTGCAAAAAACGCTGGACGATGACGCCGCTGCGGGCGTGGTGGCACAGCTACAGGCCGAACAGGGCGTGGAGAAAGTGAACTATCTTTCTCGTGAAGACGCGTTGGGCGAGTTCCGTAACTGGTCTGGTTTTGGCGGCGCGCTAGACATGCTGGAGGAAAACCCGCTTCCGGCAGTGGCGGTGGTGATCCCAAAACTCGATTTCCAGGGTACGGAGTCGCTGAATACGTTGCGTGATCGCATCACGCAAATTAACGGCATCGATGAAGTACGAATGGACGATAGCTGGTTTGCCCGTCTGACCGCACTGACTGGGCTGGTAGGGCGCGTTTCGGCGATGATTGGCGTGCTGATGGTGGCGGCGGTGTTCCTGGTTATCGGCAACAGCGTGCGTCTGAGCATATTTGCCCGTCGTGACTCCATTAACGTGCAGAAACTGATTGGTGCGACGGATGGTTTCATCCTGCGCCCGTTCCTGTACAGTGGCGCACTGCTGGGATTTTCTGGCGCATTGTTGTCATTAATTTTGTCAGAAATTCTGGTGCTGCGATTGTCATCGGCGGTTGCGGAAGTGGCGCAGGTATTTGGAACGAAGTTTGATATCAATGGGTTATCGTTCGATGAATGCTTGTTGTTGCTGCTGGTGTGTTCGATGATTGGCTGGGTGGCAGCATGGCTTGCCACGGTACAACATTTACGGCACTTTACGCCGGAATAATAAAAGCGTGTTATACTCTTTCCCTGCAATGGGTTCCGTAGCAGGGAAAGAGACCCCGTTGTCTCTTCCCGGTATTTCATCTCTATGTCACATTTTGTGCGTAATTTATTCACAAGCCAGCATTGAACTTGTGGATAAAATCACGGTCTGATAAAACTGTGAATGATAATCTCGTTGCTCTTAAGCTCTGGCACAGTTGTTGCTACCACTGAAGCGCCAGAAGATATCGATTGAGAGGATTTGAATGACTGACAAAATGCAAAGTTTAGCTTTAGCCCCAGTTGGCAACCTGGATTCCTACATCCGGGCAGCTAACGCGTGGCCGATGTTGTCGGCTGACGAGGAGCGGGTGCTGGCTGAAAAGCTGCATTACCATGGCGATCTGGAAGCAGCTAAAACGCTGATCCTGTCTCACCTGCGGTTTGTTGTTCATATTGCTCGTAATTATGCGGGCTATGGCCTGCCACAGGCGGATTTGATTCAGGAAGGTAACATCGGCCTGATGAAAGCAGTGCGCCGTTTCAACCCGGAAGTGGGTGTGCGCCTGGTCTCCTTCGCCGTTCACTGGATCAAAGCAGAGATCCACGAATACGTTTTGCGTAACTGGCGTATCGTCAAAGTTGCGACCACCAAAGCGCAGCGCAAGCTGTTCTTTAACCTGCGTAAAACCAAGCAGCGTCTGGGCTGGTTTAACCAGGATGAAGTCGAAATGGTGGCTCGCGAACTGGGCGTAACCAGCAAAGACGTCCGTGAGATGGAATCGCGTATGGCGGCACAGGACATGACTTTTGACATGTCTTCCGACGACGATTCCGACAGCCAGCCGATGGCTCCGGTGCTTTATTTGCAGGATAAATCATCTAACTTTGCCGACGGCATTGAAGACGATAACTGGGAAGAGCAGGCGGCAAACCGACTGACCGATGCGATGCAGGGGCTGGACGAGCGTAGCCAGGACATCATCCGCGCGCGCTGGCTGGACGAAGACAACAAATCTACGTTGCAGGAACTGGCCGACCGTTACGGTGTTTCCGCTGAACGTGTGCGTCAGCTTGAAAAGAATGCGATGAAAAAACTTCGCGCTGCTATTGAAGCGTAATTTCCGCTGTTAAACAGAGAACCCTGGATGAGAGTCCGGGGTTTTTGTTTTTTGAGCCTCTGCAATAATCAATTTTCCCTTCTGGCAAAAGCCAATCCACGCGCAGTTTGTTAATAAACTGTCAAAATATCTATTCCAATATCATAAAAATGGGGTATGTTTTAGCAGAGTATGCTGCTAAAGCACGGGTAGTCATGCATAAAACGAAATAAAGTGCTGAACAACAACATCACAACACACGTAATAACCAGAAGAATGGGGATTCTCAGGATGAATATAAAGGGTAAAGCGTTACTGGCAGGATGTATCGCGCTGGCATTCAGCAATATGGCTCTGGCAGAAGATATTAAAGTCGCGGTCGTGGGCGCAATGTCCGGTCCGGTGGCTCAGTACGGTGACCAGGAGTTTACTGGCGCAGAACAGGCGGTTGCGGATATCAACGCCAAAGGCGGCGTTAAAGGCAACAAACTGCAAATCGTAAAATATGACGATGCCTGTGACCCGAAACAAGCGGTTGCGGTGGCAAACAAAGTGGTTAACGACGGCATTAAATATGTCATTGGTCACCTCTGTTCTTCTTCTACACAGCCAGCGTCTGACATTTATGAAGACGAAGGCATTTTAATGATCACCCCAGCGGCAACCGCGCCAGAGCTGACTGCCCGTGGCTATAACTTGATTATGCGCACCACCGGTCTGGACTCCGACCAGGGGCCGACGGCGGCAAAATATATTCTTGAGAAAGTGAAACCGCAGCGTATTGCTATCGTCCACGACAAACAACAGTACGGCGAAGGTCTGGCGCGTGCGGTGCAGGACGGCCTGAAGAAAGGCAATGCTAACGTGGTGTTCTTTGATGGCATCACCGCCGGGGAAAAAGATTTCTCTACCCTGGTGGCACGCCTGAAGAAAGAGAATATTGACTTCGTTTACTACGGCGGTTATCACCCGGAAATGGGGCAGATCCTGCGTCAGGCGCGCGCGGCGGGGCTGAAAACTCAGTTTATGGGGCCGGAAGGTGTGGCTAACGTTTCGCTGTCTAATATCGCGGGCGAGTCAGCGGAAGGACTGCTGGTGACCAAGCCGAAGAATTATGATCAGGTTCCGGCGAACAAACCAATTGTTGATGCGATCAAAGCGAAAAAACAGGATCCAAGCGGCGCGTTCGTCTGGACCACCTACGCGGCGCTGCAATCTTTGCAGGCGGGGCTGAATCAGTCTGACGATCCGGCGGAGATCGCTAAATACCTGAAAGCGAACTCGGTTGATACGGTGATGGGGCCACTGACCTGGGATGAGAAAGGTGACCTGAAAGGCTTTGAGTTCGGTGTGTTTGACTGGCACGCCAACGGCACGGCGACCGATGCGAAGTAACAGATAGATAAATGAAAATGCCCGATGAGCTGAACCGCCATCGGGTTTTTTTGTGTTTGTCGAAATGGTTGTAGAAAGATTAAACAATCCAGGATATGCTTAATGTACGGTAGAATTCCGTACATATTTATAAGTAGCAGGAGAGTTTACATGTCTGCTGTTAAAAAGCAGCGTATCGATCTGCGTTTAACTGACGATGACAAAAGTCTAATTGAGGAAGCGGCGGCGATATCTAATCAGTCCGTCAGCCAATTTATGTTGAATAGTGCCTCGCAGCGGGCTGCAGAAGTGATTGAACAGCATCGGCGAGTGATCCTTAATGAGGAGTCCTGGACGCGGGTGATGGATGCGCTGAGTAATCCGCCGTCACCAGGTGAAAAGCTAAAACGTGCGGCAAAACGTCTTCAGGGAATGTAATAATTTATGGATGAGCTGACGATAGAGATTCTGACTAATGATGCAGATTATGATCTACTGCGATTCGACTGCGGCGAGGAAGCCTTAAATCTCTTTCTGACGACACATCTGGTTCGTCAACATCGCAATAAAATTCTGCGAGCGTACATTCTTCGTACCAACACCCCTGAACGTCAAATACTGGGATATTACACATTATCCGGCAGTTGTTTTGAACGAGCCGCATTGCCCTCGAAATCGAAACAGAAAAATATTCCCAGCGTCACTCTTGGGCGTCTGGCAATTGATCGTTCAATACAGGGGCAGGGATGGGGAGCAACACTAGTTGCTCATGCCATGAAAGTCGTCTGGTCAGCCTCTTTAGCGGTAGGTATTCACGGTCTTTTTGTCGAGGCGCTGAATGAAAAAGCCCATACGTTTTATCAGTCGCTGGGCTTTATCCCGTTGGTCGGAGAAAACGAAAATGCGTTATTTTTCCCAACCAAATCCATAGAACTGCTTTTTACACAGAGCGATTAACGCTTCTCCCAGCCGCTCTGCTGTGCCGTAAACCCCTGTGCTTGCATAAACGCTGTCATCACACCGCGATCTTCCACGCCTGCATCCGCCATCCACCAGCATGAAACGCCAGGATTGTTACGCAGCACCTCTTCCAGCAGATATTGCCCTACGCCGCGCCGCCGGGTGACTTCCCGCACTCGCAGGGAATCCATCGCTCCCTCGGTGCCGCTTAAGGTTACTCGCACGGCAGCGAGCAGGCGCTCGTTAAAACGCGCGGCGTAAATACGGTGGGAATCGTCAACCTGTAAAGAGGAAGGAGAATACTCCGGCCAGATCTTTTGCAGGTCAATCCGATCCTGGTCGCTAAAGTTTTCTAATCGAATGATGGTCAGCTTCATGGGGAACCCGTACAAATCACAAAAGTGGAACCAGTGTAGCGAAATAATTTAATCGGAGGCTTTCTCTTTTTTATTTCTTTTGGCAGGTGATTAATTTTTTTTCAGCAATAATTACAAATTAAAAACATTATAGAATGAAAATTGTCCAGCATAATCCCCTGAATGGTAGTGAATTATTCCGCCCTTTGTACCGTTATTTTATGCTGACAACTGCGCTTTTTTCTGTTTATCTATCAATTAATTCAGAATATTATCTGTTCTTAATCGACTGAAAAATAGGGATTTTAATCGATATCATCACAAAAAACTGCGCTAAACCCTTAATCGGACAGGCAAAAACAGCGCAGTATAAAAAAGAACAGTCTGATTTGTTAACACATAAAAAACAAAGCAACACAACATTACGAGTGGGGATTTTTGACTATGAAACGGAATGCGAAAACTATCATCGCAGGGATGATTGCACTGGCAATTTCACACACTGCTTTAGCCGACGATATTAAAGTTGCCGTTGTCGGCGCGATGTCCGGCCCGATTGCCCAGTGGGGCGATATGGAATTTAACGGCGCGCGTCAGGCGATTAAAGACATTAATGCTAAAGGGGGAATTAAAGGCGATAAGCTGGTTGGCGTGGAATATGACGACGCCTGCGACCCAAAACAAGCCGTTGCGGTCGCCAACAAAATCGTTAACGACGGCATTAAATACGTTATTGGGCATCTGTGTTCCTCTTCTACCCAACCTGCGTCGGATATCTACGAAGACGAAGGTATCCTGATGATCTCGCCGGGAGCGACCAACCCGGAGCTGACTCAGCGCGGTTATCAACACATCATGCGTACTGCCGGGCTGGACTCTTCCCAGGGGCCAACGGCAGCAAAATACATTCTTGAGACGGTGAAGCCCCAGCGCATCGCCATCATTCATGACAAACAACAATATGGCGAAGGGCTGGCGCGTTCGGTGCAGGACGGGCTGAAAGCGGCTAACGCTAACGTCGTCTTTTTCGACGGCATTACCGCTGGTGAGAAAGATTTCTCCGCGCTGATTGCCCGCCTGAAAAAAGAAAACATCGACTTCGTTTACTACGGCGGTTACTACCCGGAAATGGGGCAGATGCTGCGCCAGGCGCGTTCCGTTGGCCTGAAAACTCAGTTTATGGGGCCGGAAGGTGTCGGTAATGCGTCGCTTTCGAATATTGCTGGCGATGCTGCCGAAGGTATGTTGGTCACTATGCCAAAACGCTATGACCAGGATCCGGCAAACCAGGGCGTCGTTGATGCGCTGAAAGCAGACAAGAAAGATCCGTCCGGGCCTTATGTCTGGATCACTTACGCGGCGGTGCAATCTCTGGCGACTGCCCTTGAGCGTACCGGCAGCGATGAGCCGCTGGCGCTGGTGAAAGATTTAAAAGCTAACGGTGCAAACACCGTGATTGGGCCGCTGAACTGGGATGAAAAAGGCGATCTGAAGGGATTTGATTTTGGTGTCTTCCAGTGGCACGCCGACGGTTCATCCACGGCAGCCAAGTGAAAATCCCACCGCCCGTGAAATGCGGGCGGGTTTAGAAAGGTTACCTTATGTCTGAGCAGTTTTTGTATTTCTTGCAGCAGATGTTTAACGGCGTCACGCTGGGCAGTACTTACGCGCTGATAGCCATCGGCTACACCATGGTTTACGGCATTATCGGCATGATCAACTTCGCCCATGGCGAGGTTTACATGATTGGCAGCTACGTCTCCTTTATGATCATCGCTGCGCTGATGATGATGGGCATTGATACCGGCTGGCTGCTGGTGGCGGCGGGATTTGTCGGCGCAATCGTCATTGCCAGCGCCTACGGCTGGAGTATCGAACGGGTGGCCTATCGCCCGGTACGTAACTCTAAGCGCCTGATTGCGCTCATCTCGGCAATCGGCATGTCCATCTTCCTGCAAAACTACGTCAGCCTGACCGAAGGTTCGCGCGATGTGGCGCTGCCCAGCCTGTTTAACGGTCAGTGGGTGGTGGGTCATAGCGAAAACTTCTCTGCGTCTATTACCACCATGCAGGCGGTGATCTGGATTGTCACCTTCCTCGCCATGCTGGCGCTGACGATTTTCATCCGTTATTCGCGCATGGGGCGCGCCTGTCGTGCCTGCGCCGAAGACCTGAAAATGGCGAGCCTGCTTGGCATCAACACTGACCGAGTGATTGCGCTGACCTTTGTGATTGGCGCGGCGATGGCGGCGGTGGCGGGCGTTCTGCTCGGTCAGTTCTACGGTGTGATTAACCCCTACATCGGCTTTATGGCCGGGATGAAAGCCTTTACCGCAGCGGTGCTCGGTGGGATTGGCAGTATTCCGGGGGCGATGATTGGCGGGTTGATTCTGGGGATTGCGGAGGCGCTCTCTTCTGCCTATCTGAGTACGGAATATAAAGATGTGGTCTCATTTGCCCTGCTGATTCTGGTTCTGCTGGTGATGCCGACCGGTATTCTGGGTCGCCCGGAGGTAGAGAAAGTATGAAACCGATGCATATTGCAATGGCGCTGCTCTCTGCTGCGATGTTCTTTGTTCTGGCGGGCGTCTTTATGGGCGTGCAACTGGAGCTGGATGGCACCAAACTGGTGGTCGACAGTGCTTCAGATATCCGTTGGCAGTGGGTATTTATCGGTACGGCGGTGGTCTTTTTCTTCCAGCTTGTGCGACCTGCTTTCCAGAAGGGGTTGAAAAGCGTTTCCGGGCCGAAGTTTATTTTGCCTGCGATTGATGGCTCCACGGTGAAGCAGAAACTGTTCCTCGTGGCGTTGCTGGTGCTTGCGGTGGCGTGGCCGTTTATGGTCTCACGCGGGACGGTGGATATCGCCACCCTGACCATGATCTACATTATCCTCGGCCTCGGGCTAAACGTGGTGGTGGGGCTGTCTGGCCTGCTAGTGCTGGGTTACGGCGGTTTTTACGCCATCGGCGCTTACACCTTTGCGCTGCTCAATCACTATTACGGTCTGGGCTTCTGGACCTGCCTGCCAATTGCCGGGTTAATGGCAGCGGCGGCGGGCTTCCTGCTCGGTTTTCCGGTGCTGCGTCTGCGTGGTGATTATCTGGCGATCGTTACCCTCGGTTTCGGCGAAATTGTGCGCATATTGCTGCTCAATAACACCGAAATTACCGGCGGTCCGAACGGCATCAGTCAGATCCCGAAACCCACTTTCTTCGGCCTTGAGTTCAGCCGTACCGCCCGCGAAGGTGGCTGGGATACGTTCAGTAATTTCTTTGGCCTGAAATACGATCCGTCCGATCGCGTCATCTTCCTCTACCTGGTGGCGTTGCTGCTGGTAGTGTTAAGCCTGTTTGTCATTAACCGCTTACTGCGGATGCCGCTGGGGCGTGCGTGGGAAGCGTTGCGTGAAGACGAGATCGCCTGCCGTTCGCTGGGCTTAAGCCCGCGCCGTATCAAGTTGACCGCCTTTACCATCAGCGCCGCGTTTGCGGGTTTTGCCGGAACGCTGTTTGCGGCGCGTCAGGGCTTTGTCAGCCCGGAATCCTTCACCTTTGCCGAATCAGCCTTTGTACTGGCGATAGTGGTGCTCGGTGGCATGGGGTCGCAGTTCGCGGTGATTCTGGCGGCAATTTTGCTGGTGGTATCGCGCGAGTTGATGCGTGATTTCAACGAATACAGCATGTTAATGCTCGGTGGCTTGATGGTGCTGATGATGATCTGGCGTCCGCAGGGCTTGCTGCCCATGACGCGCCCGCAACTCAAGCTGAAGAACGGCGCAGCGAAAGGAGAGCAGGCATGAATCAGCCCTTATTATCTGTTAACGGCCTGATGATGCGCTTCGGCGGCCTGCTGGCGGTGAACAACGTCAATCTCGAACTGTACCCGCAGGAGATCGTCTCGTTAATCGGCCCTAACGGAGCCGGAAAAACCACGGTCTTTAACTGCCTGACCGGATTCTACAAACCCACCGGCGGCACCATTTTACTGCGCGATCAGCATCTGGAAGGTTTGCCGGGTCAGCAAATTGCCCGCATGGGCGTGGTGCGCACCTTCCAGCATGTGCGTCTGTTCCGTGAAATGACGGTGATTGAAAACCTGCTGGTGGCGCAGCATCAGCAACTGAAAACCGGGCTGTTCTCCGGCCTGTTGAAAACGCCTTCTTTCCGTCGCGCCCAGAGTGAGGCGCTCGACCGAGCCGCAACCTGGCTGGAACGCATTGGTTTGCTGGAACACGCTAACCGTCAGGCGAGCAACCTGGCTTATGGCGACCAGCGCCGTCTGGAGATCGCCCGCTGCATGGTGACGCAGCCGGAGATTTTAATGCTCGATGAACCTGCGGCAGGTCTTAACCCGAAAGAGACCAAAGAGCTGGATGAGCTGATTGCCGAGCTTCGTAACCATCACAACACCACTATCTTGTTGATTGAACACGATATGAAGCTGGTGATGGGTATTTCAGACAGAATTTACGTGGTCAATCAGGGGACGCCACTGGCAAACGGCACGCCGGAACAGATCCGTAATAACCCGGACGTGATCCGTGCCTATTTAGGTGAGGCATAAGATGGAAAAAGTCATGTTGTCCTTTGACAAAGTCAGCGCCCACTACGGCAAAATCCAGGCGCTGCATGAGGTGAGCCTGCATATCAATCAGGGCGAGATTGTCACCCTGATAGGTGCGAACGGTGCGGGGAAAACTACCTTACTCGGCACATTATGCGGCGACCCGCGCGCCACCAGCGGGCGAATTGTGTTTGATGATAAAGACATTACCGACTGGCAGACGGCGAAAATCATGCGTGAAGCGGTAGCGATTGTCCCGGAAGGACGTCGCGTCTTCTCGCGGATGACGGTGGAAGAGAACCTGGCGATGGGTGGCTTTTTTGCTGAACGCGACCAGTTTCAGGAGCGCATAAAGTGGGTGTATGAGCTGTTTCCGCGTCTGCATGAGCGCCGTGTTCAGCGGGCGGGCACCATGTCCGGTGGTGAGCAGCAGATGCTGGCGATAGGTCGCGCGCTGATGAGCAACCCGCGTTTGCTACTGCTTGATGAGCCATCGCTCGGACTGGCGCCGATTATCATCCAGCAAATTTTCGACACCATCGAACAACTGCGCGAGCAGGGGATGACCATCTTCCTCGTCGAGCAGAACGCTAACCAGGCGCTAAAGCTGGCGGATCGCGGCTACGTGCTGGAAAACGGCCATGTGGTGCTCTCCGATACTGGTGATGCACTACTGGCGAATGAAGCGGTGAGAAGTGCGTATTTAGGCGGGTAATAACACGTTGATTGATAGGGAGTCAAAAGACTCCTTTGAGACAGGTGACAAATGTAAAATTGCCTGATGCGCTGCGCTTATCAGGCCTACTGGGTGAGTTGCAATATATTGAATTTGCACGATCTTGTAGGCCAGATAAGGCGTTTACGCCGCATCCAGCATGAAACGATGAGCATGTTATCTACAATCTGTAGAGTTTGACACAGGACTTCTATTTTTCCGCTTATCCGTGTCCCATCTCCCATTTTCCCTCACCCGCGCCGTCACTGCCTTGTCATCTTTCTGACACCTTACTATCTTACAAATGTAACAAAAAAGTTATTTTTCTGTAATTCGAGCATGTCATGTTACCCCGCGAGCATAAAACGCGTGAATTCGCGCATTCGGTACAACAAGAGAGATAAACGATGAAACCGTTACATTATACAGCTTCAGCACTGGCGCTCGGACTGGCGTTAATGGGGAATGCACAGGCAGTGACGACCATTCCGTTCTGGCATTCTATGGAAGGGGAACTGGGTAAAGAGGTGGATTCTCTGGCTCAACGTTTTAACGCCGAAAACCCGGATTACAAAATTGTACCGACCTATAAAGGCAACTACGAACAGAATTTAAGTGCGGGGATTGCCGCATTCCGTACCGGCAACGCTCCGGCTATTTTGCAGGTTTATGAAGTTGGCACCGCTACCATGATGGCGTCGAAAGCCATTAAACCGGTATATGACGTGTTTAAAGAGGCGGGGATTCAATTCGATGAATCGCAGTTTGTGCCGACGGTTTCCGGTTACTACTCCGACAGCAAAACGGGCCACTTACTCTCCCAGCCGTTCAACAGCTCGACCCCCGTACTCTATTACAACAAAGACGCCTTCAAGAAAGCAGGATTAGACCCGGAACAGCCGCCGAAAACCTGGCAGGATCTGGCGGACTATGCCGCAAAACTGAAAGCCTCCGGTATGAAGTGCGGCTACGCCAGCGGCTGGCAGGGCTGGATCCAACTGGAAAACTTTAGCGCCTGGAACGGTCTGCCGTTTGCCAGCAAAAACAACGGTTTTGACGGCACGGACGCGGTGCTGGAGTTCAACAAGCCGGAGCAGGTGAAACACATTGCCATGCTCGAGGAGATGAACAAGAAGGGCGACTTCAGCTACGTCGGTCGTAAGGATGAATCCACCGAGAAGTTCTATAACGGTGATTGCGCGATGACCACCGCCTCTTCCGGTTCGCTTGCCAACATTCGCGAGTACGCCAAATTCAACTACGGCGTAGGCATGATGCCTTACGACGCTGATGCGAAAGATGCGCCACAAAACGCCATTATCGGCGGGGCCAGCCTGTGGGTGATGCAGGGCAAAGATAAAGAAACTTATACAGGTGTGGCGAAGTTCCTCGACTTCCTCGCGAAGCCAGAAAACGCTGCTGAGTGGCATCAGAAAACCGGTTATCTGCCGATCACCAAAGCGGCGTATGACCTGACCCGTGAGCAGGGCTTTTACGAGAAAAACCCTGGGGCGGATACCGCGACGCGTCAGATGCTGAACAAGCCGCCGTTGCCGTTCACCAAAGGGCTGCGTCTGGGCAACATGCCGCAGATCCGCGTGATTGTGGATGAAGAGCTGGAGAGCGTGTGGACCGGCAAGAAGACGCCACAGCAGGCGCTGGATACCGCCGTTGAGCGTGGGAATCAGTTACTGCGCCGCTTTGAGCAGTCTACGAAGTCTTAATTCTCTTACCCTCACCCTAACCCTCTCCCAAAGGGAGAGGGGACCGATCGGCGTGGTGGAAAAGTATGCACCGCCTTTCTCCCTCGCCCCTCTGGGGAGAGGGCCGGGGTGAGGGGAACACAACACGAAGAGTTTATTTATGTCATCATCCCGTCCGGTGTTCCGCTCGCGCTGGCTGCCCTATTTGCTGGTCGCGCCGCAGCTCATCATCACCGTTATCTTTTTTATCTGGCCTGCGGGCGAAGCGTTGTGGTACTCGCTGCAAAGCGTCGATCCGTTTGGTTTCTCCAGCCAGTTTGTCGGCCTGGATAACTTCGTCACGCTGTTTCATGACAGCTACTATCTCGACTCCTTCTGGACGACGATAAAATTCAGCACCTTTGTCACCGTCAGCGGTTTGCTGGTGTCGCTGTTCTTCGCGGCGCTGGTGGAGTACATCGTGCGCGGCAGCCGTTTCTATCAAACCTTAATGCTGCTGCCTTACGCTGTGGCACCCGCCGTTGCCGCCGTATTGTGGATCTTCCTGTTTAACCCCGGCCGTGGGCTGATCACTCATTTTCTCGCTGAGTTCGGCTACGACTGGAACCACGCGCAAAACAGCGGTCAGGCGATGTTCCTGGTGGTGTTTGCCTCGGTGTGGAAGCAAATCAGCTACAACTTTCTGTTCTTCTATGCCGCGCTGCAATCCATTCCCCGTTCGTTGATTGAAGCCGCAGCCATCGACGGTGCAGGGCCGATTCGCCGCTTCTTTAAGATCGCGCTGCCGCTTATCGCCCCGGTGAGTTTCTTCCTGCTGGTGGTGAACCTGGTCTACGCCTTCTTCGATACCTTCCCGGTAATCGACGCCGCCACGTCCGGTGGGCCAGTACAGGCCACCACGACGCTGATTTATAAGATTTACCGCGAAGGCTTTACCGGACTGGATCTGGCTTCGTCTGCCGCGCAGTCGGTGGTGTTGATGTTCCTCGTCATCGTGCTGACGGTGGTGCAGTTCCGCTATGTTGAAAGCAAGGTGCGTTACCAATGATTGAGAACCGTCCGTGGCTGACGATATTCAGCCATACCATGCTGATCCTCGGGATCGCGGTGATCCTCTTCCCGCTGTACGTGGCGTTTGTCGCGGCGACGCTGGATAAACAGGCCGTCTACGCCGCGCCGATGACGCTAATCCCCGGCACACATCTGCTGGAAAACATCCACAACATCTGGGTGAACGGAGTAGGCACGAATAGTGCGCCGTTCTGGCGGATGTTGCTTAACAGCTTTGTGATGGCGTTCAGCATTACGCTCGGCAAAATTACCGTCTCGATGCTCTCGGCATTTGCCATTGTCTGGTTTCGTTTTCCGCTGCGTAACCTCTTCTTCTGGATGATTTTTATCACCCTGATGCTGCCGGTTGAAGTGCGTATCTTCCCGACGGTTGAAGTGATCGCCAATCTGAAGATGCTCGACAGCTACGCAGGTTTAACGCTGCCGCTGATGGCCTCGGCGACCGCCACCTTCCTGTTCCGTCAGTTCTTTATGACCCTACCGGATGAACTGGTGGAAGCGGCGCGGATCGACGGCGCGTCGCCAATGCGTTTCTTTTGCGACATTGTTTTTCCGTTGTCGAAAACCAATCTGGCGGCGCTGTTTGTGATCACCTTTATTTACGGCTGGAACCAGTATCTATGGCCGTTGTTGATTATTACCGACGTTGATCTCGGCACCACCGTGGCAGGGATTAAAGGGATGATCGCTACTGGCGAAGGCACAACGGAATGGAACTCGGTGATGGCGGCGATGTTGTTAACCCTGATCCCACCAGTAGTGATTGTTTTAGTGATGCAGCGTGCCTTCGTGCGCGGCCTGGTCGATAGTGAGAAATAAGATGGCAGGACTGAAATTACAGGCAGTAACCAAAAGCTGGGATGGCAAAACCCAGGTCATTAAACCGCTGACCCTTGATGTGGCGGATGGTGAATTTATCGTGATGGTCGGGCCTTCTGGCTGCGGGAAATCGACGCTGCTGCGCATGGTTGCCGGGCTGGAGCGGGTGACGGAAGGCGATATCTGGATCAACAATGAGCGTGTGACCGAAATGGAGCCGAAAGATCGCGGGATTGCGATGGTGTTCCAGAACTACGCGCTTTATCCGCATATGAGCGTCGAAGAAAACATGGCGTGGGGGCTGAAAATTCGCGGCATGGGCAAGCAGCAAATTGCCGAGCGCGTTCAAGAAGCGGCGCGTATTCTGGAGCTGGACGGCCTGCTCAAGCGCCGCCCGCGTGAGCTTTCCGGCGGTCAGCGCCAGCGTGTGGCGATGGGGCGCGCGATTGTGCGCGATCCGGCGGTATTTTTGTTTGATGAGCCGCTCTCTAACCTTGATGCCAAGCTGCGCGTGCAGATGCGCCTTGAGTTGCAGCAATTGCACCGTCGCCTGAAAACAACTTCACTCTACGTTACTCACGATCAGGTTGAGGCGATGACGCTCGCCCAGCGGGTGATGGTGATGAACGGCGGCGTTGCTGAACAGATTGGCACACCGGTGGAAGTGTACGAAAAGCCCGCCAGCCTGTTTGTGGCGAGTTTTATCGGCAGTCCGGCGATGAACCTGCTGACAGGACGTGTGAATAACGAAGGCACACATTTCGAACTGGACGGCGGTATCGCGCTGCCGCTAAACGGTGGCTGCCGTCAGTATGCAGGACGTAAAATGACCCTCGGTATTCGCCCGGAACATATTGCGTTAAGCTCACAAACAGAAGGCGGCGTACCGCTGGTGATGGACACGCTGGAGATCCTCGGCGCTGATAACCTGGCGCACGGACGCTGGGGCGAACAGAAGCTGGTGGTAAGACTGGCGCATCAGGAGCGCCCGACGGCAGGCAGCACGCTGTGGCTGCATCTGCCGGAAAATCAGCTACATCTTTTTGATGGTGAAACAGGACAACGAGTATGAGTAACTGGCCTTATCCCCGCATCGTCGCCCATCGTGGCGGCGGTAAGCTGGCCCCCGAAAACACCCTGGCGGCAATCGACGTCGGGGCAAAATACGGTCATAAGATGATCGAATTTGACGCGAAGTTATCGAAAGATGGCGAGATCTTCCTGCTCCATGACGACAATCTCGAACGTACCAGCAACGGCTGGGGCGTCGCGGGTGAACTGAACTGGCAGGATTTACTGCGCGTGGATGCAGGCAGTTGGTACAGCAAAGCGTTTAAAGGCGAGCCGTTGCCTTTGCTTTCGCAAGTAGCAGAACGCTGCCGCGAACACGGGATGATGGCGAATATCGAAATCAAACCCACCACTGGCACTGGGCCATTAACGGGCAAAATGGTGGCGCTGGCGGCGCGCGAGCTTTGGGCAGGTATGACGCCGCCGCTGCTGTCATCGTTTGAGATTGATGCTTTAGAAGCTGCGCAACAGGCTGCACCGGAACTGCCGCGCGGTTTGTTGCTTGATGAGTGGCGCGACGACTGGCGCGAACTGACCACGCGGCTGGGCTGTGTCTCTATTCATCTCAATCATAAGTTGCTCGATAAAGCGCGAGTGAGGCAGTTGAAAGACGCTGGATTACGGATTCTGGTGTATACCGTCAACAGACCCCAGCGAGCGGCAGAGTTGCTGCGCTGGGGCGTGGATTGCATCTGTACCGATGCGATTGATGTGATTGGTCCGAACTTTACGGCCCAATAGTTTTCAACGGAATATCAGGCTGCGGCGTGCTGGGGGGATTCAGCATGTCGCCGTTTCTCCTCTCTTGCAGCATATGCTGCTGATTCAACGAACTATCCATATTACGGTTGCCGTTTAACATCCCGCCGTTGGTGTTGGGCAGCATTTGCTGCCGGGCGGGATTTAGCTCCCCCGGCTGCGACTGCAATACCCGCTGCGAGTTACTGTTAATCTGATTTTCTAAATGCTGCTGCTGTAATTGCGTCTGAGTTTTCAGTTGCTGATTCAACATCCCTTTTTGCTGGATTTGCTGCGTTTGCATTTGAGTTTGCATCCGCTGCTGACTGGGGATCTGATACCCCGGCTGGTTAGGGTTGTTCAGAGTATTAATGGGCTGTGCAAAGCCGACAAACGGCAGGAGTGCCGTCAAAAGCAGAAGTCGTTTCATCGCGTATCCTCCTCTGAAGATATTCTTTAAGTTTACTCGCTTCCCGGCAAAACGATGATTAATTCAGAGTTATATACCAGGCTTAGCTGGGGTTGCCCCACACATAACTGGAGAATAACGATGATAAAACCGACGTTTTTACGCCGGGCGGCGATTACAGCTTTGCTTTCAGGATGTTGTTTTAGTGTTGTTGCCGCGCCACCTGCGCCGCCGCCTGTCTCGTATGGCGTGGAGGAAGATGTCTTTCATCCGGTACGCGCGAAGCAGGGGATGGTGGCGTCTGTGGATGCTACTGCCACTCAGGTGGGGGTGGATATCCTTAAAGAAGGTGGTAATGCCGTTGATGCCGCCGTGGCGGTGGGATATGCGCTGGCGGTAACGCATCCGCAGGCGGGGAATCTGGGCGGCGGCGGTTTTATGCTGATCCGCACTAAAGATGGCAATACGACTTCTATTGATTTCCGTGAGATGGCACCCGCCAAAGCAACCCGCGATATGTTCCTCGATGATCAGGGCAACCCGGACAGCAAAAAATCACTCACTTCGCATTTGGCCTCAGGAACGCCTGGCACGGTCGCAGGCTTCTCGCTGGCGCTGGAGAAGTACGGCACCATGCCGCTGAACAAAGTGGTGCAACCGGCGTTTAAACTGGCGCGCGATGGTTTTATCGTTAACGACGCGCTGGCCGACGATCTCAAAACTTACGGCAGTGAAGTGCTGCCGAATCACGAAAACAGCAAGGCTATCTTCTGGAAAGAGGGCGAACCGCTGAAAAAGGGCGACAAACTGGTGCAGGCGAACCTGGCAAAGAGCCTGGAGATGATTGCCGAAAACGGCCCGGACGAATTCTACAAAGGCACGATAGCTGAGCAGATCGCCCAGGAGATGCAGAAAAACGGCGGCCTGGTAAGCAAAGAAGATTTAGCGGCGTATAAAGCGGTGGAACGCACACCGATTAGCGGCGATTATCGCGGGTATCAGGTTTACTCCATGCCACCGCCATCCTCCGGCGGGATTCATATCGTGCAGATTCTGAATATCCTGGAAAACTTCGATATGAAGAAATATGGCTTTGGCAGCGCCGATGCGATGCAAATCATGGCAGAAGCTGAGAAATACGCCTACGCCGACCGCTCGGAATATCTTGGCGACCCGGATTTTGTCAAAGTGCCGTGGCAGGCGCTGACCAATAAAGCCTATGCCAAATCCATTGCCGATCAAATTGATATCAATAAAGCGAAGCCGTCCAGCGAAATTCGCCCAGGCAAACTTGCGCCTTATGAGAGTAATCAAACAACCCATTACTCAGTGGTGGATAAAGACGGTAACGCGGTGGCGGTGACCTATACGCTGAATACCACTTTCGGTACGGGGATTGTCGCGGGTGAGAGCGGTATTCTGCTTAACAATCAGATGGATGATTTCTCAGCCAAACCAGGTGTACCGAACGTTTACGGGCTGGTGGGCGGTGATGCTAACGCCGTCGGGCCGAACAAACGTCCGCTGTCGTCAATGTCGCCGACCATTGTGGTGAAAGACGGTAAAACCTGGCTGGTTACCGGTAGCCCAGGCGGGAGTCGGATTATCACCACCGTGCTGCAAATGGTAGTAAACAGCATCGATTATGGCATGAACGTCGCCGAAGCGACCAATGCGCCGCGTTTCCATCATCAGTGGTTGCCGGACGAGCTGCGCGTCGAAAAAGGGTTTAGCCCGGATACGCTCAAGCTGCTGGAAGCAAAAGGTCAGAAAGTGGCGCTGAAAGAGGCGATGGGCAGTACGCAAAGCATTATGGTTGGGCCGGAGGGTGAGTTATACGGCGCATCCGACCCGCGCTCGGTGGATGATTTAACAGCGGGGTATTAATATCTTAAGCCCTCTCCCGGTAGGTGAGGGCTTAAATGACAAACTTAGATTGCAAATTCTTTATTTCACCCGCGCCATAAAATACGCATCGACATATTCGCCATTTCGCAACGCGTACTTTTTACCAGTTCCTTCAATCTCAAAACCGTATTTTTTATAGACCTTAATTGCTGGGGCGTTATCGACAAATACGGTTAGTTCAATGCGATCTACCCGCAACCAGTTGTCGCACATCTCAATCATCTCTCGCATCAAGGCGCTGGCGACGCCGCGATTGTGCCAGCGGGAGTCGACGCAAATACCAAAATCGGCAACATGACTGCGGCGCGGGCGTTGCTGCACGTCAATGGTGAGATGACCCACGACGGTTCCATCAATACAGGCGACTAACTGTTTAATGCCGGGACGATCGGCGAGTCGCTCCTGCCACAGATGATCGGAAGGATGAGGCACCTGTAGTGTGTTGTAATACACCTCCGGCTGGGCGTGAATTTGCCGAATGGCCTCGTAATCGCGCGTTTCAGCGTGGCGTATCACTATCTCACTCATTCCTCTGTCCTCTTTGGGGTAAATGTCCCTTTCAACATCATTGACTTTCAAATACGAGTCAAATGCATTTTTTTGCAAAAAGTGTTGGACAAGTGCGAATGAGAATGATTATTATTGTCTCGCGATCAGGAAGACCCTCGCGGAGAACCTGAAAGCACGACATTGCTCACATTGCTTCCAGTATTACTTAGCCAGCCGGGTGCTGGCTTTTTTTTGCTTGTCATTTTGTCCAAGGGGAATGTTCCTCGTGTTGAGACAAATGCAAAATTGTCTGATGCGCTACGCTTATCAGCCTACAAACCTGTGCCCGAACCGTAGGTCGGATAAGGCGTTCACGCCGCATCCGGCATGATCAAAGTGCACTTTGCCAACAATCTGACGTACTGAAGCACAGGCATAGGAACCACGTCCGCTTTGCGTTAAGGTGTAACTAACCACCTTAAAAAAGGACGAAATCATGGCCATCAACTGCGCCTTTATTGGCTTCGGCAAAAGCACCACCCGTTACCATCTGCCGTATGTACTTAACCGCAAGGATAGCTGGCATGTCGCGCATATTTTCCGCCGCCATGCGAAGCCGGAAGAACAGGCTCCTGTCTACTCGCATATCCATTTCACCAGCGATCTCGACGAAGTATTAAACGATCCTGACGTTAAGCTGGTTATCGTCTGCACTCACGCTGACAGCCACTTCGAGTACGCGAAGCGTGCGCTGGAAGCCGGGAAAAATGTGCTGGTCGAAAAACCGTTCACCCCGACGCTTGCGCAGGCGAAAGAGCTGTTTGCGCTGGCAAAAAGCAAAGGGCTGACCGTCACGCCGTATCAGAATCGCCGCTTTGACTCCTGCTTCCTGACGGCGAAAAAAGCGATTGAAAGCGGCAAGCTGGGAGAGATTGTCGAAGTGGAAAGCCATTTTGACTATTACCGTCCGGTGGCAGAAACCAAACCTGGACTGCCGCAGGATGGCGCATTTTATGGCCTTGGCGTGCATACCCTCGACCAGATTATCTCGCTGTTCGGTCGCCCGGATCATGTGGCTTACGACATTCGCAGTCTGCGTAATAAAGCCAACCCGGATGACACCTTCGAAGCGCAGCTGTTTTATGGTGATTTGAAAGCCATCGTCAAAACCAGCCATCTGGTGAAAATCGATTATCCGAAATTTATCGTTCACGGTAAGAAAGGTACATTTATTAAATACGGTATCGACCAGCAGGAAACCAGCCTGAAGGCTAATATTATGCCGGGCGAACCGGGATTCGCAGCGGATGATTCGGTCGGTGTGCTGGAGTATGTCAATGACGAGGGCGTGACGGTAAGAGAAGAGATGAAGCCGGAGGTGGGCGACTACGGACGCGTATATGATGCGCTGTATCAAACCATCACCACCGGTGCTCCAAATTACGTCAAGGAATCTGAAGTTCTTACTAATCTGGAAATCCTTGAACGCGGTTTTGAACAAGCTTCTCCCTCTACAGTGACTCTCGCGAAGTAAGTTTGATGGCTCCTCGAATAGTTCAATTTTTTTGAACAGAGGGGTCAATTTTCACCCTCTATCATCCCAGGCGGATCGGGTCCACACTAAGCCCATCGAAAACATTCAGGGGGTGAATACAAATGATCTACTTACGCAAAGCAAATGAACGTGGTCATGCGAATCATGGCTGGCTGGACTCCTGGCACACTTTCTCTTTTGCCAACTATTACGACCCGAACTTTATGGGCTTCTCCGCGCTGCGTGTCATTAACGACGACGTGATTGAAGCAGGGCAGGGTTTCGGCACTCACCCACATAAAGATATGGAAATTTTAACCTACGTGCTGGAAGGTACTGTTGAGCATCAGGACAGCATGGGTAATAAAGAGCAGGTTCCGGCGGGCGAGTTTCAGATTATGAGTGCGGGTACGGGTATTCGTCACTCAGAGTACAACCCCAGCAGCACCGAGCGTCTGCATCTGTATCAGATCTGGATCATGCCAGAAGAAAACGGCATTACACCGCGTTATGAACAGCGTCGCTTTGATGCCGTGCAGGGCAAACAACTGGTGCTCTCGCCGGATGCGCGTGATGGTTCGTTGAAAGTGCATCAGGATATGGAACTGTATCGCTGGGCGCTGCTGAAAGATGAACAGTCGGTGCATCAGATTGCCGCTGAACGCCGCGTCTGGATCCAGGTAGTGAAAGGCAATGTCACCATTAACGGTGTGAAAGCCTCGACCAGTGATGGTCTGGCAATCTGGGATGAGCAGGCAATCTCCATCCACGCCGATAGCGACAGTGAAATTCTGCTGTTCGATTTGCCGCCAGTCTAAATTTATCTCACAAACCTTCCTGAGGAATCAGGAAGGTTGTGATGCGTCCGTGGTAAACTAAAGGAATCTATCCCTTTTGTACCCTTCAGGACGATGAAAAAGAAAAGACCCGTACTTCAGGATGTGGCTGACCGTGTAGGCGTGACCAAAATGACGGTCAGCCGTTTTTTACGCAACCCGGAGCAGGTCTCCGTCGCCTTACGTGGCAAGATTGCCGCCGCTCTTGATGAACTGGGTTATATTCCCAACCGCGCGCCCGATATCCTCTCAAATGCTACCAGCCGGGCAATTGGCGTCCTGTTACCTTCTCTCACCAACCAGGTTTTCGCGGAAGTATTACGCGGTATCGAAAGCGTTACCGACGCGCACGGTTATCAGACTATGCTGGCGCACTACGGTTATAAACCGGAAATGGAACAAGAGCGCCTCGAATCAATGCTTTCATGGAATATTGACGGGCTGATCCTCACCGAACGAACCCACACGCCGCGCACCTTAAAGATGATTGAAGTGGCAGGTATTCCAGTGGTGGAGCTGATGGACAGTAAATCTCCGTGCCTCGATATCGCCGTCGGCTTTGATAACTTCGAAGCGGCACGTCAGATGACCACCGCCATTATTGCTCGCGGGCATCGGCACATTGCCTATCTCGGCGCACGTCTCGACGAACGTACAATCATCAAACAGAAGGGATACGAACAGGCGATGCTGGATGCCGGCCTGGTGCCATATAGCGTGATGGTTGAACAATCTTCTTCTTACTCTTCAGGTATTGAACTGATTCGCCAGGCGCGGAGGGAATATCCGCAGTTAGATGGCGTATTCTGTACCAACGATGACCTGGCTGTCGGCGCGGCGTTTGAATGTCAGCGTCTGGGGCTGAAAATCCCTGACGATATGGCAATTGCCGGTTTCCACGGCCACGATATTGGTCAGGTGATGGAGCCACGGCTGGCGAGCGTGCTGACGCCGCGTGAGCGGATGGGCAGCATTGGCGCTGAACGCCTGCTGGCGCGTATTCGTGGCGAAGCAGTGACACCGAAAATGTTAGATTTAGGTTTCACCTTGTCACCGGGCGGATCTATTTAAGCTCACAAATTTGAAGTAGCTCACACTTATACACTTAAGGCACGGATGGATATTGCTTCTGATTTTGTCCGGCTGGACAATGTTACCGATAACAGTTACCCGTAACATTTTTAATTCTTGTATTGTGGGGGCACCACTTTGAGCACGACTAACCATGATCACCACATTTACGTCTTGATGGGCGTATCGGGCAGCGGCAAATCTGCGGTCGCCAGTGAAGTGGCGCATCAACTTCATGCCGCGTTTCTTGATGGCGATTTCCTCCATCCGCGTCGCAATATCGAAAAAATGGCGTCCGGTGAACCGCTGAATGATGACGATCGCAAACCGTGGTTACAGGCGCTGAACGACGCCGCGTTTGCCATGCAGCGTACCAATAAAGTGTCGCTGATCGTCTGTTCCGCACTGAAAAAGCACTATCGCGACCTGCTGCGCGCGGGTAATCCGAATCTCTCTTTCATCTACCTGAAAGGCGATTTTGATGTAATTGAAAGCCGTCTGAAAGCGCGTAAAGGCCATTTCTTTAAAACCCAAATGCTGGTGACGCAGTTTGAAACGCTGCAAGAACCGGGTGCGGACGAAACCGATGTACTGGTGGTGGATATCGATCAACCGCTGGAAGGTGTTGTGGCAAGCACCATTGAGGTTATTAAAAAAGGCAAATAAGTAGTGAGTACATTAACGCTTGTTTTAACAGCAGTAGGGTCTGTTTTACTGCTGCTGTTTTTAGTCATGAAAGCGCGTATGCACGCTTTCCTGGCTTTGATGGTGGTGTCTATGGGGGCTGGCCTTTTTTCCGGTATGCCGCTCGATAAAATCGCAGCGACGATGGAAAAAGGGATGGGAGGCACCCTCGGCTTCCTGGCGGTGGTTGTCGCTCTGGGAGCCATGTTTGGCAAGATCTTACATGAAACCGGCGCAGTCGATCAGATTGCCGTCAAAATGCTCAAATCCTTCGGTCACAGCCGCGCGCATTATGCCATTGGCCTTGCGGGGTTGGTTTGTGCGCTACCGCTGTTCTTTGAAGTGGCGATTGTTCTGCTGATTAGCGTTGCTTTCTCAATGGCGCGCCATACCGGCACGAACCTGGTGAAACTGGTTATCCCGTTATTCGCCGGCGTGGCGGCAGCGGCGGCGTTCTTATTGCCGGGGCCAGCGCCAATGCTGCTGGCATCGCAGATGAACGCCGACTTTGGCTGGATGATCCTGATCGGTCTGTGTGCGGCAATTCCGGGAATGATTATTGCCGGGCCGCTGTGGGGTAATTTCATAAGCCGCTACGTGGAACTGCATATTCCTGACGACATCAGCGAACCACATCTCGGCGAAGGCAAAATGCCATCTTTCGGATTCAGCCTGTCGCTGATCCTGTTGCCGCTGGTGCTGGTAGGTCTTAAAACCATTGCCGCGCGTTTTGTGCCGGAAGGCTCTACCGCTTACGAATGGTTCGAGTTTATCGGTCATCCGTTTACCGCGATTCTGGTTGCTTGTCTGGTGGCGATTTATGGTCTGGCGATGCGTCAGGGTATGCCGAAAGACAAAGTGATGGAGATTTGCGGTCACGCGCTGCAACCGGCGGGGATCATTCTGCTGGTAATTGGTGCGGGTGGCGTGTTCAAACAGGTGCTGGTTGACTCTGGCGTAGGTCCGGCACTGGGCGAAGCGTTAACCGGGATGGGGCTGCCGATTGCGATTACCTGCTTCGTGCTGGCCGCTGCAGTGCGCATCATTCAGGGTTCTGCAACGGTTGCCTGCTTAACGGCGGTGGGGCTGGTGATGCCGGTTATTGAACAACTGAACTACTCTGGTGCGCAAATGGCGGCGCTGTCGATTTGTATCGCTGGTGGTTCGATTGTTGTCAGCCACGTTAACGACGCCGGTTTCTGGTTGTTCGGTAAATTTACCGGCGCGACCGAAGCCGAAACGCTGAAAACCTGGACCATGATGGAAACCATCCTCGGCACTGTCGGTGCTATCGTCGGGATGATTGCGTTCCAGCTGTTGAGTTAATTACCGCGACAAATTACTGCGAGCTTGCTCGCAGTAATTCATTTCTCTTTTTTCCTCTCTTCATCTTTTTGATCTCTCTCGCAAAAATACTGGCTCATTATCCGTTCTAATCACTGCGTTAACGGACGCAGGAGAAGAAGATGGAGAAACACGGAGCTGAATTGCTGTTACAGCGGATGTTAAGTAACACCACCGCTACCTTCAGGGAAGGGCAATGGGAAGCTATAGATGCGGTGGTTAATCAGCGGCGAAAACTGCTGGTTGTACAGCGCACTGGCTGGGGGAAAAGCGCCGTGTACTTCATCGCCAGTAAAATCTTCCGCGATCGCGGCGCTGGCCCGACAATTATCATCTCTCCTTTGCTTGCCCTGATGCGTAACCAGGTTGCCGCCGCTGAACGGTTAGGTATTACGGCTGAAACGTTGAATTCTACAAACAGGGAAGAATGGCAGCGCATTAGCGATAATTTGCTGCAAGGTGAGGTCGATTGCTTGCTGGTTTCCCCGGAACGTTTGGCAAACCAGGACTTTATCGAAACGGTTTTATATCCTATAGCCGATCGTATTGGCTTGCTTGTGGTCGACGAGGCGCACTGCATCTCTGATTGGGGCCACGATTTTCGCCCGGATTACCGACGTATATTAGATATTTTGCGCCAGTTGCCTGCGAATACCCCTGTTCTGGGTACAACCGCGACAGCGAATAACCGTGTCGTTGAGGATATCCGTCAGCAATTGGGTGACATTGTGATTCAGCGTGGAACGCTGGCTCGCGAAAGTTTGGCGCTTGATGCCTTAGTCTTAGGTGAACAGTCATCCCGTCTGGCATGGTTAGCGACGGTTATCCCTCAGTTTTCCAAATCGGGAATTGTTTATACCCTGACTACGCGCGATGCCGAACTTGTCGCCGAGTGGTTAAGGAAAAATGGTATCAGTGCATTTGCGTACTACAGCGGCGTGACTTGTGAAGGCGCGAAAGATTCTAATACTGCCAGGGAATATCTGGAGCAGGCACTGCTGGCAAATAAAATCAAAGTGCTGGTCGCGACGACGGCGTTAGGTATGGGGTTTGATAAACCTGATTTAGGTTTCGTCATTCATTATCAGATGCCGGGGTCGATTGTTGGTTACTACCAACAGGTGGGGCGTGCCGGGCGTGCTATAGATTCCGCAGTTGGCATATTGCTTTGTGGTGGCGAAGACCGCGCTATTCATCAATTCTTCCGTGAAAGCGCCTTTCCTGCGGAGGCACAAATTCATGAAATACTCAACGTACTTAGCGAGAATGACGGTCTTACTCTACGAGGCATTGAACAACGGACGAATCTCCGTTATGGGCAAATAGAAAAAGCACTGAAATTATTGGTAGCTGAAAATCCATCGCCTGTGGTGTATACCGAGAAATTATGGCGCAGAACTATCGTCAGTTTTTCTCCTGACCATGAACGAATTAACCATTTGATGAATCAGAGAAAAAGTGAACTGGCAGACGTTGAAAGCTATATAACGACTAAGGAGTGCAAAATGCAATTTCTGCGCCGCGCACTCGATGAGCCAAGTGCCGAACGTTGTGGTAAATGTAGCAGTTGTCTTCAGCATCCGTTGTTGTCGCCCGACATTGATAGCGGCTTACTCCATGCAGCAAATTTATTTATTAAACACGCTGACCTGCCATTAAATCTCAATAAACAGGTGGCATCTGGGGCTTTTACGCAATACGGATTTAAAGGGAACTTGCCTGCGGATTTACAAGGATCTACGGGGCGAATCCTTTCTCGTTGGGGGGATTCCGGGTGGGGAAAGCAGGTCGCACAGGAGAAAAAAATGGGGCGCTTCAGTGATGAGCTGGTGGAGGCATGTGCGGAAATGGTTCGCCAACGCTGGAATCCGCATCCTGAACCAACCTGGGTATGCTGCGTTCCTTCATTAAGGCACCTCGACCTGGTTCCTGATTTTGCCCGGCGACTGGCGGCGAAACTTGGCTTACCTTTTATTGATGCCATTGGAAAAGTCGTGGACAATCCACCACAGAAAATGCAGCAAAACCGTTTTCACCAGTGTCAAAATCTCGACGGGGCGTTTGTGATTACCCCTCCTTTGATGCCAGGTCCGGCGTTGCTGGTTGACGATATCGTGGATTCTGCATGGACGCTGACAGTTCTGACAGCACTGTTACGCCAGGCAGGTTGCCCGACGGTTTATCCTCTTGCCCTTGCTTCTACCTCGGTAAAAAATTGATGAATCTTTCAGCCAATGCACAAGCGACTCTCCTGCTAACCAGCGATTTTTCTCGCGCGGCGGCGAGTGAGCATAAACCTCTTAGCAATAGTGAATGGGGGAAGTTTGCATTATGGCTGAAGCACCAACGTATCAGTCCCGCCGATCTTCTGGTGTCGCAACCGCAAGAGAAACTTACAGGCTGGAGCGATACGCGTATTTCTCAGGAGCGTATTCTTGGCTTGCTGGCGCGCGGTCATAGTCTGGCGTTGGCGGTAGATAAGTGGCAACGCGCTGGTTTATGGATCTTAACCCGAGGCGATGCCGATTATCCCGTTCGCTTGAAAAACCGATTGCGAACGGATGCCCCTCCCGTTTTATTTGGCTGCGGGAATAAAGCATTACTGCAAGCGGAAGGTATGGCGATTGTTGGCTCGCGAGATGCTCCGACTGCCGATTTGCGCTATACCCAACAACTGGCAGCGAAACTGGCTCAACAGAGGATTTGCGTTATCTCTGGTGGTGCGCGAGGTATTGATGAATGTGCAATGACGTCGGCACTAGAGGCAGGGGGAACGGCCGTTGGCGTATTAGCTGATAGCTTGTTAAAAACGAGCACGTTAGTGAAATGGCGTGAAGGGCTTATAGCAGGCAATCTGGTGTTGATTTCGCCGTTTTACCCAGAAGTACGTTTCACCGTCGGCAATGCGATGGCGCGGAATAAATATATTTATTGCCTTGCTGAAAGCGCAATGGTTGTGCGTGCGGGAATGACCGGTGGAACGATAACTGGGGCGATGGAGGCATTAAAACATCAGTGGCTGCCTGTTCTGGTTAAACCAAATCAGGATGAGCAATCAGCCAATTCACGATTAGTAGAAAATGGGGCGTCATGGAGTGCTGAACGGGCTGAAAATGTGACGATCAGACTGCCAGACGTTCCTGGGCTGATGTATGACAGAGTACGCCGTAACGCTCAACCAGAACTGTTTTCACTGCATGAAGATGACGCAAATTACGCAGGAATGCCCGCGCATACGCCTGTCGATTTTTATCAACTCTTTGTAGCGGAACTGGCGATCCTTGCAAAGGAATCGATAAGTATTGAAAGGCTGGCGTCTTGTACTGGTTTAACCATCGAACAAGCTAGTGTATGGCTGAATCGCGCAGAAGAAGAGGGAAGAGTTATCCGATTGGGCGAAGGTCATTATCAGTTCAGGTAATAAAACAGGTGCCGCGTCAGGTTGTGTGCAGCACCTGTTTGAACCTTACCCCTTTATCCACATACGAACGCCGTCGAGGAACATCTGGGTTGCCATCATCACCAGAATCAATCCCATCAGGCGTTCCAGCGCATTCACCCCTTTCTCGCCCAACAGACGTAAAAACAGCGATGACTGTAGCAGGATGACAAATGTGCCGCCCCAGGCCAGCAGCAGGGCAATCACCAGATGCCCCATCTGATTCGGGTACTGATGAGACAGCAACATCAGCGTGGCGAGAATCGTCGGCCCGGCGACCAGCGGAATGGCTAATGGCACGATAAACGGCTCTTCACCAGCCGGAAGCCCACTGCTGTTTCCCGAGGCGCTGGGGAAAATCATCTTAATGGCGATCAGAAACAGAATGATGCCGCCAGAAATGGAGACGGTTTCCGCCCGCAGGCTAAGAAATGCCAGAATTTTCTCACCCGCAAACAGGAACACCAGCATCACCAGGAGAGCAATAAGCAACTCTCGCACCATGATTGCCCGACGTCTTTTCGGTTCAGTATGTTTCAGTACGGACATAAAAATAGGTAGGTTTCCGAGCGGATCCATAATCAAGATCAATAAAACTGCTGCAGAAATGATTTCATTCATAACTCAAGTTCCCTGATAATTGCGTTGGACTTTCTGCGTGCTATGAAAGCAGGATAAGTCGCATTACTGATTGCTTCGCTATCATTGATTAATTTCACTTGCGACTTTGGCTGCTTTTTGTATGGTGAAAGATGTGCCACGAGGACACCGGCACATATATACAGCACACATCTTTGCAGGAAAAAAACGCTTATGAAAAATGTTGGTTTTATCGGCTGGCGCGGTATGGTCGGCTCCGTTCTCATGCAACGCATGGTTGAAGAGCGCGACTTCGACGCCATTCGCCCTGTCTTCTTTTCGACTTCCCAGCCTGGTCAGGCTGCACCGTCCTTTGGCGGTACTACCGGCACACTTCAGGATGCCTTTGATCTGGAGGCGCTGCAGGCCCTCGATATCATCGTAACCTGTCAGGGCGGCGATTATACCAACGAAATCTATCCAAAGCTCCGTGAGAACGGGTGGCAAGGTTACTGGATTGACGCAGCATCGTCTCTGCGCATGAAAGACGACGCCATCATTATCCTTGACCCGGTCAATCAGGACGTCATTACTGACGGATTAAATAAAGGCATCAGGACTTTTGTTGGCGGTAACTGTACCGTAAGCCTGATGTTGATGTCGTTAGGCGGTTTATTCGCCAATGATCTTGTTGATTGGGTTTCCGTTGCAACCTACCAGGCGGCTTCCGGCGGTGGTGCGCGACATATGCGGGAGTTGTTAACCCAGATGGGCCAACTGTATGGCCATGTGGCGGATGAACTCGCAACCCCGTCCTCTGCTATTCTCAATATTGAACGCAAAGTCACGACCTTAACCCGCAGCGGCGAGTTGCCGGTGGATAACTTTGGTGTTCCGCTGGCGGGTAGCCTGATTCCGTGGATCGACAAACAGCTTGATAACGGTCAGAGCCGCGAAGAATGGAAAGGGCAGGCGGAAACCAACAAGATCCTCAACACATCTTCTGTGATTCCGGTAGATGGTTTATGCGTGCGCGTCGGGGCATTGCGCTGCCATAGTCAGGCATTCACCATCAAATTGAAAAAAGATGTATCTATTCCGACCGTGGAAGAACTGCTGGCGGCTCACAACCCGTGGGCGAAAGTCGTACCAAACGATCGGGAAATCACTATGCGTGAGCTAACCCCAGCAGCCGTTACTGGCACGCTGACCACGCCGGTAGGCCGCCTGCGTAAGCTGAATATGGGACCAGAATTTCTGTCAGCCTTTACCGTAGGTGACCAGTTGCTGTGGGGCGCAGCGGAGCCGCTGCGCCGGATGCTTCGTCAACTGGCGTAATCTTTATTCATTAAATCTGGGGCGCAATGCCGCCCCTTTTAGTGCGTAATACAGGAGTAAGCGCAGATGTTTCATGATTTACCGGGAGTTAGATAGAGCATTGGCTATTCTTTAAGGGTGGCAGAATACATGAGTATTCACTGCCTTACCTGAAGGGAGGACGACGCAGAGAGGATGCACAGAGTGCTGCGCCGTTCAGGTCAAAAAAATGTCACAACCAGATGTCAAAAATCAGTTGGATGGGGTGACACAATAAAACAGGAAGACAAGCATGTCCGTTCGTATCGATAGAGACGTGATAAACGCGCTAATTGCAGGCCATTTTGCAGACCCATTTTCCGTACTGGGAATGCATAAAACTACAGCAGGACTGGAAGTCCGCGCCCTTTTACCTGACGCCACCGATGTGTGGGTGATTGAACCAAAAACCGGACGCAAAGTCGCTAAACTGGAGTGTCTCGACTCTCGTGGATTCTTCAGCGGCGTCATTCCACGACGTAAGAATTTTTTCCGCTATCAGTTGGCTGTTGTCTGGCACGGTCAGCAGAATCTGATTGATGACCCTTACCGTTTTGGCCCTTTAATCCAGGAAATGGATGCCTGGCTGTTATCTGAAGGTACTCACCTGCGCCCGTACGAAACCTTAGGCGCACACGCAGATACCATGGATGGCGTTACCGGCACGCGTTTTTCTGTCTGGGCACCCAATGCCCGCCGAGTCTCGGTTGTTGGGCAATTCAACTACTGGGATGGTCGTCGTCATCCGATGCGCCTGCGTAAAGAGAGCGGCATCTGGGAACTGTTTATCCCTGGCGCGCATAACGGTCAGCTCTATAAATACGAAATGATTGATGCCAATGGTAATCTGCGTTTGAAGTCTGATCCTTATGCCTTTGAAGCACAGATGCGTCCGGAAACCGCTTCCCTTATTTGCGGACTGCCTGAAAAGGTCGTGCAGACCGAAGAGCGCAAAAAAGCGAATCAGTTTGATGCGCCAATCTCTATCTATGAAGTTCACCTGGGTTCCTGGCGTCGTCACACCGACAACAACTTCTGGTTAAGCTACCGCGAGCTGGCTGATCAACTGGTGCCTTACGCTAAATGGATGGGCTTTACCCACCTCGAACTGCTGCCAATTAACGAACATCCATTCGATGGTAGTTGGGGCTATCAACCGACGGGTCTGTACGCGCCAACTCGCCGTTTTGGTACTCGCGATGACTTCCGCTATTTCATTGATGCCGCACATGCAGCCGGTTTGAACGTCATTCTTGACTGGGTGCCGGGGCACTTCCCGACTGATGACTTTGCGCTTGCCGAATTTGACGGAACAAATCTGTATGAACACAGCGATCCCCGTGAAGGCTACCATCAGGACTGGAATACCCTGATTTACAACTATGGGCGTCGTGAAGTCAGTAATTTCCTCGTTGGCAACGCGCTGTACTGGATTGAACGTTTTGGTATTGATGCGCTGCGTGTCGATGCGGTGGCTTCGATGATTTATCGCGACTACAGCCGTAAAGAGGGCGAGTGGATCCCCAACGAGTTTGGTGGGCGCGAGAATCTGGAAGCGATTGAATTTTTACGCAATACCAACCGTATTATCGGTGAGCAAGTTCCTGGCGCGGTAACAATGGCGGAGGAGTCTACCGACTTCCCTGGTGTTTCTCGTCCGCAGGATATCGGCGGCCTCGGCTTCTGGTACAAGTGGAACCTCGGCTGGATGCACGACACCCTGGACTACATGAAGCTCGACCCGGTTTATCGTCAATACCATCACGATAAACTCACCTTCGGGATGCTCTACAACTACACTGAAAACTTCGTCCTGCCGTTGTCGCACGACGAAGTGGTGCACGGCAAAAAATCGATTCTCGACAGAATGCCGGGCGATGCATGGCAGAAGTTTGCCAATCTGCGAGCCTACTATGCCTGGATGTGGGCGTTTCCGGGCAAAAAACTGCTGTTCATGGGTAATGAATTTGCACAGGGGCGCGAGTGGAACCACGACGCCAGCCTTGACTGGCACCTACTGGAAGGCGGCGACAACTGGCACCACGGTGTCCAGCGTCTGGTGCGCGATCTGAACCACACTTATCGCTATCACAAGGCATTGCACGAGCTGGATTTTGACGCGTATGGCTTTGAATGGCTGGTGGTGGATGACCATGAACGTTCGGTGCTGATTTTTGTTCGCCGTGATAAAGAGGGTAATGAAATTATCGTTGCCAGTAACTTTACGCCGGTGCCGCGCCATGATTATCGCTTTGGCATTAATCAGCCGGGTAAATGGCGTGAAATCCTCAATACTGATTCCATGCACTATCACGGTAGCAATACCGGTAATGGCGGCGCGGTACACAGTGATGAGATCGCCAGCCACGGTCGCCAGCATTCATTAAGCCTTACGCTACCGCCGCTGGCCACTATCTGGCTGGTTCGGGAGGGATAATGACACAACTTGCCATTGGCAATCCCGCTCCTCTTGGCGCGCATTACGACGGTCAGGGCGTTAACTTCACGCTCTTCTCCGCTCATGCCGAACGGGTAGAGCTGTGTGTGTTTGACGCTCAGGGCATCGAACATCGGTATGATTTGCCAGGACGAAGTGGTGACATCTGGCACGGTTATCTGCCGGATGCGCGCCCGGGTTTGCGTTATGGTTACCGCGTTCATGGCCCATGGCAACCCGCCATGGGGCATCGCTTTAACCCGGCGAAGTTGTTGATTGATCCTTGCGCGCGGCAAATTGTCGGGGAATTTAAAGATAACCCGCTGCTGCACGCCGGGCATAGTGATCCTGACTATCGCGACAACGCTGCTATTGCGCCGAAATGCGTAGTGGTCGTGGATCACTATGATTGGGAAGATGATGCCCCGCCGCGTACGTCGTGGGGCAGTACCATCATTTATGAAGCCCATGTCAAAGGCTTAACCTACTTGCACCCGGAGATCCCGGTCGAGATCCGTGGAACCTATAAAGCCCTGGGGCATCCGGTGATGATCAACTATTTAAAACAGTTGGGCATTACCGCACTGGAACTGCTGCCGATCGCGCAATTTGCCAGTGAGCCACGCTTGCAACGTATGGGGTTGAGTAACTACTGGGGTTACAACCCGGTGGCGCTGTTTGCACTGCATCCGGCGTATGCATGCTCGCCCGACACGGCGTTGGATGAGTTCCGCGATGCAGTCAAAGCCCTGCACAAAGCGGGCATTGAGGTCATTCTCGACATCGTTCTCAACCACAGTGCGGAACTGGATCTCGACGGCCCGTTATTCTCCCTGCGCGGGATCGATAACCGTAGCTATTATTGGATAAGAGAAGACGGCGATTATCACAACTGGACCGGTTGCGGCAATACGCTCAATTTGAGCCATCCAGCTGTGGTGGAGTACGCCAGCGCCTGTCTACGCTATTGGGTGGAAACTTGTCATGTTGATGGCTTCCGCTTCGATCTCGCTACAGTCATGGGGCGAACGCCGGAGTTTCGTCAGGATGCGCCTCTGTTTACGGCTATTCAGAATTGCCCGGTACTTTCGCAAGTGAAGCTGATTGCCGAACCGTGGGATATCGCGCCCGGTGGCTATCAGGTGGGGAATTTCCCGCCGCTGTTTGCCGAGTGGAACGATCATTTCCGCGATGCTGCCCGGCGCTTCTGGCTGCACTATAACCTGTCGCTGGGGGAGTTTGCCGGACGCTTTGCCGCTTCCAGTGATGTTTTTAAACGTAATGGCCGTCTGCCGAGTGCTGCGATTAATCTGGTCACGGCGCATGACGGTTTTACGCTTCGCGACTGCGTTTGTTTTAACCATAAACACAATGAAGCAAACGGAGAAGAAAATCGCGACGGAACCAACAACAATTACAGTAACAATCATGGTAAAGAAGGGTTAGGCGGTACTCTTGATCTGGTTGAACGGCGGCGCGACAGCATTCACGCCCTGTTAACAACGTTGTTGCTCTCCCAGGGTACGCCGATGTTACTGGCCGGTGACGAACACGGTCACAGCCAGCATGGCAATAACAATGCTTACTGTCAGGATAACCAACTAACGTGGTTGGACTGGTCGCAAGCAAGCAGTGGCTTAACCGCGTTTACCGCCGCGTTAATCCATCTGCGCAAGCGCATTCCTGCTTTGGCAGAGGATCGCTGGTGGGAAGAAGGCGACGGCAATGTCCGTTGGCTGAATCGATATGCTCAATCTTTAAGCTCGGATGAGTGGCAGAACGGGCCAAAGCAGCTGCAAATTTTGCTTTCGGATCGTTTCTTGATCGCAATAAACGCCACGCTTGAGGTAACAGAGATTGTTTTACCTGCTGGGGAGTGGCGTGCCATTCCCCCATTCGCTGGAGAGGATAACCCAGTGATTACGGCTGTCTGGCCGGGACCTGCACACGGACTGTGTGTGTTCCAGAGATGATAAAAAAGGAGTTAGTCATGATTAGTTTAGAGAAGAACGATCACTTAATGTTGGCGCGCCAGCTGCCATTGAAGTCTGTTGCCCTGATTCTGGCGGGGGGACGCGGTACTCGCCTGAAGGATTTAACCAATAAACGAGCAAAGCCTGCCGTACACTTCGGCGGCAAGTTCCGTATTATCGACTTTGCACTGTCCAACTGTATCAACTCCGGGATCCGTCGTATGGGCGTGATCACCCAGTACCAGTCTCACACTCTGGTACAGCATATTCAGCGCGGCTGGTCGTTCTTCAATGAAGAAATGAACGAGTTTGTCGATCTGCTGCCAGCGCAGCAGAGAATGAAAGGGGAGAACTGGTATCGCGGTACGGCAGATGCCGTTACCCAAAACCTCGACATTATTCGCCGTTATAAAGCGGAGTACGTAGTGATCCTGGCGGGTGACCATATCTACAAGCAAGACTACTCGCGTATGCTTATCGACCACGTCGAAAAAGGCGCACGTTGCACCGTTGCTTGTATGCCTGTACCGATTGAAGAAGCCTCTGCATTTGGCGTTATGGCGGTTGATGGAAACGATAAAATTATCGAATTTGTTGAAAAACCGGCTAACCCGCCGTCAATGCCAAACGATCCGAGCAAATCTTTAGCGAGTATGGGGATCTACGTCTTTGATGCAGAGTACCTGTATGAATTGCTGGAAGAAGACGATCGTGATGAAAACTCCAGCCACGACTTTGGTAAGGATTTGATTCCAAAAATTACCGAAGCAGGCCTCGCCTATGCGCATCCATTCCCGCTCTCTTGTGTACAGTCCGACCCGGACGCCGAGCCGTACTGGCGTGATGTTGGGACACTGGAGGCTTACTGGAAAGCGAACCTGGATCTGGCTTCTGTCGTGCCGGAACTGGATATGTACGATCGCAACTGGCCGATTCGCACCTACAATGAATCATTGCCGCCAGCGAAATTCGTTCAGGATCGCTCCGGTAGCCATGGGATGACCCTTAACTCACTGGTTTCCGGCGGTTGTGTGATCTCTGGTTCGGTGGTGGTGCAGTCCGTTCTGTTCTCACGCGTTCGCGTGAATTCATTCTGCAACATTGATTCCGCCGTATTGCTGCCGGAAGTATGGGTAGGTCGCTCGTGCCGTCTGCGTCGCTGCGTCATTGACCGCGCTTGTGTCATTCCGGAAGGAATGGTGATTGGTGAGGATGCAGAAGAGGATGCACGTCGTTTCTATCGTTCAGAAGAAGGCATTGTGCTGGTTACGCGCGAAATGCTACGGAAGTTAGGGTATAAACAGGAGCGATAATGCAGGTTTTACATGTATGTTCAGAGATGTTCCCGCTGCTTAAAACCGGCGGTCTGGCTGATGTTATTGGGGCATTACCCGCAGCACAAATCGCAGACGGCGTTGACGCTCGCGTACTGTTGCCTGCATTTCCCGATATTCGCCGTGGCGTGACCGATGCGAAGGTGGTATCTCGCCGCGATACCTTCGCCGGACATTTCACGCTGCTGTTTGGGCATTACAACGGGGTTGGCATTTACCTGATTGATGCACCGCATCTCTACGATCGTCCCGGAAGCCCGTATCACGATACCAACTTATTTGCTTACACCGACAACGTATTGCGTTTTGCACTGCTCGGGTGGGTTGGAGCGGAGATGGCAAGCGGCCTTGACCCATTCTGGCGCCCCGATGTTGTGCACGCGCACGACTGGCATGCGGGTCTTGCGCCTGCGTATCTGGCGGCACACGGGCGTCCGGCGAAGTCGGTGTTTACTGTGCACAACCTGGCCTATCAAGGCATGTTTTATGCACATCACATGAATGACATCCAATTGCCATGGTCATTCTTTAATGTTCACGGGCTGGAATTCAACGGGCAAATCTCTTTCCTGAAGGCCGGATTGTATTACGCCGACCACATTACAGCGGTTAGTCCGACCTACGCTCGTGAGATTACTGAACCACAGTTTGCCTACGGTATGGAAGGTTTACTCCAGCAGCGTCATCGTGAAGGGCGACTTTCCGGCGTACTGAACGGCGTGGACGAGAAAATATGGAGTCCAGAGACGGACTTACTTTTAGCCTCGCGTTACACCCGCGATTCATTGGAGGATAAAGCGGAGAATAAGCGCCAGTTGCAAATCGCAATGGGGCTTAAGGTTGACGATAAAGTGCCGCTTTTTGCAGTGGTGAGCCGTCTGACCAGCCAGAAAGGACTGGATTTGGTGCTGGAAGCCTTACCGGGTCTTCTGGAACAGGGCGGACAACTGGCACTGCTCGGTGCGGGTGATCCGGTATTGCAGGAAGGTTTTCTTGCTGCAGCGGCGGAGCATCCCGGCAAGGTTGGTGTACAGATTGGTTATCACGAAGCATTTTCGCATCGCATTATGGGCGGCGCGGACGTCATTCTGGTTCCCAGTCGTTTTGAACCGTGCGGCTTAACGCAACTTTATGGATTGAAGTACGGCACGCTGCCGCTGGTGCGGCGTACCGGTGGGCTTGCTGATACGGTTTCTGACTGTTCTCTTGAGAACCTTGCAGATGGCGTCGCCAGTGGGTTTGTCTTTGAAGATAGTAATGCCTGGTCGCTGTTACGGGCTATTCGACGCGCTTTTGTTCTGTGGTCTCGCCCTTCACTGTGGCGGTTTGTGCAACGTCAGGCTATGGCAATGGATTTTAGCTGGCAGGTCGCGGCGAAGTCGTACCGTGAGCTTTACTATCGCTTGAAATAGTTTTCAGGAAACGCCTATATGAATGCTCCGTTTACATATTCATCGCCCACGCTAAGCGTAGAAGCTCTTAAGCACTCTATCGCTTACAAGCTGATGTTTACGATTGGAAAGGATCCGGTCGTCGCCAATAAACATGAATGGCTGAACGCAACGTTATTTGCTGTGCGCGATCGTCTCGTGGAGCGCTGGTTACGCTCGAATCGTGCTCAGCTGTCGCAAGAAACTCGCCAGGTTTACTACCTGTCGATGGAATTTTTGATTGGCCGTACTCTCTCCAACGCCATGCTGTCGTTAGGTATTTATGACGATGTCCAGGGTGCGCTGGAGTCGATGGGATTAAATCTCGAAGAGTTGATTGATGAAGAAAATGACCCAGGTCTCGGTAATGGTGGCCTGGGGCGTCTGGCGGCCTGCTTCCTGGATTCGCTGGCGACTTTAGGATTGCCAGGGCGTGGTTACGGCATCCGTTATGACTACGGTATGTTCAAACAGAACATCGTTAACGGCAGTCAGAAAGAGTCTCCGGACTACTGGCTGGAGTACGGCAATCCGTGGGAATTTAAACGCCACAATACGCGCTACAAAGTGCGTTTTGGCGGACGTATTCAGCAAGAAGGTAAGAAAACGCGCTGGATTGAAACCGAAGAAATTCTGGCCGTAGCTTACGACCAAATCATCCCAGGTTATGATACTGACGCGACCAACACTTTGCGTCTGTGGAGTGCACAAGCCAGTAGCGAAATTAATCTTGGTAAATTTAACCAGGGTGACTACTTTGCGGCAGTGGAAGATAAAAACCACTCTGAGAACGTATCCCGCGTACTGTACCCGGATGACTCCACCTATTCCGGACGTGAACTGCGTTTGCGTCAGGAATACTTCCTGGTATCTTCGACCATTCAGGACATTTTAAGTCGCCATTATCAGTTGCATAAAACCTACGATAATCTGGCGGATAAAATCGCGATTCACCTCAACGACACCCATCCGGTGCTGTCGATTCCTGAGCTGATGCGTCTGCTGATCGATGAGCACAAATTTAGCTGGGACGACGCTTTTGAAGTGTGCTGCGAGGTCTTCTCCTACACCAACCACACGCTGATGAGCGAGGCGCTGGAAACCTGGCCGGTCGATATGCTGGGTAAAATTCTGCCGCGCCATTTGCAGATTATCTTTGAAATCAACGACTATTTCCTGAAAACCTTGCAGGAGCAGTATCCGAACGATACCGACCTGCTGGGACGGGCGTCGATCATTGATGAATCGAATGGGCGTCGTGTGCGCATGGCCTGGCTGGCTGTTGTGGTCAGCCACAAAGTTAACGGCGTATCGGAGCTGCACTCTAATCTGATGGTGCAATCGCTGTTTGCTGACTTTGCGAAGATCTTCCCTGGACGTTTCACCAACGTTACCAACGGTGTGACCCCGCGTCGCTGGCTGGCGGTGGCGAATCCGTCGCTTTCAGGCGTGCTGGATCAACACCTCGGTCGTAACTGGCGTACCGATCTGAGTCAATTAAACGAGTTGCAACAGCATTGTGATTTTCCGATGGTCAATCATGCTGTTCATCAGGCGAAACTGGAGAACAAAAAGCGTCTGGCGGAGTACATCGCCCAACAATTGAATGTGGTGGTGAATCCGAAGGCGCTGTTTGATGTGCAAATCAAACGTATTCACGAATACAAACGTCAATTGATGAATGTGTTGCACGTGATCACCCGCTATAACCGCATCAAGGCCGATCCAGATGCGAAGTGGGTTCCACGAGTGAATATCTTTGGCGGTAAGGCGGCTTCGGCCTATTACATGGCGAAGCACATTATCCATTTGATCAATGACGTAGCGAAAGTGATCAACAACGATCCACAGATTGGCGATAAGCTGAAAGTGGTGTTTATCCCGAACTACAGCGTCAGCCTGGCGCAGCTGATCATTCCGGCAGCCGATCTTTCCGAACAAATATCGCTGGCGGGTACGGAAGCCTCCGGCACCAGCAACATGAAGTTTGCACTTAACGGCGCACTGACTATCGGTACGCTGGACGGTGCGAATGTCGAGATGCTGGATCATGTCGGTGCGGACAATATCTTTATCTTTGGTAACACTGCGGAAGAAGTGGAAGAGCTGCGTCGTCAGGGCTACAAACCGCGTGAATACTACGAGAAAGATGAAGAGCTGCATCAGGTGCTGACGCAAATCGGCAGCGGTGTGTTTAGTCCGGAAGAGCCGGGTCGCTACCGCGATCTGGTTGATTCGCTGATCAACTTTGGCGATCACTACCAGGTGCTGGCGGATTATCGCAGCTATGTCGATTGTCAGGATAAAGTTGACGAACTGTACGAGCGTCCAGAAGAGTGGACAGCCAAAGCGATGCTGAACATCGCAAATATGGGCTATTTCTCTTCTGACCGGACTATCAAAGAGTACGCCGATCTTATCTGGCATATTGATCCGGTGAGATTGTAATTTCGCCAAAAATAGAACGGGGCCAAAAGGTCCCGTTTTTTTTCGCCTTTATTTCGGAAAAGTGTCCAGCGGGGGCGAGGATACTGGAGGAGTATAATTTCGCCATTCAGAAAGAATGGACAGAATGATGCAAAACAGAAAATGGATTTTGACCTCGCTGGTAATGACTTTTTTCGGTATTCCCATACTGGCGCAATTTTTGGCAGCGGTTATTGCCATGCTGGGTGCCGGGCGTCACTTTGATATACGCCCCCTTTGCCCGCGAAGCATTTGTTTTTATCGTCAATGCTGATAATCCAGTCAATTCCCTGACAGAGCAACAAGTGCGTGACATCTTTAGTGGCGCTATTACCAACTGGCGTACTGTTGGCGGTAATGATCAAGAGATCCAGACCTGGCAACGCCCGGAAGACTCAGGCAGTCAGACGGTGATGCAATCACTGGTGATGAAAGATGTCCGCATGATCTCGCCGCAGGAAACCGAAGTGGCAAGCGTGATGGAAGGCATGATTAAAGTCGTTGCTGAATATCGTAATACAAACAACTCCATTGGCTATACCTTCCGCTATTACGCGACGCAAATGAATGCCGATAAGAATATCAAGTTGTTAGCGATTAACGGTATTACACCGACTGCGGAAAACATTCGCAATGGCAAATATCCCTATATCGTCGATGCCTTTATGGTAACGCGGGAAAATATGACGTCAGAAACACAAAAACTGGTTGAATGGTTTTTAACGCCGCAGGGGCAGAGTTTGGTAGAAGACGTGGGTTATGTGCCGATGTATAAAACGTTGCATTAAGGCGGGTAATAAAAATGGAAATAGTTAATACATTATTTGCAAGCCTCGCTGGTACTGATCCTTTCACAGGCGTGGATATTACGATTGCCAACTGCAAATCGGCATACTGGGATGAAGGCATTGTCCAGCAACTCATTAATCAGGTCCTGGATGAAGGGGAAAAATTCGTCGGTGCTGACGGTCTTGAGGGATTGCTTCGATATAATGTCACATTAAATATTGGCTTAACCTCCAGCAATGTATGGCCGGGATTTTCCCTCGATACCGCCACGATCGGTCGTCTTTGTGCCTGTGGTGCTGATTTTGGATTTGACCCCTATATCAGTGATGTACCAGATGTTCAATGTGACCTGAATACGACAAATGACTTCACCGTTCATTTTACGGCAATGCTCAACCCGGATGAGCGGGTGATCATAGCAAAGCGCCCGCTTAAAAAATGTGACTACTGGATTGAGGATGTTTATATCTTTCAGGTGTTTAAAGAAGCATGGAAATTCCATACCGATAACAGCTTACGCGGTTTTCGGGATAAGCAGGCTGAACTGAAACTCTACGCGCGTCATTACTCAGTGGAAAATTGCACAGAGGAAAGCTGTCGGGATTGTAATTATTGCATTCGGCCCAGCTTTTCCCTCTCTCGTAGTTCCATTATTCGCCTGAATGCGGCGAATGCTCGTTTTGTTTATCAACCGTTTACACGCGACCAGCGGAAGAGGGGGTAATTATGCAACCCAGCCCCGCCATGCAGGCATTAATTGAGCAGGTTTATCATATTTTTCGTCGTTATCCGGTGCCGCAGCAATTTGTGGTTTGTTGTGAATATTGCCTGAGTCAGCAGGAACAAAAGGCATTACGGAATACATCGTTACGAGCGATCCCGTATTCCTTAATCAATGCCTGGAATAGTAGTCCAGGACCCGATCCGCAAAACAGCGATGAGGTTCGTTATTTTCTTCCTCGTTTACTGGAGTTTGTTGCGCAGAGGCAATTTGACAATATTCACGAAGTATTTTCTCTACGGCGTATCAACCTTGCCAGTAAAGAAAACTGGCGTGAGGATGAACGGGCAATATTGCAGCGATTTGCCTGCCAGTATATGGCTGATTGGGTATCTGGCGATGAGGCTGTCGAATTACAGTATATGCTGGAAATGTTTTCCCGTGCCGATATCGCTCTTTCGCCATTGCTTGATGCCGTCATCTCTGTACCCGGTTACCAACCCACAGTATCGATGGCATGTTTGCTGTGGCATAACAGGGAAGAGAATATTCAGAATAGTCGTTTTGAGCAGGATGATGACGATAAAGCCATTACCGCCCAAATCAATGCCTGGGCCTTCAACAATCAATCCATCCTGAAAGAACGCGCGCGGCAGGCGATTGAGAACCCGCTTAAGCAGCCCGAACAGGGCACACAGTATCAGATTTGGGAAGACGACTGGATGATTGATGAGTGTTTATGCGCGATGTATGACGCATCACCCGAATCATCAGGACAATAAAGATGAATAAAATCAGACTTTATATTTCTCCGCTATTTCTCGGCTTTGTTATTGTGCCGTTGTTGGTATGGCCGACGGTGGTTGCGCTGGCGGCTTTTAGTATCACATTGAGTTTTCTGGGGGATATACTGTTCTCAATCCCGCTCATGATTCGGCGTATTTCACTTCTGGAATTACAATTTTGGTTATTGGCTGAATATACGCTTTTTTTCTGTGTAATGTGTTGCGTCGGTTGGCAATTTGCTTGCAGAACGCCATCAGAACTAAAAAACAGACCTCACTGCTGGCTGGTATTCACACCGGTCTATTTCTGGCTAATTCTCTGCAATATTATTTTTTATATTGCGCCAGAGAAATCAGCTGTGCTGGAAAATATCCGCAATTTCTTTTTGAGAGTTGTCTGGTTACCCCTGAATTTTTCGCCATTTTGGCCTCAGCCGTGGACTGACTTTGTCGGTCCGATAAGCGCACAGCTTGGTTTTGCGTTGGGATATTATTGCCAGTGGCGCAGCCAAAATAGCAGCCAGATACGGAAGTGGAGTGAGTGGGGAACGTGCCTGAGTTTTGTTACGTTGGGTATGATTGTGTGGGCTTTGCGGTAATTCCCTGAATCCAAAAGTTATTCAGATTGAAATTTGACCTCCGATTGTTGGCAAAGTGCGCTTTGTTCATGCCGGATGCGGCGTGAACGCCTATCCGGCCTACAAAACCATGCAAATTCAATATATTGCATAAACCACGTAGGCCTGATAAGCGTAGCGCATCAGGCTGTTTTTGTGTTTGTCATCAGTCTCAGGTCAGATCGAAATCTGACCCAGCCAGCTTACGTTAAATCACGACGCCAGCGACAACTTCTGCTGCGTATACTCCACCAGCCACTGACTCACACGAGATTGTTGATCCGCATTCAGCCACATTCCTTGTTTTGTGCGACGCCACAGGGCATCGTCGGCGCGGCGGACCCATTCGTGATCCACCAGGTATTTCAGCTCCGCTTCGTAGAACTCATGACCGAAATCTTCCCCGAGATCGCTTACCGTCCCCGCATTGCCGAGCAGCAGCTCGCTGTTGCTGCCGTAAGTGCGTGCGTAATGACGCGCCAGCGATTCGGTCAGGAACGGGTAACGGCGGCGCAGGCGGGCGGCATAATCGTCGCGGTCGCCTTCAATGGCACCACCCGGCAGCACGCTCTCTTTCGTCCACGCCGGGCCAATACCCTGATAATACGGCGTCAGTTTTTCCAGCGCATGTTCCGCCAGTTTGCGGTAGGTGGTCAGCTTACCGCCGAATACCGACAGCAGCGGCGCTTTGCCATTTTCATCATGGATATCGAGCGTGTAATCACGGGTGATAGCCTGCGGCGAGTCGGACTCATCATCACACAGCGGGCGCACGCCGGAGTAGGTCCAGACGATATCGTCCCGGCTTAACTGTTTTTTAAAGTGCGCGTTATACACTTTCAGCAGGTAATTGATTTCACTCTCTTCAATCTTCACTGCTTTTGGATCGCCTTTGTATTCCACATCGGTGGTGCCGATGATGGAAAACTCGTCCATCCACGGGATCACGAACACAATACGTTTATCTTCGTTTTGCAGAATGTAGGCTTGCTTCTGGGTATGCACACGCGGCACCACAATATGGCTGCCTTTGATCAGGCGAATGCCATAAGGCGAAGGCAGATGCATCCCGTCGTCGAAGAACTGTTTCACCCACGGGCCGGTAGCATTAACCAGGCCGCGCGCCTGCCAGGTGTATTTTTTGCCGGTATCGATATCTTCCGCTTCCACAATCCACAGGCCGTTTTCGCGGCGAGCAGAAGTAGCACGAGTACGAGTAAGCACTTCGCCGCCTTTACGCACCACCATCTGGGCGTTGGCGAGTACCAGACGGGCGTCGTCTACCCAACAGTCGGAATATTCGAATCCGCGCTTAATTTCCGGTTTTAACACTGAATTTGCGCCAAAACGCAAACCGGTTGATCCCGGCAGGCTGGTGCGTTTACCCAGATGATCGTACATGAACAGACCAATACGAATCATCCACGCCGGGCGCAGATGTGGGCGATGCGGCAGGCGAAAACGCATCGGGAAGGCGATATGCGGCGCCATTTTCAGCAGCACTTCACGTTCAGCCAGCGCCTCGCTGACCAGGCGGAATTCATAGTGCTCAAGGTAGCGCAGGCCGCCGTGAATGAGTTTTGAACTGGCGGAAGAGGTCGCGCAAGCGAGATCCTGGGCTTCCAGCATCAGCACGGATAAACCGCGTCCAGCGGCGTCTGCCGCGATACCAGCACCATTGATGCCGCCACCTATCACAATCAGATCTTTGGTTTCCATGCTGCCCTCGTTCACTTTCGTTAAAGCTCATAAATGTTCGTTATCGAACATATTAGCAAAGAATCGCGCTTTGGGTAACATTGAAAAAACATTTTAGAGTGATATGTATAACATTATGGCGTTTATCTGCCGCTTCAACGTAAACTGTGCGGTAAATTTGCCCACTTGTTTGTAAAGAAAGAGAGACGCATGGATCAGTTCGAATGTATTAACGTTGCCGACGCGCACCAGAAGTTGCAGGAAAAAGAGGCGGTGCTGGTCGATATTCGCGATCCACAAAGTTTCGCTATGGGTCATGCAACACAGGCTTTCCATTTGACTAATGACACGCTGGGCGCGTTTATGCGTGATAATGACTTCGATACGCCGGTCATGGTGATGTGTTACCACGGTAATAGCAGCAAAGGCGCGGCGCAGTATCTGCTGCAACAGGGCTACGATGTGGTCTATAGCATTGACGGCGGCTTTGAAGCCTGGCAGCGTCAGTTTCCCGCAGAGGTGGCGTACGGCGCGTAACGCTTTATACTGTCCCCTTTTGTGTGGAATAAGCGACAGCAACGATGTTGATGATTACCTCTTTTGCTAACCCCCGCGTGGCGCAGGCGTTTGTTGATTACATGGCGACGCAGGGCGTTATCCTCACTATTCAACAACATAACCAAAGCGATGTCTGGCTGGCGGATGAATCCCAGGCCGAACGCGTGCGGGCGGAGCTGGCGCGTTTTCTCGAAAACCCGGCAGATCCGCGTTATCTCGCCGCCAGCTGGCAGTCAGGCCATACCGATAGTGGTCTGCATTATCGCCGTTTTCCTTTCTTTGCCACCTTGCGTGAACGCGCGGGGCCGGTGACCTGGGTGATGATGATCGCCTGCGTGGTGGTGTTTATCGCCATGCAAATTATCGGCGATCAAGAAGTGATGTTATGGCTGGCCTGGCCATTCGATCCGACGCTGAAATTTGAGTTCTGGCGTTACTTCACCCATGCGTTGATGCACTTCTCGCTGATGCATATCCTCTTTAACCTGCTCTGGTGGTGGTATCTCGGCGGTGCGGTAGAAAAACGTCTCGGTAGCGGTAAGCTAATTGTCATTACTCTCATTAGCGCCCTGTTAAGCGGCTATGTGCAGCAAAAATTCAGCGGGCCGTGGTTTGGCGGGCTTTCTGGCGTGGTGTATGCGCTGATGGGCTATGTCTGGCTACGCGGCGAGCGCGATCCGCAAAGTGGCATTTACCTGCAACGTGGGTTAATTATCTTTGCGCTGATCTGGATTGTCGCCGGATGGTTTGATTTGTTTGGGATGTCGATGGCGAACGGAGCACACATCGCCGGGTTAGCCGTGGGGTTAGCGATGGCTTTTGTTGATTCGCTCAATGCGCGAAAACGAAAATGATTCCAGGGATTTATAAATGAAACAAACACAACGTCACAACGGTATTATCGAACTGGTTAAACAGCAGGGTTATGTCAGTACCGAAGAGCTGGTAGAGCATTTCTCCGTCAGCCCGCAAACTATTCGCCGCGATCTCAATGAACTGGCGGAGCAGAATCTGATCCTGCGCCATCATGGCGGCGCGGCGCTGCCTTCCAGTTCCGTTAACACGCCGTGGCACGATCGTAAGGCCACCCAGACCGAAGAAAAAGAGCGTATTGCCCGCAAAGTGGCGGAGCAAATCCCTAACGGCTCGACGCTTTTTATCGATATCGGCACCACGCCGGAAGCGGTGGCTCACGCGCTGCTCAATCACAGCAATTTGCGCATTGTCACCAACAACCTTAACGTCGCTAACACGCTGATGGTGAAAGAGGATTTCCGTATTATCCTCGCCGGTGGCGAATTACGCAGCCGCGATGGAGGGATCATTGGCGAAGCAACGCTCGATTTTATCTCCCAGTTCCGCCTCGACTTCGGCATTCTGGGGATCAGCGGCATTGACAGCGACGGCTCGCTGCTGGAGTTCGATTACCACGAAGTTCGCACCAAACGCGCTATTATTGAGAACTCGCGCCACGTCATGCTGGTTGTCGATCACTCGAAATTTGGCCGTAACGCGATGGTCAATATGGGCAGTATCAGCATGGTCGATGCCGTCTACACCGACGCCCCGCCGCCTGCGGGCGTGATGCAGGTGCTGACGGACCACCATATTCAACTGGAACTGTGCTGATCCTGCACTGATTCCCACGTCAGACCAAAACGCGCCAGATATTTGCGTAGCCGATCCGCGTCGTTGACGCTGGTTTTGCCCTGGCGCGAAACATCAAAAAGCTGACGTCCGGCAGCAGAAAGTGACTTTGCCTGACGGCAGACAGCAATAACGTTTTCCAGTTGTATGCGGTCAAAGAGATCGATGTTTTCCACCTCCGCGCCCAGCAACGCCGTAAGCGCCGAAGGGCGGCTCTCCTGCCAGTTATAGCGCAGACGGTTTATCTCATCTTCCACCGCATCCAGAGTAATGCGCCCGCTATCGGCAAACGTCGCCATGCGCGTAACGCTGGCAGAAAGTTCGCGAAAATTACCGCGCCATGTCGCCTGGGGCGATGTCGCAAAGGCCAGCCAGGCACGCCGCGCTTCGGTGTTAAACCGTACGTGGTCGCCGGTGAGTGAGGCGTGGCGCTCCACTTCATAATCCAGGTTAGGCTCGATATCCTCCTGACGCTGGCGTAGCCCCGGCAGGGTGAAGGTCCAGAGATTGATCCGCGCGTACAGGTCTTCGCGAAATTTGCCTTCGGTAACTAACTGGCGCAAATCGCGCACCGTTCCGGCGATAAGCTGAAAATCACTGCTCACCTGGCGATCGCTGCCAAACGGGTAAAAGGTTTTCTCTTCAATGGCTTTCAGCAACATCGCCTGTTCATCTGCGCCCAGTTCGCCTATCTCATCGAGAAATAACATGCCGCCGTTGGCGCTGCGTAATAAACCTTCCCGCGATTCCCGTGCCCCGGTAAATGCGCCTTTCACATGACCAAACAGCGCCGACATCGCGGTATCACCGCGCAGGGTGGCGCAGTTCACTTCCACAAACGCGCCGCTAAACTGATGTCGCGCCTGTTTTAATTCGAAAATGCGTCGCGCCAGAAATGACTTACCCGCACCGGTCGGGCCGTTAAGCAGGATCGGTGCGCGGGATTTAATCGCCACTTTTTCGATCTGCTCAATCATGCGGTTGAAGTGCGGGTTACGCGTGGCGATGCCTGATTTGAGGAAATCGAGCGTTTGCTGGCGTTCCTCGGCAAAGCGGCTGGCAATGGCGTTATAACGGCTTAAATCGAGATCGATAATCGCCACCGCGCCTGGGCTATCGGGCTGTTCTTTTTTGCGCGGTGGTGAAGTTTGCGCCAGACGGGCGGGCAGGTAACGTGCTTCAGCCAGCAGAAACCAGCAAATTTGCGCGACGTGGGTGCCAGTGGTGATGTGAATTAAATAGTCTTCGCACTCTGGCTGAAAAGCGTAACCTCGGGCGAAATCATGCAGGCAGGCGTAGACCTCTTCGAAATCCCACGGGTTATGCAGTTCAATCTCAACGCTCACCACTTCTGTTTCTGGCGAAACGCTGGCGATATCGCGTTTAAGCGTTTCAAACAGCGAGCGTGAGCGGGCGTCATGCAACAATTCCAGCCGGTCGATGACCAACGATTCTTGCTGACATAAACAGAGCGTCGGGCGCCATTTTGACCAGCGTTGGCTGCCGCGTCCGGCATAATCCAGTACGGTTCCGACAAAGCCAAAAGCCACTGTTTTACGCATCTTAGATATCCTTATAAAAGACGATATTTCATTATCGGGTAAGTGACTTTATAGAAAATCTCCGTTTACGGACTTTGTGCCTTTAATTAAATAAAAACAATTAATTATAAGTTTAATTTGCTGATTTAATTTTTTGGCACGACGGTTGCAATTATCAGGACATACCAACGAAAAGAGAAAAGCAAAATGAATTATGAATTACTGACCACTGAAAATGCCCCGGTAAAAATGTGGACCAAAGGCGTGCCGGTAGAAGCCGATGCGCGTCAGCAACTTATTAATACGGCGAAGATGCCGTTCATTTTCAAACATATTGCGGTAATGCCCGACGTGCACCTGGGGAAAGGTTCTACTATTGGTAGCGTGATCCCGACCAAAGGGGCGATTATTCCGGCGGCGGTAGGTGTGGATATCGGCTGTGGAATGAACGCGCTGCGTACCGCCTTAACGGCGGCGGACCTGCCTGAAAACCTGGCGGAGTTACGTCAGGCGATTGAAACTGCCGTGCCGCACGGGCGTTCCAATAATCGTAGCCGTCGTGATAAAGGCGCGTGGGAAAATCCGCCGACTAACGTCGATGATAAATGGGCCGAGCTTGAAGCAGGTTACCAGTGGTTAACGCAAAAATATCCACGTTTCCTGAACACCAATAATTACAAACACTTGGGAACACTGGGAACGGGTAACCACTTTATTGAAATCTGCCTTGATGAGTCGGATCAGGTGTGGATTATGTTGCACTCCGGTTCACGCGGAATCGGTAACGCCATCGGAACTTACTTTATCGATCTGGCGCAAAAAGAGATGCAGGAACAGCTTGAGATGTTGCCGTCGCGTGATCTGGCGTACTTTATGGAAGGTACGGAATACTTTGATGATTACCTGAAAGCCGTGGCCTGGGCGCAGCTTTTTGCCAGCCTTAACCGCGATGCGATGATGGAAAACGTGGTAACGGCGTTGCAGAGTATTACGCAGAAAACGGTAAGACTGCCGCAAACGCTGGCGATGGAAGAGATCAACTGCCACCACAACTATGTGCAAAAAGAACAGCACTTTGGCGAAGAGATCTATGTGACGCGTAAAGGCGCGGTGTCTGCGCGCGCTGGTCAATATGGAATTATTCCCGGGTCGATGGGGGCGAAAAGCTTTATCGTCCGTGGGCTGGGAAATGAAGAATCTTTCTGTTCATGCAGCCACGGTGCCGGGCGGGTAATGAGCCGTACAAAAGCAAAAAAACTGTTTAGCGTGGAAGATCAGATTCGTGCCACCGCGCATGTGGAATGCCGTAAAGATGCCGAAGTCATCGACGAAATCCCGATGGCGTATAAAGATATTGATGCGGTGATGGCGGCACAAAGCGATCTGGTGGAAGTGGTTTATACCCTGCGTCAGGTAGTGTGCGTAAAAGGATAAATAATGAAAAGGATGATTGCGCTGGATGGCGCACAGGGTGAAGGCGGCGGGCAGATCCTGCGTTCGGCGCTGAGCCTGTCGATGATAACCGGCCAGCCATTTACCATCATCGGCATTCGTGCCGGGCGTGCGAAACCTGGGCTGTTGCGCCAGCATTTGACGGCGGTAAAGGCAGCGACGGAAATTTGCGGAGCGACGGTGGAGGGCGCGGAGTTGGGGTCGCAGCGCCTGGTCTTCCGGCCTGGCATCGTGCGCGGCGGCGATTACCGCTTCGCCATCGGTAGCGCAGGTAGCTGCATGTTGGTGCTGCAAACGGTATTGCCCGCGCTGTGGTTTGCTGACGGGTCTTCGCGTGTTGAAGTCAGCGGTGGCACCGATAACCAGTCTGCACCGCCTGCGGATTTTATCCGCCGTGTGCTGGAACCGTTGCTGGCGCGGATGGGGATTCAGCAGCAAACAACGCTGTTGCGCCATGGTTTTTACCCTGCTGGCGGCGGTGTGGTGACAACAGAAGTCTCGCCTGTGGCATCACTTAACGCATTAGCGTTGAATGAGCGGGGCAACATTGTGCGACTGTGCGGTGAAGTGTTACTGGCTGGAGTGCCTCATCATGTTGGCGAAAGAGAGATGTCCGTACTGGCTGCCAGCTTTTCCCTGAATGAGCGGAATATTCAAAGTCTGCCGCGCGAGCAGGGGCCAGGAAATACCGCTTCGCTTGAAGTCGTCAGCGAACACATCACCGAGCGTTTTTTTGCTGTTGGTGAAAAGCGTGTCAGTGCCGAAGTGGTTGCCGCCCAACTGGTGAAAGAGGTTAAACGCTACCTGGCAAGTTCGGCTGCGGTAGGGGAATATCTCGCAGACCAGTTAGTGTTGCCGATGGCTCTGGTAGGCGCGGGGGAATTTACGGTTGCTCATCCCTCATGCCATCTGCTGACCAATATCGCGGTGGTAGAGCGTTTCTTGCCAGTGCGGTTTACTCTGGCTGAAACAGATGGCGTAACGCGAGTTAGCGTTGAATGATGCAGAGAAGCAAATCGGATCAGGTGTGTTATCCGACCAAACTCACACCCCATATCCCATCATTTTCAGCAGTTTCTGCGCGTGCTGTACCGCAGCCTGACGGTGGGCAACGCCGAGTTTTTGATACAGATTGCGGATATGCGTTTTGATGGTGGTCGCTGCTACTTCCAGTTCGCCCGCAATTTGTTCGTTACTGTAACCGGAGTAAATCAGCCCCAGCACCTGCCATTCGCGTTGGGTCAATGGGCTGGTGCGGATCAGTTCCGGCACTTCCGGGTGATTTAGCAGACGTTCGACAAAGCTCTCGTCAAAGTGAGCGAACTTGTGTCGGTGATGTTGATTGATTTCCCGCAGGATACGCTGCGCGCGGTGCTGTTCCAGTTCCGGCAGCGTATTGAGCTGAATCAGCTGGCGTAACTGCTGCGCCATCGCTTCGCCTTCGATGACAAAATGACTGATAAATCCGGTGCGATTCGCCAGTTTTAATGCGTCCAGCAGCACGCGCTGAGCGTCGCTTTTACGTCCGGCCTGCCAGTACAACTGATTGAGCAACAGCAGGTTGCGGTTCAGGTCGCTCATTAACCGCAGACTGCGGGCATTTTCGTTGAGTTCTTCGAGGACAATTTCCGCAGGTTCAAACTCGCCGAGTAAAATTTGTGCACGGGCAATGTTGCGCCATTGGCCTTGCAGGAAGTGGTTGTTCGCAAACTCCGGTTTGGCCGTGTGACGCAACCAGTTGGCAGCGGCGGCTTTGTCGCCGGTCATTTGCCAGTAAATCACCCGTACTTTGTTGGCGTTAGAGATCCAGTCGCTGTGATATTTGCCATTCCCCAGCAGGTTTTCCAGGCGGTTAAGTTGGCTGCGGGCGTTATCCAGATCGCCACGAGCCAGCGAGCATTGAATTAACATTGCCAGGCACTGAAGCTGTTGCTGAGGCTGATAAGAAGATAAAACTTCGATCCCGCTACGCGCCGAGGCTTCGGCTTCATCCAGCCGTGCCCATGCCCATAACAGTTGCGCACGGATGCGTACCAGAAACTCATGCATCGGCAACTGTTCCAGATGCTGTTCGTTAATCAACTGGAACGCTTTTTCCTGCGTTTCCCACGCAGTTTGCAGGAACCCCTGGGCAAACAGAATTTCGCTTTGCTGGATTAAACTCCACAAGGCGTAGTGCCAGACATCATGCTGGCGCGCCATTTGCTCGGTTTGCTGCATAAGCGCCAGCGAGCGGGTAAGTTCACCTTTACAGTGCAACACTTCGCCAAGTACAGAGGTTGCGACAATGCGACTGTAGAACCAGCCCGGAGGCAGTTCTTCCAGTGCCTGTTTTGCCAGTCGTTCGGCTTCTTCCGGATTACCGTCGTTAATGGCTACCTGGGCGCGCAGAGCGTTAAATTCTGCGTGCATGGTGCCTTCCCTGATGCCCTGGATCTCGTGTTCGGCTCGTGCCAGCAGGGTATTTACTTCGCCGTAGCGATGTTGGCTTTGCATCAGCCACGCCTGCAATAACACCAACTGCGGATTTTCCAGCAGGCTGTCCCACGGCAGGGCCTTAAGCGACTCTTCCAGTAGCGACAGTTCGCTGTGGTTGAACAAACTCCAGGCGTGATTCAGCAGAATATCGCGCAGCATCAAAGCGTCGCCTGCCGCCAGCGCATGATGAATGGCTTCGCTGGGAAAACCTTGCTCCATCCAGCTTTCTGCGGCGGCACGGTGGATTTCCGGCAGTTCCGCCGCCAGTTCCCACTGGCAGCGTTGGCGCAGGAAGTTGCCAAACAGCGGGTGATAGCAGAACCACTCGCCAGTATCATCCATCCGTTGCAAAAACAGCCCCTGACGCTCAATCTCCTCAAGACGCATTTGCCCGTTTTCTTCGCCGGTCACGCGGGTGATTAGCGCATCATTCATCGAGCGCAAAATGGCGCTTTTTAGCAGGAAATGACGAGTGGTCAGATCAACGTTATCTAACACCTCATCGACCAGATAATCAGAAAGATGACTGGCATTGATGCCCGACAGACGACGCGCTGATTTATGTGCCGAGTGGGTATTTTGCCTTGCTGAAAGCGCGATTAGCTGCAACGCCGTCGCCCAGCCGGACACGTCATCGCAAATCCGACTGCTTTCTGCGGCTTCAATCGGCGATGACAGACGGCAATCAAAAAACTGCTTCGCTTCCTGATGGGTAAATGTCAGTTGCTGGCTGCCAATTTCCAATAGTTGGTCACGCACGCGCAGATTGGCAATGCCCAACTGCGGAAGGTTGCGTGACAGCACCACCAGAGTGAGATTTTCTGGTTGATGGCGAATGAAGAAGCGCATTGATTCGTGGATCACCGGATTGGTGATCAAATGGTAATCGTCGATCACCAGGTAAAGTGGGCTATGCCATTCCGCCAGTTCGATGAAAAGCTGGGCAAACAGTGACGTCAGACTGGCATATTGCCGTTTTTGCGTCATTGTTTCACTGATGGCGCAGTGCCCGCTGGTTGCCTGTTGCACGGCGGCGATCAGATAGCTGGCGAAACGTTCTTGCTGGTTATCGCCTTCATCAAGCGAGTACCAGCCCAAATCGTTTTTTCCTGCCGCCCATTGGGATATGAGCGTTGTCTTCCCGTAACCCGCAGGACTTGTGATTAGCACCAGCCTGAAGTTGTTCGCGCCGGAAAGTTTAGCCAACAGGCGCTCACGAACCACAGTATGGTCGAGTCGAACCGGACGACTTAATTTTGACGGAATCAGCATAGTTAATCACTTCACTGTGGAAATTGAGGAAATATTATTTTTTTTGCGCTTCGTAATTAATAGTTATAAGTTCGGTCAGAAACCTGTGCAATGCAAGCGATGACGATTTTTTATGTGTCTGAATTTGCACTCTGTCACAATTCCAAATCTTTATTAATACTTCATCTTAAAACAAGGCAAATGCAGCGTGGATACTGGATTTTAGGGTGTTTTCTTTCAGTTCAAAAGCCTTATTAAAGCAACGATACCGCCTTAATTCCTGATGAAAGGTCTATCTAAAAAGTTGATCTTAATAAATCTATTAACAGTGAGATGACCCTCAATGGATATTTCATTACTGAAACTATTTCGCCGCTTTACTTAATTTATAGAGTTGCTTTCCGCTTTTTGATAATACGCAACGACCATTTCTTACTGTTAATAGCAGGTTTTCTGCGCTCTCTGGCATTGAGCTGATGCTTTTGCAGTTGATTGCACTACCTTTAAGTGGTCGTGATCACATTTTCTTGCTCATCCCCGTCACTCCTCCCCGCCTAATCCCCCGTAGGATGAGGAAGGTCAACATGGAGCCTGGCAAACTAACGATAACGTTGTGTTTAATATCTAAGAAAACTGGAACTCCTATGTCACAACCCATTTTTAATGAAAAGCAATTTCAGGAAGCCCTGTCACGCCAGTGGCAGCGTTATGGTTTAACTTCTGCGGCTGAGATGACCCCTCGCCAGTGGTGGTTGGCAGTGAGTGAAGCCCTGGCGGAAATGCTGCGAGCCCAGCCTTTCGTTAAACCGGCGGCGAATCAGCGCCATGTTAACTACATCTCAATGGAGTTTTTGATTGGGCGTCTGACGGGCAACAACCTGTTAAATCTCGGCTGGTATCAGGCTGTTCAGGATTCACTGAAGTCTTATGACATCAACCTGACTGACCTGTTGGAAGAAGAGATTGATCCGGCGCTGGGTAACGGTGGCCTGGGGCGTCTGGCTGCGTGTTTCCTCGACTCAATGGCGACTGTCGGGCAGTCTGCCACTGGCTATGGTCTTAACTATCAGTATGGTTTGTTCCGTCAATCCTTTGTCGATGGTAAACAGTCTGAAGCGCCAGACGACTGGCATCGCGGCAACTACCCGTGGTTTAGCCATAACGAAGCTCTGGATGTGCAGGTGGGCATCGGCGGCAAAGTGACGAAAGAGGGGCGCTGGGAACCGGAATTTACCATTACCGGGCAAGCGTGGGATCTTCCAGTGTTGGGCTACCACAACGGTGTGGCACAACCGCTGCGTTTATGGCAGGCGACTCATGCTCATCCGTTCAATCTCACCAAATTTAATGACGGTGACTTCCTGCGTGCCGAACAACAAGGCATCAATGCTGAAAAACTGACCAAAGTTCTCTATCCAAACGATAACCACACTGCGGGTAAAAAGCTGCGCCTGATGCAGCAATACTTCCAGTGTGCCTGTTCGGTGGCGGATATTCTGCGTCGCCATCATCTGGCGGGGCGTAAACTGCACGAACTGGCAGATTACGAAGTCATTCAACTGAACGATACCCACCCGACTATCGCTATTCCAGAACTGCTGCGCGTGCTGATCGATGAGCACCAGATGAGCTGGGATGACGCCTGGGCAATCACCAGCAAAACTTTCGCTTACACCAACCATACTTTGATGCCAGAAGCTCTGGAGTGCTGGGATGAGAAACTGGTAAAAGCCCTGCTGCCGCGCCATATGCAGATAATCAATGAAATCAACAACCGTTTTAAGAAACTGGTGGAAAAAACCTGGCCGGGTGATAAAGCGGTGTGGGCAAAGCTGGCGGTTGTGCATGACAAACAGGTTCGCATGGCCAATATGTGTGTGGTAAGCGGCTTTGCGGTGAACGGTGTGGCGGCGTTGCACTCGGATCTGGTGGTGAAAGACTTGTTCCCGGAATATCACCAGCTGTGGCCGAACAAATTCCATAACGTCACTAACGGCATTACCCCACGTCGCTGGATCAAACAGTGCAACCCGGCACTGGCGGCGCTGCTGGATAAATCACTGAAGAAAGAGTGGGTTAACGATCTGGATCAACTGATCCATCTGGAAAAATTTGCCGATGACGCGAAATTCCGTCAGCAATATCGCGAGATCAAACAGGCGAATAAAGTCCGTCTGGCAGAGTTTGTGAAAGCCCGTACCGGTATTGAGATCAATCCGCAGGCGATTTTCGATATTCAGATCAAACGTCTGCATGAGTACAAACGCCAGCACCTGAATCTGCTGCATATTCTGGCGCTGTATAAAGAAATTCGCGAGAACCCGCAGGCCGACCGAGTACCGCGCGTCTTCCTCTTCGGCGCGAAAGCGGCGCCTGGCTACTACCTGGCGAAGAATATTATCTTTGCGATCAATAAAGTGGCTGACGTGATCAACAACGATCCGCAAGTTGGCGACAAACTGAAGGTGGTGTTCCTGCCGGATTATTGCGTTTCGGCGGCGGAAAAACTGATCCCGGCGGCGGATATCTCCGAGCAGATCTCCACTGCAGGGAAAGAGGCTTCTGGTACTGGCAACATGAAACTGGCGCTCAACGGCGCGTTAACCGTGGGTACGCTGGATGGCGCGAACGTTGAAATTGCCGAAAAAGTCGGTGAAGAAAACATCTTTATTTTTGGTCATACCGTGGAACAAGTGAAGGCAATTCTGGCCAAAGGCTACGACCCGGTGAAATGGCGGAAGAAAGATAAGGTTCTGGACGCCGTGTTGAAAGAGCTGGAAAGCGGTAAATACAGCGATGGTGATAAACATGTCTTCGACCAGATGCTGCACAGTATAGGCAAACAAGGCGGCGATCCGTATCTGGTGATGGCGGATTTCGCAGCCTATGTAGAGGCACAAAAGCAGGTGGATGTGCTGTACCGCGACCAGGAGGCCTGGACTCGCGCGGCGATCCTCAATACCGCCCGCTGCGGTATGTTTAGCTCGGATCGCTCTATTCGCGATTATCAGGCTCGTATCTGGCAGGCAAAACGCTAAGGAAGCTCGATGGAAAGCAAACGTCTGGATAATGCCGCGCTGGCGGCGGGGATCAGCCCCAATTACATCAATGCCCACGGTAAACCGCAGTCGATTAGCGCCGAAACCAAACGGCGTTTGCTTGACGCGATGCATCAACGTACCGCCACGAAAGTGGCGGTAACGCCAGTCCCGAATGTCATGGTTTATACCAGCGGCAAAAAAATGCCGATGGCGGTAGAAGGCAGCGGCGAATATAGCTGGCTGCTGACCACCGAAGAAGGTACTCAGTACAAAGGGCACGTGAGCGGTGGTAAAGCGTTCAATCTACCGACGAAGCTGCCGGAAGGTTATCACACGCTGACGCTTACCCAGGACGAACAGCGCGTGCATTGCCGGGTGATTGTCGCCCCGAAACGTTGTTACGAACCGCAGGCGTTGCTGAATAAACAAAAGCTGTGGGGGGCCTGCGTTCAGCTTTATACGCTGCGCTCGGAAAAAAACTGGGGCATTGGTGATTTTGGCGATCTCAAAGCGATGCTGGTGGATGTGGCAAAACGAGGCGGGTCGTTCATCGGTTTGAACCCGATTCATGCGCTCTATCCGGCAAACCCGGAAAGCGCCAGCCCGTATAGCCCGTCTTCTCGCCGCTGGCTGAATGTGGTTTATATCGACGTTAACGCCGTCGAAGATTTCCATCTTAGCGAAGAGGCACAGGTCTGGTGGCAGATGCCGACCACACAACAGACGCTGCAACAGGCGCGGGATGCCGACTGGGTCGATTACTCCACGGTTACCGCCCTAAAAATGACAGCATTGCGGATGGCGTGGAAAGGTTTCGCGCAACGTGATGATGAACAGATGGCAGCGTTTCGCCAGTTTGTTGCAGAGCAGGGCGATAGCTTGTTCTGGCAGGCAGCGTTTGACGCGCTACATGCACAACAAGTGAAAGAGGACGAAATGCGCTGGGGTTGGCCAGCATGGCCGCAGGCGTACCAGAATGTGGATTCACCAGAAGTGCGTCAGTTCTGCGAAGAACATCGTGATGACGTCGATTTTTATCTCTGGTTGCAGTGGCTGGCTTACAGCCAGTTTGCCGCCTGCTGGGAGATAAGCCAGGGCTATGAAATGCCGATTGGTTTGTACCGTGACCTGGCAGTTGGCGTAGCGGAAGGCGGCGCGGAAACCTGGTGCGACCGCGAGTTATATTGCCTGAAAGCATCGGTTGGCGCGCCGCCGGATATCCTCGGCCCGTTAGGGCAGAACTGGGGATTGCCACCGATGGATCCGCATATCATCACTGCGCGCGCTTATGAACCGTTTATCGAGCTGTTGCGTGCCAATATGCAAAACTGCGGCGCGTTGCGAATTGACCATGTAATGTCGATGCTGCGTTTGTGGTGGATACCGTATGGCGAAACGGCGGATCAGGGGGCATATGTTCACTATCCGGTGGATGATCTGCTCGCTATTCTGGCGCTGGAAAGTAAACGCCATCGCTGCATGGTGATTGGCGAAGATCTTGGCACGGTGCCAGTAGAGATTGTCGGTAAGCTGCGCAGTAGTGGGGTTTACTCCTACAAAGTGCTCTATTTCGAAAGCGATCACGAGAAGACGTTCCGCGCACCAAAAGCGTATCCGGAGCAGTCGATGGCGGTCGCGGCAACACACGATCTGCCTACGCTGCGTGGTTACTGGGAGAGCGGGGATTTAACGCTGGGCAAAACGCTGGGGCTGTACCCGGATGAAGTGGTGCTGCGCGGTTTGTATCAGGATCGCGAACTGGCGAAGCAAGGGCTGCTGGATGCGCTGCATAAATATGGCTGTCTGCCAAAACGTGCCGGGCATAAGGCATCACTGATGGCGATGACGCCGACGCTTAATCGTGGCTTGCAACGCTATATTGCCGACAGTAATAGTGCCCTGTTAGGGCTACAGCCAGAAGACTGGCTGGATATGGCGGAACCTGTAAATATTCCTGGCACCAGTTACCAGTATAAAAACTGGCGACGTAAGCTTTCCGCAACACTTGAGTCGATGTTTGCTGATGATGAGGTGAACAAGTTGATTAAGGATCTGGACAGGCGGCGCAGAGCGGCAGCGAAGAAATAATTTAGGAAGTGCCTGGTACACGTTACCAGGCTTTTTTTCAAGGAAAAATGATATGGACATGTTAGTCAAGGCAGACCTTGAAGATAAGATAAAAGAAAAATATACGATTGGTGACTATGAATTTGATGAAGTAAATAAATGCTTTTGGGGTGATACAGAAATCGAATTGTATCTCTATGAAGTAGATACAGATATCTGGCGAAGCTGCGATGTATGGTACTTTGATGGCTATGAAAATGGATTATCCGATCATGAGACTGAAGACCTTGTTTTCTTTGGTGATAAGGCTTCTGTAAAGAGTAAAGCCATTAAAAAATTTAATGAAAATCCCCCGGAGTTTATGGGATACAAGATATTTTATAGAAATATAGCCATTGTCTTCGAAACGCGAAGGCATCTGTTATAAGCGGCACAGAGCGGCAGCGAAGAAGAAGTAGAGTGCGGTTGATGCCGGATGCGATGCATCCGGCCATCAGTATTATCAAATCACCATATTCAGCAGCAGGCAGCCTACCAGACCACACACTGAGATAATGGTTTCCAGCATCGACCAGGATTTGATGGTCTCGCCGATAGTCAGGTTAAAGTACTCTTTGAACAGCCAGAAGCCCGGATCGTTCACGTGAGAGAAAATCACACTACCGGAACCAACCGCAATAACCATCAGCTCCGGGCTAACACCTGTCGTTGCAATCAGCGGCGCAGCGATACCACCCGCAGTGATTGCCGCAACGGTTGCAGAACCCAGCGCGATACGCAGCACAGCGGCAATAGACCACGCCATCAGCAGCGGAGAAATGTTGGTTTCATGCATCATGGAAGCAATGTATTTGTCCACGCCGCTGTCTACCAGCACCTGCTTGAACGCACCGCCACCACCGATGATCAACAGCATCATCGCGATGATTTTGATGGAAGAAACCAGCGTGTCGTTAATCTGATCCATCGAACGACCACGGTTCAGACCAAAGGTGAACATCGCAATCAGCACGGCAATCAATGTCGCCATCACCGGGTCACCGAGGAACTCTGCTACCGGCAGGAAAGCGTGACCTTTCGGCAGGATCATTTCAGCGATGGCACGCATCGCCATCAGTACAACCGGCACCAGAGAAGTCCAGACGCTGACGCCAAAGCTCGGCATCTCTTCTTCGCTAAAGGTTTTCGCACTGTACAGACCTTCCGGGATCGGCTTATCAATGCCTTTCAGCACGCGAGCGTAAACCGGACCCGCGAGAATCACGGTCGGGATCGCCAGAATAGTACCGTACAGCAGGGTTTTACCCATATCGGCATTGAAAATGGTGGCAATCGCAGTCGGGCCCGGATGCGGCGGCAGGAAGCCGTGGGTCACAGACAGTGCAGCCGCCATTGGTACACCAACATACAGCAGCGGGATATTGGCAGCAGCAGCGATGGTGAATACCAGCGGCAGCATCAGCACGAAGCCTACTTCATAGAACAGGGCAAAACCGACGGTAAAACCGGTCAATACCACTGCCCACTGGATGTGTTTTTTACCAAATTTGGCAATCAGCGTGGTGGCGATACGTTGCGCGCCGCCACAGTCTGCCAGCATTTTGCCCAGCATTGCGCCAAAGCCCATGATCAGGGCAAGGCTACCGAGCGTCCCGCCGACACCGGCTTTGATAGAGCCAATAACTTTATCCAGCGGCATCCCTTGCATTAATCCAACAGCAAGCGCCACCAGGACGAGAGCGATGAAGCCGTTCATTTTGAAGCGGATCATCAGGAGTAATAACAAGATAACACCGATAGCAACAATGACTAATGGCATGATTTACCTGGCCTTTAATTTGTTATGGGTAACGTCAGGTTTCTGACGACAAATCCTGGTTGTCCCAACTGGGAACAGAGATATAACGGCACCACGGCTGATGACCCCTAAAACGTATTAGTGTAGTCAGATGTTATGAGTGTGTTTGGTGCCCATGAGAATGATACGGGTAACATAATGCGCTTGAGAATCACCAGAGCGGGGTAAATTTAAATTATGAGAGGTTGGTCATATTATCGTGGGGAAACGAAGGGGGACGGAGTAAAGCTGCGCCATAAGAACAACGAAAGCCCGATAAGACACTTTAGCGTCGCATCGGGCAATCTACAAAAGAGGGGATAACTTAGTAGTAAGAGTGTTCGCCGCGCTGGTGTTCGGTGAGATCGCGCACACCTTTCAGTTCCGGGAATTCGTTCAGCAGCTGCTTTTCGATCCCTTCTTTCAGCGTTACGTCGACCATGGAACAGCCGTTACAGCCGCCGCCAAATTGCAGAATGGCGTAACCGTCTTCGGTGATTTCCATCAGCGAAACGCGACCACCGTGACCGGCAAGCTGCGGGTTAATCTGCGATTGCAGCATATACTCGACGCGCTCCATTAGCGGCGCATCGTCAGCCACTTTACGCATTTTGGCGTTCGGTGCTTTCAGCGTTAGCTGGGAACCCAACTGGTCGGTAACAAAGTCGATCTCTGCATCTTCCAGGTATGGTGCGCTTAACTCATCAACATACGCGGTCAGCAGGTCAAATTTCAGGGCGGTGTCGGTGGCTTCCACAGCGTCCGGCGGACAATAAGAAACGCCGCATTCAGCGTTAGGTGTGCCAGGGTTAATCACAAATACGCGGATTTGTGTCCCTTCTTCCTGGTTTGCCAGCAGTTTGGCAAAGTGCGCTTGTGCAGCATCGGAAATACGGATCATAGTAATGGCCTAATAGTTGACTATTTTAGTTGGTTATAATACGCCCATCATCGAGGCTCTACAAGGTTCGACAAAGGCACCAGACCTGGACAGTCGCCGCACCATTGCGTAAAAGCAACTGCGCAATCTCTGCGACGGTACTTCCGGTGGTAACGACATCATCCACAATCACCATATGGAGACCTTGCACGGGCAATTCAAGGCGAAAGGCATTTTTCAGGTTGCGCTTGCGCAGACGGGCGTTGAGAAAATGCTGGGTTGCAGTGGCTCTTGTTCGTGTGACGGCTTCGCTATCCCATTGGCAGTGCAACCAGCGTGATAACGGCTGACACAGCAAATCGCTCTGATTAAATCCCCGACGCCAGTGGCGATGCCGCCATAACGGGACACTGACGATACGATCCGGCAGATGTAATTCGCTGGTGCGACGGGCGTGTAAGACTTCCAATAGTAACAAACGTGCTAGCGCACTGGCGATTTCACTGCGCCGGGAAAACTTAAGCTGGTGGATGAGCGGACTTAAGGGCGGCGCATAGTTGGCAACAGTGAGCAGTCTTTGCCACGGCGGCGGTTTTTGCAGACAGCGACCACAGGGAAGATGTGAGTGTGTAGAGGGTAATCCACATTGCGGGCATAGCATTTTATCTGTACGTGCGGCGCGGGAGCAGACCGAGCAAATCCCCCAATGACCTAGCGCCAGCGGCATTCGGCATAGCCAGCATAATCCCGGTACTGTTAGCATATGTTCATCCTTGTGAGTCAAAAGAGAACAATAGAGGATGAATAACATCTGGTGGCAGACCAAAGGTCAGGGGAATGTTCATCTTGTGCTGCTGCACGGATGGGGACTGAATGCCGAAGTGTGGCGTTGCATTGACGAGGAACTTAGCTCGCATTTTACGTTACATCTTGTTGATCTGCCTGGTTTCGGGCGCAGTCAGGGATTTGGTGCGATGTCGCTTGCTGACATGGCTGAAGTCGTGCTGCAACAGGCACCGGATAAAGCCATTTGGTTAGGCTGGAGCCTGGGCGGGCTGGTGGCAAGTCAGATTGCATTAGCCTATCCCGAGCGTGTTCAGGCGCTGGTCACCGTGGCGTCGTCACCTTGTTTTAGTGCCCGCGATGGGTGGCCGGGGATAAAACCGGACGTGCTGGCGGGTTTCCAGCAGCAACTCAGTGATGATTTTCAGCGTACAGTGGAGCGGTTCCTGGCGTTACAAACCATGGGTACTGAAACGGCGCGCCAGGATGCGCGGGCGCTGAAGAAAACCGTTCTGGCATTACCGATGCCGGAGGTTGAGGTGCTCAATGGTGGGCTGGAAATCCTGAAAACGGTCGATCTTCGTCAGCCGCTGCAGAACGTACCAATGCCGTTTTTGCGATTGTATGGTTATCTCGACGGTCTGGTGCCGCGCAAAGTAGTGCCGATGCTGGATGAACTCTGGCCGCACAGCGAATCATATATCTTCGCCAAAGCGGCCCATGCGCCGTTTATTTCACATCCAGACGAGTTTTGTCAGCAGCTGGTAGCGTTGAAGCAGAGGGTGTAGGTGGCTTTAGAAATGGCGAGACAGAACTTTCCTGACTCGCCGCAGCCAACTCTTCTTCTGACACCCCGGTAAAGCGCATGATATCTGCAAGAGGGACTCCGGATTACAGCATTCTTTTGGCGGTATCCAGGGCTTCCAGGCGTCGACCCAATAAATAACCAATCAGGTAACTAATAAGATATTCTCTTTCTGCATCTGTCATTAAAACCATCCTTTACGTTATTGATGATTTATTTCAGCAAGGTCTTCAACCGTCAGGCTGGTAAATCGCAGAACGTCCTCAAGAGAGACTCCGGCATCCAGCATGGTTTTGGCAATATTTAGGGCGTTGGTACGTATACCTTTCTGAAACCCTTCCTGCCGCAATCTTTCCGCAATAGTCATTAAACTCTCCTTGTGTTTCGGTGAACGTTCGGCAACGCCGTCGATAAAATCGTTAAAACGTACCGCGTCGCCTGTTTGCAGTATGTAATTAAACAGTCCTTTGATTTGTCTGTCATTAGCGTACCCACTACTTAATAAGCAAGCCATTTGCTCTACCAGCCCCATCAGGTCGCGTTGACGAATATGTTTTTGAATTAACTCCAGCAGCGCCATGCGTCGGTGCTGCATGATTTCATCATCAGGCATGACGGTGACATCAATCAGCGGAAATGCAGAGGCATAAAGCTGCCTTGCCAGTTTGGGATCGGCGAAACAATCCAGCCAACACAGCGAATAGGGATAGGGGCTTTCAATGCCGTGGTAAAACAACAACGGTACGACCATCGGCAACGTTTTGTATCCTGCATCAAGGTGGTTTTGCATTGCGGCAATGGCATAACGCATCATGCGAAATGCGATCAATTTGTTTGAGGTGCTTTGATGTTCAATCAGGCAATAGATGTATCCTGGCCCTTGCTCCGTTTTCACCGACCACAGCACGTCGGAATAGCTTTCACGCAGATCGTCATTCGACTCCAGCTTGAGGGTTTTCATATCACAGAGCGCGTGAATGGGGGCCGGTAAATGGAACGCAAGGAAATCACGTGCCGTGTCCGGTTGGCGTAAAAAGAGTTTGAACAGCGCATCGTGTAGGGTGGAACTCTGCTTTTTGCTCATGGCGTTCCTTCACCTGTTTTTTTGAATGCCGTGACTTTACGCGCCACTCCACGGCTATGCATTAGCGAGTTTTCATCCTTGCGAGACACTTTCAGAGGAACTTACGCCACTCTGCAAGAGTTGCATTTTTATGGAAAGCCGCACGCAAAAAAGCCCGGTAGCTAATGCATACCGGGCTTTTCAAAACGAACGATGGAACAAGGTTAACGCAACATCCACCACTCACGCAGACAGGCTTTTCCTTCCGGGCAGCTTTTACAACTGCCAGAGAGGCAGCCATCAGGTTCTTCCTGAATCCGTACCGCTTTGCCCATATTTTCCAGCTGTTGCAGCATAGCGTTAATCATCGGCTGCGGGGTGTTCAGCGTCTGGCTGATCTGGGTCGCTTCCATACGACCCCGTAACGCCAGCAAATCACGCACCTGAATGAGCGAAGCCATTGCCGTGTCCTTAGTGGCAATCGCCAGTGGTGCTGGCTGCGCAGCAACTGCTTACCGTTTTGCGGCTTGCCAGTAGTTCGATATCGACCCGACTACGCGCGCGGCGCAGCAGACCGATAACCACGATGTTAAACAGGACAACCGCCAGAATGCACACCAGGCTGTAAGTTGGGTGCTGGCTGTAGCTGGCGACCTGATAGAACAATGTTGCCAGCGAGTAAGCGATATTTAGCCCCCACAGGATGGAGAAGCCCATCCAGCCACGGCTTGATTCACGGGCAATGGCACCCATCACCGAAATACACGGTACATACAGCAGGACGAATATCAGATAGCTGTAAGCTGCCGCCGCGCTACCGAATTTCTCATCCATCACGCCCATTGCCCCAGTACCCATTTCGCCGTCGCCTTTGCTGGCTTCAATTGGGTTCATCAGTACGCTAAGACTGAAGGTGTCTTTCAGGCTCTGCCAGGTTTCATCTACTGCGCTGAACAGCTCTTCACCAAGGTTAAATTCCGCCGGATTGAACTCTTCGTCCTGAATGTTTTCTGCGGTATAGAGAGTGTTGAGCGTACCGACCACCACTTCTTTCGCCATTGCGCCAGTAAACAGTCCAACCGTTGCCTGCCAGTTATCTTCATGCACGCCAATCGGCTTGAAGACTGGAGTGATCACACGGCTGACAGAGGCCAGCGCCGAGTCGTTGATGTTATCGACGATTTTCCCACTCAGCGAGAAGCTGTTGAAGGCGCTCAGGAAAATGCTAACGATGATAATCACTTTACCGGCGCGCAGGACGAAGCCTTTCAAACGCTGCCAGGTCTGGATAATCAGGCTCTTAATGTGTGGTACGTGATAGACCGGCAGCTCCATGACAAACGGCGTCGCTTCACCGCGCATAATGGTGTATTTGAGCATCAGTCCCGTCAGTACCGCCATCACAATACCGATGACATACAGCGAGAACACAGCCAGTGCGCCATTCTGCCCGAAGAACGCGGCAGCAAATACTGCGAAGATTGCCAGACGAGCACCGCAGGACATAAACGGTGCCATCATGATGGTCATCAGGCGTTCACGTGGTGCATCAAGGGTTCGTGCGCCCATTACCGACGGTACGTTACAACCAAAACCGACGATCAACGGCACAAAGGATTTACCCGGCAAGCCTAACGCCTGCATCAGACGATCCATCACAAATGCCGCACGCGCCATATACCCGGAGTCCTCGAGGAAGGAGAGGAACAGGTACATCATGCCGATCTGCGGCACCAGTGGCAGAACGGTGTTAATACCGCCACCCAGGCCCTGGGCGAGGAAGATAGTTAGCCAGTCCGGGAAGTGGAGCGTGTAGCCAATCCACTGAATACCATGCACAAAGAGTGCCACGGAACCGACGTCAAACAGCGGCTGTAGCGCCCCGCCGATGTTGATAGCCAGCAGGAACATCAGATACATCACAAAGAGGAAAATCGGCAGACCAAGGAATCGGTTGAGCACGATTTTATCCACTGCCGTGGTGAAACGGCTGGGTTCTGCCGTCAGGGTATTGCTTACCACATCGCAGATGGCAGCAATACACTGGTAACGTGCATCGGCAATGTGCAGCGCCGGATCGTCCATCTCATTACGCAGACGGGCGAGGGCAGCATCCAGATGCTGCGACGCTTCACCGGCGTAGGCGCGGCTGTAGATATCGCCTTCCAGCATTTGCAGACCCAGCCAGCGGCGATGTTTCAGCGGGATGTCCGACGGCATCACTTTCGCCAGCGCATCGGCTTCATTGATTAGCGGCTGCGCGTAATGCACCAGTTCCACATTCTCGTTGGCTTTATAGCGGTCAATCGCCAGTTTCAGAGCTTCAATACCGCGACCACGCGTGGAAACCAGCGGGATCACCGGGCAGCCAAGACGCGCCGACAGCGCATCAATTTCAATGCGAATATTTTGCTTCTCGGCAATGTCGAGCATGTTCAGCGCCACGATGCAGGGAATGCCGAGTTCCAGCAGTTGCAGTGTCAGGTACAGGTTACGCTCAAGGTTAGACGCATCCACCACGTTAATCAGCAGATCGGCGTCGCCACTCAAAATGTAGTGACAAGCGATTTGCTCATCCAGCGAAGTTTGCGATGAGATGGTCGTCAGAGAATAAGTACCAGGCAGGTCAACCAGAGTGACCTGATGATCGGTGGTGGAGAACTGACCCTCTTTACGTTCGACGGTAACGCCAGCCCAGTTCCCTACACGCTGGCGTGCACCGGTGAGCTGGTTAAATAAAGTTGTCTTGCCAGAATTTGGATTACCAATTAAGCCAATGGTTAATTTTTTCATTGTTATTCTTACCGTATTAACAGGAAACCGCTTCCACTTCTAATAAGGCCAGATCTTTTTTGCGTAATACCAGGCTCACACGACGGGTTTCGATATGAATGGGATCGCCGAGTGGAGCGACGCGCACCACATTAAAAGAGGAGCCAGGTAACATGCCAAGAGAAAGCAGTTTTTGGCGATATGCCGGGCTGATTTCACGGGAAAAGCCAGTGATTTTCCACGCAGTATCTGGAGTGTATTGCATAAGGGCCTACTTGTTTCTCATTAACTGGATAACTACCTCATGGGGCGTTTGACAGCGACATGAGACCAGATGATTTGCCAACGAAGGAGAGATTAAATAATCAACAATACAATGATAATGAGAATGGTTTCTATCAGCAATACTTAAAATGTGTGCGAATGTTGGTTTAGATAATAATCTGACTCAATGTTGATGTGGCTCAAGGTTATATCGGAGCAAAAATATAACTCGAATGGCGAATTATTAGGGCTGGTTAATGTTTAATTAAGGTTTTAATTGTTAATGCAGTGATAAATATTAGCAAAAATATATTGTGGATTTAGCTGTGGAATAAAAATGCCGGAGATAATTTCCGGCATTTTTATGTCAGGCAAGGTGCTCGTTGTGAGTTGCCAGATGCGGCGTGAACGCCTTATCTGGCCTACGATTTCGTGCAAATTCGAACCGTAGGCCAACCAGGATGTTTAACGTTTTTTGCCCATTGCCGCCGCCAGCGCATCCATCATCGCGCTATTACCGGCAGGCTGCGCTTCACGACCGCGCGGTTTGGCTGCCGGGCGGTTGTTTTGCGGGCGATCGTTACCGCCGCTGCGACGGGCGTTGGTTTCACCTGGCTGCTCATCCAGACGCATGGTCAGGGCGATACGTTTACGCTGAAGATCCACTTCCAGCACTTTCACCTTCACAATGTCACCCGCTTTCACCACGGTGTGCGGATCTTCCACAAACTTGTTCGACAAAGAAGAGATGTGAACCAGGCCATCCTGATGCACGCCGATATCGACAAACGCGCCAAAGTTGGTGACGTTGGTGACAGCACCTTCGAGGATCATACCCGGTTGCAGGTCGTTCATTGTCTCGACGCCATCGGCAAACTGAGCGGTTTTAAATTCTGGACGCGGATCGCGACCCGGTTTTTCCAGCTCTTTGATGATGTCGGTTACCGTCGGCACACCGAATTTCTCATCGGTAAAGTCAGAGGCTTTCAGGTTACGCAGCTCGCTGCTGTTACCCATCAGATCTTTCAGCGCCTGCTGCGTTGCCGCCAGAATGCGTTCCACCACTGGATAGGCTTCCGGGTGAACGGTAGAAGCGTCAAGCGGGTTATCACCGTGGTTAATACGCAGGAAGCCCGCGCACTGCTCAAAGGCTTTTGGCCCCAGGCGGCTCACTTTTAACAGTTGCTGACGGTTCTGGAACTGACCGTTCTCGTCACGCCAGGCAACAATGTTTTGCGCCATCATGCGCGTCAGGCCCGCCACGCGAGTTAACAGCGGAACAGAAGCAGTGTTGAGATCGACGCCAACGGCGTTTACGCAGTCTTCTACTACTGCGTCCAGTTTGCGGGCCAGTTGCGTCTGGCTGACGTCATGCTGATACTGACCCACGCCGATAGATTTCGGATCGATTTTCACCAGCTCTGCCAGCGGATCCTGCAAACGACGGGCAATAGATACCGCGCCACGCAGAGAAACATCCAGATCCGGGAATTCCTGCGCTGCCAGTTCGGAAGCGGAGTAAACGGATGCGCCTGCTTCGCTGACGATCACTTTCTGCGCAGTCACTTGCGGGAACTGCTTCTGCACGTCGAGATAGAAACGCTCGGTTTCGCGGGAAGCCGTACCGTTACCAATTGCCACCAGCTCAACGTTATGTTTTTCACACAAAGCGGCAACGGTCATCGCCGCTTTTGCGGCTTGTCCGGTGTGCGGATAAATGGTGTCGGTCGCTACCAGTTTGCCGGTTGCATCGACCACCGCAACTTTTACCCCGGTACGCAGACCCGGATCGAGCCCCATCGTCGCACGCAGTCCTGCTGGGGCTGCCATCAACAGATCGTGCAGGTTACGGGCAAATACGTTGATTGCTTCATCTTCCGCACGTTCGCGCACGGTGCCCATCAGTTCTGTTTCCAGGTGCATCAGTACCTTGATGCGCCACGTCCAGCTCACCACGCCTTTGCGCCAGCTATCCGCCGGGGCATTGTTCAGGCGCAGGCCAAGGTGATCCATGATGATTTGCTCGCAGTAGCTCTCTTTGGGCGGCTCATCGAACTGTGGATCGGCATTCAGCGAAAGCTGAAGTACGCCTTCGTTACGCCCACGGAACATCGCCAGCGCGCGGTGAGAAGGCACCGTGGACAGCGGTTCGTGATGATCGAAATAGTCGCGGAATTTCGCCCCTTCCTCTTCTTTACCGCTCACCACCGTAGAAACCAAATGCGCGTTCTTCCACAGATAATCACGCACTTTTGCCAGCAGCGCGGCATCTTCGGCAAACCGTTCCATCAGGATATAGCGCGCGCCGTCCAGCGCAGCTTTGGTATCTGCCACGCCTTTATCGGCATCAACATATTGTGCAGCGGCGACTTCTGGCGTGTGTGACGGATCGTTCCACAGCAGGTCGGCCAACGGCTCAAGACCTGCTTCAATGGCGATTTGCCCACGGGTACGACGTTTGGGTTTGTAGGGCAGGTAGAGGTCTTCGAGTTCGGTTTTGCTTAAGGTGGCGTTGATGGCATTCGCCAGCTCATCGGTGAGTTTACCTTGCTCAGAAATAGACTTGAGGATCGCCTGACGTCTCTCTTCCAGTTCACGCAGGTAGCTCAGACGCGTTTCCAGATTACGCAACTGCGTGTCATCCAGACCGCCGGTGATTTCCTTACGATAACGTGCGATAAACGGCACGGTATTCCCTTCGTCAAGCAGGCGAACGGCGGCTTCAACCTGTTCCGGGCGCGCCTGAATTTCACCCGCAATAATGCGGCAGAACGAATCATTCATCATGGTTTGAGTTCATCTTTTCGGATCAAAAATCAGGGGATAGTTATACGGACTGGCTGGCAAAAATGCCAGCCAAAGGCTGGAGGTTAAGACTCTTCCTTACGGTTTCACGTACTCGATGGCATTAACATACCAGCTCGCTTCCCCGGCAGGCGTATTCACTACTGCCAGATCGCCGACTTCTTTTTTCAGCAATGCGCGAGCCATCGGGGAATCGATAGAGATGTAATCTTTACGACCAAAAATTTCATCATAGCCGACAATTCGAAAACGGTGAGTCACGCCATCGTCGTTTTCAATCTCCACCCACGCGCCAAAAAAGACTTTGCCTTCCTGCTGCGGGGAATAATCGACGATTTTGAGATTTTCCATGCATTTAGTGAGATAGCGCACGCGACGGTCGATTTCACGCAGGCGCTTTTTATTATACTGATAGTCAGCATTTTCACTGCGGTCGCCCAGACTTGCGGCCCAGGTCACCTTTTTTGTGACCTCCGGGCGTTCTTCACGCCAGAGATAATTTAGCTCTTGTTTGAGTTTTTCATACCCTTCCCGGGTAACCAGGGGCGTTTTCATCTCGTTGATTCCCTTTGTCTGTTTGATAATGCGCACATTGGGTATAACGTGATCATATCAACAGAATCAATAATGTTTCGCCGAATAAATTGTATACTTAAGCTGCTGTTTAATATGCTTTGTAACAATTTAGGCTGAAATTCATACCAGATTTTGCTGGTGACGAACGTAAGCTTTTTTAAGAATACACGCTTACAAATTGTTGCGAACCTTTGGGAGTACAAAGAATGCAAGAGAACTACAAGATTCTGGTGGTCGATGACGACATGCGCCTGCGCGCGCTGCTGGAGCGTTATCTCACCGAACAAGGCTTCCAGGTTCGAAGCGTCGCTAATGCAGAACAGATGGATCGCCTGCTGACTCGTGAATCTTTCCATCTTATGGTACTGGATTTGATGTTACCTGGTGAAGATGGCTTGTCGATTTGCCGACGTCTTCGTAGCCAGAGTAACCCGATGCCGATCATTATGGTGACGGCGAAAGGGGAAGAAGTAGACCGTATCGTTGGCCTGGAGATTGGCGCTGACGACTATATTCCAAAACCGTTTAACCCGCGTGAACTGCTGGCTCGTATTCGTGCAGTGTTGCGCCGTCAGGCGAACGAACTGCCGGGCGCGCCGTCACAGGAAGAAGCAGTAATTGCTTTTGGTAAGTTCAAACTTAACCTCGGTACGCGCGAAATGTTCCGTGAAGATGAGCCGATGCCGCTCACCAGCGGTGAATTTGCGGTACTGAAGGCGCTGGTCAGCCATCCGCGTGAGCCACTCTCTCGCGATAAGCTAATGAACCTTGCCCGTGGTCGTGAATATTCCGCAATGGAACGCTCCATCGACGTGCAGATCTCACGTCTGCGCCGCATGGTGGAAGAAGATCCGGCGCATCCGCGTTACATTCAGACCGTCTGGGGTCTGGGCTATGTTTTCGTGCCGGACGGTTCTAAAGCATGAGGCGATTGCGCTTCTCGCCACGAAGTTCATTTGCCCGCACGTTATTGCTCATCGTCACCTTGCTGTTCGTCAGCCTGGTGACGACTTATCTGGTGGTGCTGAACTTCGCGATTTTGCCGAGCCTCCAGCAGTTTAATAAAGTCCTCGCGTACGAAGTGCGTATGTTGATGACTGACAAACTGCAACTGGAGGACGGTACGCAGTTAGTTGTGCCTCCCGCTTTTCGTCGGGAGATCTACCGTGAGCTGGGGATCTCTCTCTACTCCAATGAAGCCGCCGAAGAGGCCGGGCTGCGTTGGGCGCAACACTATGAATTCTTAAGCCATCAGATGGCGCAGCAGCTCGGCGGCCCGACGGAAGTTCGCGTCGAGGTCAACAAAAGCTCGCCTGTCGTCTGGCTGAAAACCTGGCTGTCGCCCAATATTTGGGTGCGTGTGCCGCTAACCGAAATTCATCAGGGCGATTTTTCCCCGCTGTTCCGCTATACGCTGGCGATAATGCTGTTAGCGATAGGTGGTGCGTGGCTGTTTATTCGTATTCAGAACCGACCGTTGGTCGATCTCGAACATGCTGCTTTGCAGGTCGGTAAAGGGATTATTCCGCCGCCGCTGCGTGAATATGGCGCTTCGGAGGTGCGTTCGGTTACCCGCGCCTTTAACCATATGGCGGCTGGTGTTAAGCAACTGGCGGATGACCGCACGCTGCTGATGGCGGGGGTAAGCCATGACCTGCGCACGCCGCTGACGCGTATTCGCCTGGCGACCGAGATGATGAGCGAGCAGGATAGCTATCTGGCAGAATCGATCAATAAAGATATCGAAGAGTGCAACGCCATCATTGAGCAGTTTATCGACTACCTGCGCACCGGGCAGGAGATGCCGATGGAGTTGGCGGATCTTAACGCTGTGCTTGGTGAGGTGATTGCCGCCGAAAGTGGCTATGAGCGGGAAATTGATACCGCGCTTGAGCCGGGCAGCATTGAAGTGAAAATGCACCCGCTGTCAATCAAACGCGCGGTGGCGAATATGGTGGTGAACGCCGCCCGTTACGGCAATGGCTGGATCAAAGTCAGCAGCGGCACAGAGCCGAATCGCGCCTGGTTCCAGGTGGAAGATGACGGCCCAGGTATTGAACCGGAGCAACGTAAGCACCTATTCCAGCCGTTTGTCCGTGGTGACAGCGCGCGCACTATCAGCGGTACTGGCTTAGGGCTGGCGATTGTGCAGCGGATTATCGATAACCATAACGGGATGCTGGAACTTGGCACCAGCGAGCGAGGCGGGCTTTCCATTCGCGCCTGGCTGCCATTGCCGGTAACGCGGGCGCAGGGTGCGACAAAAGAAGGGTAAATAAAATGGGAGGCGAAGGTGCCTCCCGTTTTTTACCCTTCTAATACATTATGCTCACAACACGAGAATATAGACTCATCGTGTTGATAAGATTATTCAACTTCCATATTGCTACTTACATTGCAAAAACCAACTTGATGAAGGTGAGCTATTTCACGAACTTTTTTTAATGCGTCATCTGCTACAGACCAGCTGAATGCCATGCCATATAGATAATATTTTTTCCAATTGAATAGTCGGTCAAATAAAATATCTAATCCTGACTCCTCCAGCTTACAGCTTATCGAACTGTTCGTCATCGGGGGCATCCGGCCCATTTAAATTAGGGAAGGTTTGAATCAGAGTTGAGTAAAAATTTCGAAGGGCGGGGCTGCACTACGTTCAAACACCATTAAATCGTAGCTCATTGATGCTTCCTTTCTACTATAAAGAATCCCCCGCATCTCGCGAAACGGGGGATTTCGTCACTTAACTTAACCGATTACAGCTTCGGACCAGCCGCTACCAGCGCAGCACCCGCAGGGGTGTCGGTATATTTATCGAAGTTGTCGATAAACAGTTTCGCCAGCGTTTCAGCTTTTTCCTGCCACTGTTCCGGAGAAGCGTAGGTATTACGCGGATCGAGGATTTTCGTGTCAACGCCTGGCAGTTCGGTCGGGATCGCCAGGTTAAACATTGGCAGAGTGAAGGTTTCTGCGTTATCCAGCGAACCATTCAGAATAGCGTCGATAATGGCGCGGGTATCTTTAATCGAGATACGTTTGCCAGTGCCGTTCCAGCCGGTGTTAACCAGATACGCCTGCGCGCCCGCTGCCTGCATACGTTTCACCAGCACTTCTGCGTACTGCGTCGGGTGCAGCGACAGGAACGCCGCGCCGAAGCAGGCGGAGAAGGTTGGCGTCGGTTCGGTGATGCCGCGTTCAGTACCGGCCAGTTTGGCGGTGAAGCCAGAGAGGAAGTGGTACTGGGTTTGATCGGCAGTCAGACGAGAAACCGGCGGCAGCACACCAAAGGCGTCTGCGGTCAGGAAGATAACTTTAGTTGCGTGGCCTGCTTTGGAGACCGGCTTAACGATATTTTCGATGTGATAGATCGGATAAGAAACGCGAGTGTTCTCGGTTTTTGAACCATCATCAAAGTCGATAGTACCATCTTCACGCACGGTGACGTTTTCCAGCAGCGCATCGCGACGGATGGCGTTGTAGATTTCAGGTTCTGCTTCTTTTGACAGCTTGATGGTTTTCGCGTAGCAGCCGCCTTCGAAGTTAAACACGCCGTCATCATCCCAGCCGTGCTCGTCATCGCCAATCAGGCGACGTTTCGGGTCGGTGGAAAGGGTGGTTTTACCCGTGCCGGAAAGGCCGAAGAACACCGCAACATCACCTTTCTCGCCAACGTTGGCGGAGCAGTGCATGGAGGCAATGCCTTTCAGCGGCAGCAGGTAGTTCATCATCGAGAACATCCCTTTCTTCATTTCGCCGCCGTACCAGGTGCCGCCAATCAGCTGCATACGTTCAGTCAGGTTAAACGCGACGAAGTTTTCAGAGTTCAGGCCCTGTTCTTTCCACTGCGGGTTGGTGCACTTCGCGCCGTTCATGACGATAAAGTCTGGTTTGAAACCTGCCAGCTCTTCATCGCTTGGGCGAATAAACATGTTTTTGACGAAATGCGCCTGCCAGGCCACTTCGGTGATGAACCGGACGGAAAGACGCGTGTCCGGGTTAGCACCACAGAAAGCGTCAACGACAAACAGACGTTTGCCGGAAAGCTGTTTGGTCACCAGGCCTTTCAGATGCTGCCAGGTTTCAGGGGAGAGAGGTTTGTTGTCGTTCTTACCTTTGCCTTTGTCTGCCCACCAGAAGGTATCGCGAGTGGTATCGTCACGGACGATATACTTATCTTTTGGTGAACGACCGGTGAAGATTCCGGTATCGACGGCAACGGCGCCCAGATTAGTTAACACCCCGCGCTCATAACCGGTCAGGCTCGGATCGAGCTCTTCCTGATACAGCAGGTCGTAGCTTGGGTTGTAAACGATATCATGTACGTCACTGATACCATAAGCCTCGAGTTCTTGCGGGGTCAAACCATTGTTAACGCGCATTTCACTGCTCCTTAGCCAATATGTATTGCCTGAATAGTAAAGTCTTTTTGGGGGTGTTAACCGCGACAAGGCTCATAGATTTACGTATCTGGAGAAATTCATATTTGACAAAACTCCGTGATTCCTGTCACGAAACGGTTGGTATTATCGCAGAAATAGCATTTTAGGTGTGGAAAATGTTCCTAAAAGGTTAAAACTTAGTTTATATGGCGAGAATGTTGTGAGTGTAATCGCATTCCTGAGTGAAATTGATGCAAATTCAATGAGTAAAGTATCGATTCACCACACTAACTTTTTTTGATTACTTTCTGAAAAAAGCAAATTAGTCCTGCCTGGATGCGATAATTACCTCTCCTTTTGATTCTGGATAACCAACATGGAAAACGTTGAGCTTTCACCCGCGACACGCAGGGGAATGGTTGCTACCGGATTACTCCAGGGATTAGTTTGCTACCTGCTGATCTCCTGGCTTGCCAGTAAAAATAACAGTTGGATAGTTTATGGCGTACCTGCGACCGTGGCGCTTTCATCCGTTTTGTTATTTTCTGTAGTGTCCTTCAAACAGAAGCGACTTTGGGGATGGCTGGCGATAGTGTTGATTGCCACTCTCGGGATGAGCGGCTGGCTGAAGTGGCAAATTGATGGCATGAGTCCCTGGAGAGCGGAAAAGGCGCTTTGGGATTTTGGGTGTTATCTGCTGCTGATGGGAATGATGTTGCTGCCGTGGATACAACAGAGTCTGCGTGAGCGTAATGACAATACCCGCTATAGCTATTTTTACCAGTCGGTATGGCATAACGTACTTATATTATTGGTGATTTTTATCGCCAATGGCCTGACGTGGCTGGTGCTTTTACTGTGGAGTGAGTTATTTAAACTCGTTGGCATCACGTTTTTTAAAACGCTCTTTTTTACAACCGACTGGTTTATTTATCTTACGTCAGGTCTGGTTACCGCACTGGCGGTGATCCTTGCGCGGACACAGTCTCGTTTAATCGACTCCATTCAAAAGTTGTCCACGTTAATCGCCACGGGGTTGCTGCCGTTAGTATCATTGCTAACCCTGATGTTTATTATCACCCTGCCGTTTACGGGCCTGAGCGCGATTTCTCGCCACATCTCCGCTGCCGGGTTGCTTTTGACGCTGGCCTTTTTGCAATTGCTCTTAATGACCATTGTCCGCGATCCGCAAAAAGCGTCACTTCCCTGGACTGGTCCGTTGCGTTGCCTGATTAAAACCGCTCTGCTGGTCGCCCCATTGTATGTGTTAGTCGCCGCCTGGGCGTTATGGCTGCGGGTCGCTCAGTACGGCTGGACTACGGAACGCTTGCATGGTGTGTTGGTTGTGGTGGTGTTACTGGTTTGGTCGCTGGGATATTTTGTCAGTATTGTCTGGCGTAAAGGGCAAAATCCCCTTGTTTTTCAGAGCAAAGTGAACCTTACGGTTTCGTTATTGGTGCTGGCGATACTGGTGCTTCTTAATTCGCCGGTGCTGGACAGTATGCGTATTAGCGTGAACAGTCATATGGCGCGTTATCAGAGCGGCAAAAACACGCCAGACCAGGTAAGTATCTACATGCTCGAGCAGAGCGGTCGCTATGGACGTGCTGCGCTTGAGTCGCTGAAAAGCGATGCCAGGTATATGAAAGACCCGAAACGCGCGCGGGATCTGCTAATGGCGTTTGATGGGGAGCAACATCTTCAGCAGGTATCGGAAAAAGCATTAGCCGATAATGTGTTAATTGCCCCAGGTTCAGGTAAACCGGATGCGACATTCTGGTCGGCCTTAATCAAAGAACGCTATAACGTGATGACCTGTATTGAAAAAGACGCCTGCGTACTGGTCGAGCAAGATCTGAATAGTGATGGCAGGGCAGAGAGGATCCTTTTCGCTTTTAATGATGAAAGATATGTTGTTTATGGCTTTGATCCTGACAAGAAAGAATGGCAAGAGCTTGCGATGAGTTTACTTCCGCGTGAAATAACGAAAGAGAAATTACTCACTGCCGCGAAGGAAGGAAAACTGGGGACGAAGCCTAAAACGTGGCGCAATCTTACGGTGGATGGTGAAACGCTGGATTTGAATCTGAATGAATGACAACGCGTATCTAATTTTTGCCGGATGCGGCGCTTTAGCTGACCTACAATAACTTGCGATTTATACCGTCGGCCTGATAAGCGCAACGCATCAGGCAATTGCGTCATGAAATCCGGCAGAGTTATCTCCGCCGGAAAAACTAATTAATGCACCTGCGGATCTGCCGGAGACGCGTTGTTGCGGATCTCGGCAATATCCATCGCATTGAACAGATAGTGGTTACCGCAGTAATCACAATGCATGTCAATTTCGCCATCTTCCGCCAGGATGCTATCCACTTCTTCATCCGGCAGCGTTTTCAGCGCATCGGCGCAACGTTCACGCGAGCAGGTGCATTTGAACTCAACATCCTGCGGATCGTAAACCGTCACCTCTTCTTCGTGATACAAACGCCACAACACTTCGTTTGCCGGTAAGGTCAGCAGTTCTTCGGTTTTGATGGTTTCGGTTAGCGTCGCCAGATGGTCGAAGTCGTCCTGCTGGGCATTTTGCGCAGGCATTACCTGCAACAACATACCGCCCGCAGCCGGTTTGCCATCTACGTCGCCGGTGCGAATAAACAGGCGCGTCGGCAGCTGTTCAGAACGTATAAAGTAATCTTCCAGGCAGGCCGCCAGGGTATCACCTTCCAGACCAACCACGCCCTGATAGCGTTCACCTTCGCTTGGAGTAATTGTGATCACCACGTAACCATTGCCAACCAGCGTTTTCAGGTCAGCATTTTCCGGAATTTCGCCCTGTACGCGCGCCACGCCACGCATCTGCTGGTTGTTGTTACCGTTAATAACCGCCAGATTCATCGGGCCGTCGCCTTGCAGCTGTACGGTGATATCACCATCAAACTTCAGCGTAGCGGTTAACAGGCTGGTCGCAACCAGCAGTTCTGCCAGCACGTTTTTAACGGGCTGCGGGTAATCGTGATTCTCAAGGATCTGTTGCAGGGTTTCCGAAACGGTTACCAGTTCGCCGCGAACGGCAAAGTTTTCAAACAGATAACGATGTAATTGGTCATGTTGCGGCATAATCATCTCTCTTGCAGGTGACAGTTATTCACTGTCGCCGTGTTTAAATCGTAACAGGTCGCGGCGCTCTTTTTTGTCCGGGCGTCGGTCCGGATGCGGCATGGTTAAGGCATTAAGTTTACGTGCCAGCGCCATTTTTTCGCGTTTCTCTACACTTTGTGCAGTCTCTTCATACAGCAAGGCTGCCTCGCTGGCGGGGCGACGCTGTTCAGTAATCGCCTTCACGATTACCGTTCGCTCGTCATTTCCCTGGCGTAGAGTGAGCGTGGCATTCAGTTCGACGACTTTACTCGGCTTACTGCGCTGCCCGTTGTAATGCACCTTACCGCCTTCGATCATTTCACGAGCCAGCGCGCGGGTTTTGTAAAAACGGGCGGCCCATAGCCATTTATCCAGTCGAACCTCAACAGCAGGTTTTTCTTTCATGGCGTCTCCTTCACATTAGCGAGGGGATCAGGCGGCGGTAGTCATTCAGTGACGGATGGCGCTGATACTGTTTTTCAGCAATCCCTGAGTCGGGATTAGTGACGCCGAGGCAGTAACGAATACCAAATTGCGCGGCAGCATCGAGAATCGCTTCGCTGTCATCGATAAACAGCGTTCTTTCAGCTTTCAGACCCGTAGCTTCGGCCACCGCATTCCATAACCGCTGATCCTCTTTCGGATAACCAAATGTGTGGGTGGAAAGTAATAAATCAAGGTGCGCGTCGAGACCGGTATGCTCAAGTTTTACCGCCAGGTTATGCGGATGCGCGTTGGTGAGCAAAATTCGCTGCTTACCGCTGGCTTTAAGTGCCTCAAGAAACGGAATGGTATCTTCACGCAGTACGGCGCGCGGTCCCATCTCGGTGGTCATCGCACAGATATCCAGACCCAGTTGCTCACTCCAGTAATCAAGACAGTACCAGTTTAGCGTATGCTGCACGTCGTGATATTGCTGGCGCATATATTCCATCGCTTCCTGTGGCGTGACCCCGTTTTTCGCGCCCCAGGTTTCAGGCACCAGCGTTTGCCAGAAATAGTTATCGAAGGCGAGGTCGAGCAACGTGCCGTCCATATCCAGCAGAACGGTATCTACGTCCTGCCAGGCAATGTTGATATGCATGAGGGAAATCTCCAGAGTGAAGCAATTTGCGCGACAGGGTAGCATAACCTGCCGCGCAAACGTGTTATTCGATAAGGCTTTCTGAAGGGGTGATCAGTTGTGGATTCAGGCAGCTTTCATAATAGGCCTGAATTTCCATCATGCGAGTACGATGACGGTGATAACGACGCCAGGCCTGTACGCCATTATAGATGGCACTGCCCAGCATCGTCAGCAACAGCAATGTCGTGCCCAGATAGCGCCACAGGCCGGAGCGATCCGGGATGGGGTGCAAGCCGATATGCTGCGTACCGTTGGCATCGGTAAAAATATTGGTGACGATACCTTCGGCGTTAAACGGCGTATGCATCAGCATTTGCGCCAGTTTCTGGAAAGCGTTCCACTGTTCTTGCGGCGGGTAGTCGTAAAGTGATGCCGAAGGCCAGGGCTGATCAACAAAATCGCTGCCTTCGTCGCTGACAATCAGGAATCCTCCCGGTGCCGGGCTATTCAGTGATTGCGCCGCTCGCGCCGTTTCATGAGTAATGAATGGTGCTGTGGAGGTTTCCACCAGGTTATCGAGTGATTCTGCGCTCACCGGGCGGAGTAACACATTCACGCCGTCGAGTTTTCCAGCGTTAGCGCGTTTTACCAGTGCGTCCCAGTCCTTACTGTTGCCGAGATTCACCAGCGCATTTTTCAACCGAACACAATCATCTTTGGCGGCACAGAGATCGGCGGTTTTCAGCACGATGTCGCCAAAGTCATCGAGCAGTACCATGCCGGATTTCTGAATTGCTGAACGCAATGTGGCGCTGACGCGAGATTCATCATCCGGTTTCGGGTGCAACTGGCGGTTTACTGCCTCGGTCAGTGCCGTGGCCTTGTTGACCAGCTCAGATTCTGGTAATGGCAATGAACGGGCGTCATTCCAGATGATCTGCGAGCAGTCAAATGGTAAAAACGGTGAATTGGTTTTCGCGCTCCAGGTGCCTGACGTGCGGATATTACACATCCCTGTACCGCTAAGACGTAAGGTATCGCCTACACGTACTCCGGCATCTGCCAGTTGTTTAACGCTGGTGGCTTCAATGGTCTGCGCACCTTTCATCCACGAGAGGGTGAATTTCAGCGGCATATCCAGTGGAACCCAGAACAGCAGCATAAACAGCACCAGCAGCGAACCCACTGCGATAATCGTACTGCGTAGCCAGTGTTGCAGCGGGAAGTTTTTAACTTCGTCATGCAGTGAAAGATAGCGTCCCTGACGTACCACGTGCCGATCAAGATAGATATCGATATCCGTTTGCTGCCCCAGATCCTGCGCAATATAAGGCTGCCAGTGTGCGGGATAGACCAGGTCGATAATACCGAGCGAAATATTGTTGATCTGTTCCTGATCGTTTTCGCCAAACAATCCCCAACGACGCGGCGTACCACGCAGACAGTGGATCTCCCGCAGGGATGATTTTGCTGGTGGCGCAAATAGCCCCCACAGACCAGCTCCCAGCAGCAGTAACGCGCCGCCAGCCAGCCACGGGACAAATACATCCGGGGTAATCAGGCAGAAAAAGAACATCAGGAAAGAGGCGACAATCAGCAACGCTTCGCGTAGCCCACGCGGGCGACTAAGCGCATACTCTTCATGCGTTTCTTTGCGAATATTGAGCAGTTCGATTTGCTCGCTTTCTTCACCGCGAATCGACGCCTGCGTTGACGGGACAGGCTGTAACGCATAGCCGCGAGTTTCCTGCATGTACTCTTGCAGCGTATGACCGTTGAGAGAAATAACCAGCGGCAGCGAATCGGTATGGATCAGTTCAACGCTATTTTCATCGTTGATGTACTGCTCCCAGAACGGGGGCAGGTGGACTTCCACCGAATCGAGATAATAACGCCATTTGTTAGGATCGTCGGTCGAAATGCCATAACGCGTGATGGCGTGTGTCAGCATCATGACGTTGTTGCTTTCAGCGTTCAGCGTCAGTGAAACGGGGGCTGCGCTGGCACCCGTCGGGCCAGGAACCTGCAAAACCTGCGTCAGGCTGTCGAGATAATTTTCAACGGCGCTACGTTCTTCAGGCATGAGTTTGCGCGTTTGCGCATCAGCGAAGGCGTTAGTCCAGGGCAGTTGACGCCGTCTGGAGCGCACCTTTATCAGCCATCCCGCAAGTAGTGAGCAGGCCAGCAAAGCAGCTAAAAAAATCACAATGGTGCTCATGCTTTCCCCATCTTACTTAATTTGTCAGGTGTGATTAGTCGCATCCTGGACACAATATAGGATTCTGCGGTTGGCTATCGGCAAGCGTGGAGTTGAACTTGAGCATCATTAAGCGCATCCCAGTGACCGGTGATCATAGCAAACCCTCTGAGGGCGGAATATCAGCAAATTCCTGGAGTTATTTCAACCTATTGACTTTTAATTTGATTTGAGAATGATTATTTATTAAGTTACGTAAATGTAAATAACATGCAATTCACATTGCCGAATGCGTGTCCGATATCGCACAATAACTGCTGATTTCACAGCATAGATTCCACGATGAGCAAATCATTACAAAAACCCACCATTCTGAATGTTGAAACTGTAGCCCGTTCCCGATTGTTTACCATCGAAAGCGTGGATCTGGAGTTCAGCAACGGCGTGCGGCGTGTTTATGAACGAATGCGTCCAACCAACCGGGAAGCCGTGATGATTGTGCCAATTGTGGACGATCACCTGATTTTGATCCGCGAATACGCGGTGGGAACCGAATCCTACGAGTTAGGATTTTCGAAAGGGTTAATTGACCCCGGTGAAAGTGTCTATGAAGCGGCAAACCGCGAACTCAAAGAAGAAGTGGGATTTGGCGCAAGGGATCTGACTTTTTTGAAGAAACTCAGCATGGCACCGTCTTACTTCTCCAGCAAAATGAATATCGTGGTGGCGCAGGATCTTTACCCTGAATCGCTGGAAGGCGACGAACCAGAGCCACTACCGCAGGTTCGCTGGCCGCTGGCGCATATGATGGATTTGCTCGAAGAGCCTGACTTCAATGAAGCGCGCAATGTCAGTGCGCTGTTCCTCGTGCGCGAGTGGTTGAAGGGGCAGGGGCGGTTGTAAAGCCCCTGGTTATGCAGGCTGGCGTGACTGGGCGAGTTTTTCGTGAATAAACGCCAGTGCTTCCTCTTCTTTATCACTCAGCCATATAAAACTTGACTTGTTCATAACCAATACAAATATATCTTTATAGGGGATAAGGTCATTTATCTCTGACCAGACACAAAAGCTGTGGGTGCCAGATTTTTTCCAGCATTTAACACCAGTCTCATCGATTTGAAAGTTCAATCCTTCCGTTATTGCGTTTTGATTGTAGATATCAGACTGTGCTTTTTTCTGCTTATACCTTGTCCAGTAGGTCTTTACTGAAAAAAACATACCATGTAGCCAAAATACGATAACTAATACTTTGTTTTTATTGAGGATAAACAGAAGGTCATCGGTGACGTTATTCCAGACTGATAATTCAATTTCTATATTAAATATCCCTAAAATCACGAGAGATGCAGGGAATAGCAAGAAAAACGTGACAGCAATGATGTCATAGAGAGCCGCTTTGTGTAGGCGTGGCACTTTATCGGGATGATACCTTCGTAAAACAAGGCCGTAGATGGTTAGAAAATCAGTCTGGTTAAGGCTGAATGGGGCATATTGCCGGGTGAACTGACGATTACTTTCGCTGCAATTCTCCGAAGGAGAAGGAGAGTGACTTTCCATTTTCATCGACATCTTCCATAGTAAAAGCCCGGCAACATTAACGCTGCCGGGCGTCGTTTTTAGAACAATTCCTGTGCCTCACCATTATCGATAATGGTCGTTCCCACCTCGCGCACCGCCTGCTGTGTAGGCTGTGTACCTTCAATGAAGTACTCTTCGCGGCTGTTGCCGCCGTTGGCCAGTTGCCCGGTGCTGCGATCAATATTCACCGTCACAATACCTGGCGGCGGCGTCAGCGGTTGTTCCGGTACACCTTCCAGAACGGCTTTCATATAAGCGTCCCATGCTGGTTGGGCGCTCTTCGCACCGCCTTCGTAACCGGAGATTTGATCTTTAATCGCCCCGGAAGCCGTGGTGTGACCGAGATTACGACGGTGATCGTCAAAGCCAATCCATACCGAGGTCACAACGCCCGGACCGTAACCCGAAAACCACGCATCTTTCGAACTGTTAGTCGTCCCGGTTTTCCCGCCGATATCATGACGTTGCAAATCACGACCTGCGCGCCAGCCGGTGCCTTGCCAGCCTGGTTCACCAAAAATATTGGTGTTCAGGGCGCTCTTAATCAGGAATGCCAGCGGTGTGCTGATGACGTGTGGAGCGTATTCTGGCGCGCCAGTCTTCGCCACTAATGCCTGATTTGCCTGCTCAAGCTGCGGCATCGGAACAGAAACATTCTGCTGTTCGCGAGAGATAGCCACGTCTTCAACGTCGCTGTTTTCCAGCACGTTCGATTTTTGCGTATCGCCGTAAATCACCGGAATATCACATTCCGGGCAGGCTACTTTCGGTTTCGCTTCGAAAATCACGCCGCCCTGGTCGTTTTCAATTTTGCTGATAAACCAGGGGTCGACCAGGAAGCCACCATTAGCCATCACTGCGTACCCGCGCGCCACCTGCAACGGCGTGAAGGAAGCGGAACCCAGTGCCAGCGATTCAGTGTGGACAATGTTTTGTGCCGGGAAGCCGAAGCGTTGCAAATACTCTGCGGCATAGTCCACGCCCATCGCTCGCATCGCACGTACCATTACCACGTTTTTCGACTGACCCAGCCCCTGACGTAAACGGATTGGACCGGCGTACTGCGGCGGTGAGTTTTTCGGCTGCCAGTCAGAACCCGCGCCTGCGTCCCAGCGGGAAATCGGCACATCGTTCAACATACTTGCCAGCGTCAGACCTTTATCCATCGCAGCGGTGTAGAGGAACGGCTTGATATTCGAACCAACCTGACGCAGTGCCTGGGTAGCGCGGTTAAATTTGCTTTGGTTGAAGTCAAAGCCACCGACTAACGCCATAACCGCGCCGTTTTGTGGATTGATCGATACCAGCGCCGAGTTTACTTCCGGCACCTGTGCCAGCCACCAGGCATCGCCCACCTGGCGAACCCAGATTTGCTGGCCTGTTTGCACAACATCGGTCACTTTACGCGGCGTCGGTCCCTGCTGAGTATCGGAACGATAAGGCCGTGCCCAGCGAATCCCTTCCATACGCAGCGTCACAGATGTTCCGTCCGCCAGCATTGCTGTCGCTTCCTGCGGGTTGGCGCGGGTGACAGCGGCAGGTAGCAGCGGACCATAGGTTGGCAGCGCCTTCAGCGTATCGGTAATCTTTTTGTCATCCCACGCTGATTCACCTACTTTCCACAGCACATTGGCCGGGCCGCGATAGCCGTGACGCATGTCGTAGTCCAGTACGTTATTACGCACGGCTTGCTGTGCGGCCTGCTGCACTTTGCGGGTAATGGTCGTGTAAATGCGATAGCCGTCTTCATAAGCGTTTTCGCCGTAACGGTTATACATCTCCTGACGTACCATTTCGGTGAGATACGGCGCTGAGAAAGCGATCTCCGGTGCGTGATAGTTGGCGTTAATCGCTTCGGTGCGAGTCTCATCAAGCTGCTGTTGGGTGATATACCCTTCGTCCAGCATTCGCGACAGCACGACGTTACGCCGCGCGACGGCTCGATCCATTGAATAGAGCGGGTTGAAGGTGGAAGGGGCTTTAGGCAGCCCGGCAATCACCGCCATTTCGTTCAACGTCAATTGATCGACGGTTTTACCGAAATAGACTTGTGCCGCAGCACCGACACCATAGGCGCGGTAACCGAGATAAATCTTGTTCAGATAAAGCTCGAGGATCTCGTCTTTCGTCAGCAACTGTTCAATACGAATCGCGAGGAAGACTTCCTTAATTTTACGCATTAGCGTGCGTTCTGGACTCAGGAAGAAGTTTCTCGCCAGTTGTTGGGTGATGGTGCTCGCCCCTTGCGATGCGTGACCGGAGAACAGCGCCACGCTTGCCGCACGGAAGATCCCCACAGGGTCAACTCCGTGATGCTCGTAGAAGCGGCTATCTTCCGTCGCAATAAAGGCTTTCACCATTTCCGGCGGGATTTGATCCAACGTAACCGGAATACGACGTTTTTCACCGTATTGAGCAATTAGCTCGCCATCGGCGCTGTAAATCTGCATCGGAATTTGCAGGCGTACATCTTTTAATGTCGCCACATCCGGCAGTTGTGGCTCGATGTAGCGGTAGAGGCCATAAATCGAGCCTGCTCCCAGCAGAATGCAACAGACTGCAAGGATCAATAAATACTTTACGAACTTCACTGGAAATTTCCCATTTAGTTTCATTTGGGCAGTTTATAAACAAACGCGCGGTAGTATAAAGGCAAGCCAGACGCATTGATATACCCGTCAGAGTGACGGGGGATAAGGAGATCATCACAATGGCATTTAAGACCTGGCAAATTGGTTTGCATTTACAACAGCAAGAAGCGGTGGCGGTTGCTATCGTGCGTGGCGCGAAAGAATGCTTTTTGCAACGCTGGTGGCGTTTGCCGCTGGCGACCGACATTATCAAAGATGGGCGCATTATTGACGCGGAACGGCTGACTAAAACGTTGTTACCGTGGAGTCGTGAACTGCCACACCGTCATCACATTATGTTGGCATTTCCCGCTAGCCGAACGTTACAAAGGGCATTTCCGCGTCCGGCAATGTCCCTGGGCGAACGAGAGCAAATGGCCTGGTTGACAGGCACGATGGCTCGCGAGCTGGATATGGAACCGGACTCCCTGCGCTTTGATTACAGCGAAGATTCGCTAAGTCCCGCCTATAACGTGACCGCTGCGCAAAGCAAAGAGCTGGCAACGCTGCTTAGCCTGGCAGAAAGATTGCGTATTCACGTTAGTGCGATTACCCCAGACGCCTGCGCTTTGCAGCGATTCCTGCCTTTTTTACCTTCTCATCAGCAATGTCTGGCCTGGCGTGATAACGAACAGTGGCTATGGGCGACACGTTATAGCTGGGGGCGCAAACTGGCGGCAGGGATGACAAGCGCGAATGAACTGGCCGCGACGTTAGCCATTAATTCTGAAAGTCTCGCGATATGCGGTGAAGGCGGATTTGACCCCTGGAATGCGGTTTCTGTGCGTCAGCCGCCGCTACCGCCGCCAGGTGGAGATTTCGCTATCGCGCTGGGGCTGGCGCTTGGGGAGGGGGGCTGATGAATCCGCCAATCAATTTTTTGCCATGGCGAGAGCAACGCCGGACGGCCTTTCTTCGCTTCTGGTTGCTGATGTTCGTTGCTCCTCTGCTGCTGGTTGTCGGGATAACGCTAATGCTGCGTTTGACAACCAACGCTGAAGTACGCGTTGACGCTGTTTTGCTTCAGGCGGAACAACAACGCGCCAGCACCCTACAAACCAGTAAACCCCGTTTGCTGGAACGCCAACAATTACGCGAACAGCGTTTGCAACGTCAGCGCCAGCGACAATTTACCCGCGACTGGCAATCTGCGCTGGAGTCACTGGCGGCACTTTTTCCCGAACAGGCCTGGCTGACAACGATAAGCTGGCAGCAAGGAACGTTGGAGGTAAAGGGACTTGCGACGAACATTACTGCGTTAAATGCACTGGAAAAAGCACTCCGCCAGGATACTTCTTTTCAGCTCAATCAGCGTGGAGCCACGCAGCAGGATGCTCAAGGTCGCTGGCAATTTGAGTATCAGTTAACAAGGACGGTTAGTGATGAACACTCTCTTTGACTGGTGGTTCGCCACATCATCCCATATCCGCCAGTTTTGCTGGGCAGTCTGGTTGCTGATGTTAGCTACGCTCATTTTTCTTTCATCGACACACCATGAAGAGAGTGACGCATTAATTCGACTGCGGGCAAGTAATCACCAGCAATGGACTGCACTGTATCGCCTGGTAGACACCACTCCCATCATTGAAGAAAAGACGTTGCCCTTTTCGCCACTGGATTTTCAGTTGCCCGGCGCGCAACTGCTTTACTGGCATCCATCCGCTCAGGGAGGCGAGTTGGCGTTGAAAACGTTCTGGGAAGCTGTGCCGTCGGCATTTACACGACTGGCAGAGCGCAACGTCAGCGTGAGCCGTTTTTTGTTAAGCGTGGAAGGTGGCGATCTTTTGTTCACGCTACAACTGGAGATGCCGCATGAGGGTTAAACGCTGGTTGTTGGTAGGCATTGCCTTGTGTCTTTTAACCGGTATGCGCGACCCTTTTAAGCCGCCGGAGGATCTATGCCGGGTAAGCGAACTTAGCCAGTGGCGTTATCAGGGGATGGTAGGGCGAGGCGAGCGCGTTATTGGCGTAATAAAAGATGGGCAAAAAAAATGGCGACGGGTGGAGCAAAACGATGTGCTGGAGAATGGCTGGACAATTTTACAACTGACGCCAGAAACATTAACGCTGGGAACCGGAAAAAACTGCGAACCGCCACAGTGGTTGTGGCAACGGCAAGGAGATAAAAATGAAGCAATGGATAGCCGCACTACTGTTGATGATGATACCCAGCGTACAGGCGGCAAAGCCGCAAAAAGTGACGCTGATGGTGGATGACGTTCCGGTGGCTCAGGTGTTACAGGCGCTGGCTGAACAGGAGAAGTTAAACCTGGTGGTTTCGCCAGACGTCAACGGTACGGTGTCGTTACATCTCACTGACGTTCCCTGGAAACAGGCATTACAAACCGTAGTGAAAAGCGCCGGGCTGATAACGCGCCAGGAAGGCAACATTCTTTCAGTGCATTCTGTTGCCTGGCAGAATGACAATATCGCCCGTCAGGAGGCTGAACAGGCGCGGGTGCAGGCAAATCTGCCGCTGGAAAATCGCAATATTACTCTGCAATACGCCGACGCCGGAGAGCTGGCGAAAGCTGGGGAGAAGCTACTTAGCGCCAAAGGCAGCATGACTGTCGATAAACGCACTAATCGCCTTTTGCTGCGTGATAACAAAACGGCGTTAAGTGCGCTGGAACAATGGGTAGCGCAAATGGATTTGCCGGTCGGGCAGGTTGAACTTTCGGCGCACATTGTCACCATTAATGAAAAAAGTTTGCGGGAATTGGGGGTGAAATGGACGCTGGCCGATGCGCAACAAACTGGCGGCGTTGGGCAAGTGACCACGCTCGGTAGCGATCTCTCCGTAGCGACGGCGACAACGCATGTCGGTTTTAACATTGGGCGCATCAGCGGGCGTTTACTGGATCTGGAGCTTTCCGCGCTCGAACAAAAACAGCAACTGGATATTATCGCCAGCCCGCGTCTGCTGGCCTCACATCTCCAGCCTGCCAGCATTAAACAGGGGAGCGAGATCCCGTATCAGGTTTCCAGTGGTGAAAGCGGCGCGACGTCGGTGGAATTTAAAGAGGCCGTGCTGGGAATGGAGGTCACGCCCACGGTATTACAAAAAGGTCGCATCCGACTGAAATTACACATCAGCCAGAACGTTCCGGGGCAGGTGCTACAACAAGCTGATGGCGAAGTGCTGGCGATTGATAAGCAGGAGATCGAAACGCAAGTTGAGGTAAAAAGCGGAGAAACGCTGGCACTGGGTGGCATTTTTACCCGTAAAAATAAATCGGGTCAGGATAGCGTACCGCTGTTGGGCGACATCCCCTGGTTCGGGCAATTATTTCGTCATGACGGAAAAGAAGATGAACGACGCGAGTTAGTGGTATTTATCACGCCACGGTTGGTTTCCAGTGAGTAAACTACCGCGAAAACGGCGATGTTTTCATGCTGAACATGTTTCATCTATTTGACGCGCGCAGGTATTTAGCATACAAGGAGTACCGATTTGAGAGTTGGTGCTCTTTGTTACCTGCGTTTTATGATGGTGATTTATCTTTCACGCGGCATTTTGCTGTCTTTTTTAGGCTAATCTTACCCGGTGATTTATCGCCAGAGCGGTGATAGCAAGGCAGTGCACCTGCAGCGACCAGATATGCAGAGGGATGGGCAATTTATTCAGTTGCCAAACCCGCTGGAGTATTGAGATAATTTTCAGTCTGACTCTCGCAATATCTTATGAGGTTTCAGTTCATGTCCTGCGGCGCTCTCTGAGCGAAGCGGGTTTATCATTAACGAATAGTCTTAGTAGTACCGAAAAAATGGCAGAGAAACGCAATATCTTTCTGGTTGGGCCTATGGGTGCCGGAAAAAGCACTATTGGGCGCCAGTTAGCTCAACAACTCAATATGGAATTTTACGATTCCGATCAAGAGATTGAGAAACGAACCGGAGCTGATGTGGGCTGGGTTTTCGATTTAGAAGGCGAAGAAGGCTTCCGCGATCGCGAAGAAAAGGTCATCAATGAGTTGACCGAGAAACAGGGTATTGTGCTGGCTACTGGCGGCGGCTCTGTGAAATCCCGCGAAACGCGTAACCGTCTTTCCGCACGTGGCGTTGTCGTTTATCTTGAAACGACCATCGAAAAGCAACTTGCGCGCACGCAGCGTGATAAAAAACGCCCGTTGCTGCACGTTGAAACACCGCCGCGTGAAGTTCTGGAAGCATTGGCTAATGAACGCAATCCGCTGTATGAAGAGATTGCCGACGTGACCATTCGTACTGATGATCAAAGCGCCAAAGTGGTCGCAAACCAGATTATTCACATGCTGGAAAGCAACTAATTCTGGCTTTATATACACTCGTCTGCGGGTACAGTAATTAAGGTGGATGTCGCGTTATGGAGAGGATAGTCGTCACTCTCGGGGAACGTAGTTACCCAATTACCATCGCATCTGGTTTGTTTAACGAACCAGCTTCATTCTTACCGCTGAAATCGGGTGAGCAGGTGATGTTGGTCACCAACGAAACCCTGGCTCCTCTGTATCTCGATAAGGTTCGCGGCGTACTTGAACAGGCGGGTGTTAACGTTGATAGCGTTATCCTTCCTGACGGCGAGCAGTATAAAAGCCTGGCAGTACTCGACACCGTTTTTACGGCGTTGTTGCAAAAGCCGCACGGTCGCGATACGACGCTGGTGGCGCTTGGCGGCGGCGTAGTAGGCGATCTTACCGGTTTTGCAGCGGCGAGCTATCAGCGCGGCGTTCGCTTCATTCAAGTCCCGACGACATTGCTGTCACAGGTAGACTCTTCCGTTGGCGGCAAAACCGCAGTCAACCATCCCCTCGGTAAAAATATGATTGGCGCTTTTTATCAGCCAGCATCAGTGGTGGTGGATCTCGACTGTCTGAAAACGCTTCCCCCGAGAGAGTTAGCTTCGGGGCTGGCGGAAGTCATCAAATACGGCATTATTCTTGACGGTGAGTTTTTCAACTGGCTGGAAGATAATCTGGATGCGCTGCTCAGTCTGGATGGTACGGCAATGGCGTACTGTATTCGTCGTTGTTGTGAGCTGAAAGCAGAAGTTGTTGCCGCTGACGAGCGCGAATCCGGCTTACGTGCTTTACTGAATCTGGGACATACCTTTGGTCATGCTATTGAAGCGGAAATGGGGTATGGCAATTGGTTGCACGGTGAAGCGGTCGCGGCGGGTATGGTGATGGCAGCGCGGACGTCGGAACGTCTCGGGCAGTTTAGTTCTGCCGAAACGCAGCGTATTATTACCCTGCTTACGCGGGCTGGATTACCGGTTAATGGGCCGCGCGAAATGTCCGCGCAGGCGTATTTACCGCATATGCTGCGTGACAAGAAAGTCCTTGCGGGAGAGATGCGCTTAATTCTTCCGCTGGCAATTGGTAAGAGTGAAGTTCGCGGCGGTGTATCGCACGAGCTTGTTCTTAACGCTATTGCCGATTGTCAATCAGCGTAACAACAAGAAAGGTCAGGCCGCTTATCAAGTGGTCTATTAGCTTCAGGTTAATTGCAACGTAGTAAGCATTAACCTTTTAGTGGGGTGTTAAATGGATGAATTCAAACCAGAAGACGAGCTGAAACCCGATCCCAGCGATCGTCGTACTGGTCGTTCTCGTCAACCTTCTGAGCGTTCAGAACGTACTGAACGTGGCGAACCGCAGATCAATTTTGATGATATCGAACTTGATGAAACTGACGATCGCCGTCCGACTCGTGCGCAAAAAGAGCGCAATGAGGAACCGGAAATCGAAGAAGAAATTGATGATTCCGAAGATGAAGCTGTGGATGACGAGCGCGTAGAGCGTCGTCCGCGTAAGCGCAAAAAAGCAGCCAGCAAACCGGCTTCTCGTCAGTATATGATGATGGGCGTCGGTATTCTGGTTCTGCTGCTGTTGATCATCGGTATCGGTTCTGCGCTAAAAGCCCCCTCGACCTCTTCCAGCGATCAAACCGCGTCTGGCGAGAAGAGTATTGATCTTGCTGGCAATGCGGCCGATCAGGCGAATGGTGTGCAACCAGCGCCGGGAACCACGTCTGCGGAAAATACCCAGCAGGATGTTTCTCTGCCGCCGATTTCTTCTACGCCGACTCAGGGGCAAACCCCGGCGGCAACGGATGGTCAACAACGTGTTGAAGTGCAGGGTGACCTGAATAACGCGCTGACCCAGCCGCAAAATCAGCAACAGCTGAACAATGTGGCGGTGAACTCTACGCTGCCGACTGAACCCGCGACTGTAGCGCCAGTTCGTAATGGCAACGCATCGCGTGATACGGCGAAAGCGCAAACCGCTGAACGTCCGACCACCACGCGTCCAGCACGTCAGCAGGCGGTGATTGAGCCGAAAAAACCACAAGCAACTGTGAAAACGGAACCGAAGCCGGTAGCACAGACGCCGAAACGTACTGAACCGGCTGCACCTGTGGCGAGCACGAAGGCACCGGCTGCGACTTCTACGCCAGCCGCAACGCCAGCACCAAAAGAGACGGCGACTACGGCTCCAGTACAGACGGCATCCCCGGCGCAAACCACGGCAACACCAGCCGCTGGAGCGAAGACCGCAGGTAATGTTGGTTCGTTGAAATCGGCACCGTCCAGCCATTACACTCTGCAGCTGAGCAGTTCTTCTAACTACGACAACCTGAACGGTTGGGCGAAGAAAGAGAATCTGAAAAACTACGTTGTCTATGAAACGACGCGTAATGGTCAGCCGTGGTATGTACTGGTTTCTGGCGTGTACGCTTCGAAAGAAGAAGCGAAAAAAGCGGTATCTACATTGCCAGCCGATGTTCAGGCCAAAAACCCGTGGGCGAAACCGCTGCGTCAGGTACAGGCCGATCTGAAGTAATCAAGGTTATCTCCCGCAATGGTTTATCGTTGCGGGAGTTGCCTGAAGCGCTGGATGCTGTCGGAGCTTTCTCCACAGCCGGAGAAGGTGTAATTAGTTAGTCAGCATGAAGAAAAATCGCGCTTTTTTGAAGTGGGCAGGGGGCAAATATCCCCTGCTTGATGATATTAAACGGCATTTGCCTAAGGGTGAATGTCTGGTTGAACCTTTTGTGGGTGCCGGGTCGGTGTTTCTCAACACCGACTTTTCTCGTTATATCCTTGCCGATATCAATAGCGACCTGATCAGTCTCTACAACATTGTGAAGATGCGTACTGATGAGTACGTGCAGGCTGCCCGCGAGCTGTTTGTTCCTGAGACAAATTGCGCCGAGGTTTACTATCAGTTCCGCGAAGAGTTCAATAAAAGCCAGGATCCGTTCCGCCGGGCGGTACTGTTTTTATATTTGAACCGCTACGGTTACAACGGTCTGTGTCGTTACAATCTGCGCGGCGAGTTTAACGTGCCGTTTGGTCGCTACAAAAAACCCTATTTCCCGGAAGCTGAGTTGTATCACTTTGCTGAAAAAGCGCAGAATGCCTTTTTCTATTGTGAGTCTTACGCCGATAGCATGGCGCGCGCAGATGATGCATCCGTCGTCTATTGCGATCCGCCTTATGCACCGCTATCCGCGACCGCCAACTTTACGGCGTATCACACAAACAGTTTTACTCTTGAACAACAAGCGCATCTGGCGGAGATCGCCGAAGGTCTGGTTAACCGTCAGATCCCGGTACTGATTTCTAACCATGATACGGCGCTAACGCGCGAGTGGTATCAGCGCGCAAAATTGCATGTCGTCAAAGTTCGACGCAGTATAAGCAGCAACGGCGGCACACGTAAAAAGGTGGACGAACTGCTGGCTTTGTACAAACCAGGAGTCGTTTCACCCGCAAAAAAATAATTCTCAAGGAGAAGCGGATGAAACAGTATTTGATTGCCCCCTCAATTCTGTCGGCTGATTTTGCCCGCCTGGGTGAAGATACCGCAAAGGCCCTGGCAGCTGGCGCTGATGTCGTGCATTTTGACGTCATGGATAACCACTATGTTCCCAACCTGACGATTGGACCAATGGTGCTGAAATCCTTGCGTAATTACGGCATTACCGCCCCTATCGACGTACATCTGATGGTGAAACCCGTCGATCGCATTGTGCCGGATTTCGCTGCCGCAGGTGCCAGCATCATTACCTTTCATCCTGAAGCCTCCGAGCATGTTGACCGCACGCTGCAACTGATTAAAGAAAATGGCTGTAAAGCGGGGCTGGTATTTAACCCGGCAACACCGCTGAGCTATCTGGATTACGTGATGGATAAGCTGGATGTGATCCTGCTGATGTCCGTCAATCCTGGTTTCGGCGGTCAGTCTTTCATTCCTCAAACACTGGATAAACTGCGCGAAGTACGTCGTCGTATCGACGAGTCTGGCTTCGACATTCGACTGGAAGTGGACGGTGGCGTGAAGGTGAACAACATTGGCGAAATCGCTGCGGCGGGCGCGGATATGTTCGTCGCCGGTTCGGCAATCTTCGACCAGCCAGACTACAAAAAAGTCATTGATGAAATGCGCAGTGAACTGGCAAAGGTAAGTCATGAATAAGTTTGAAGATATTCGCGGCGTCGCTTTTGATCTTGATGGTACGCTGGTCGACAGTGCTCCTGGTCTTGCTGCTGCGGTAGATATGGCGCTGTATGCGCTGGAGTTGCCCGTCGCAGGTGAAGAACGCGTTATTACCTGGATTGGTAACGGCGCAGATGTTCTGATGGAGCGCGCATTGACCTGGGCGCGTCAGGAACGTGCGACTCAGCGTAAAACAATGGGTAAACCGCCCGTTGATGACGACATTCCGGCAGAAGAACAGGTACGTATTCTGCGTAAACTGTTCGATCGCTACTATGGCGAGGTTGCCGAAGAGGGGACGTTTTTGTTCCCACACGTTGCCGATACGTTGGGCGCGTTGCAGGCTAAAGGCCTGCCGCTAGGCCTGGTCACCAACAAACCAACGCCGTTCGTCGCGCCGCTGCTGGAAGCCTTAGATATCGCAAAATACTTTAGCGTGGTTATCGGCGGTGATGATGTGCAAAACAAAAAACCACACCCGGACCCGCTGCTACTGGTGGCTGAACGGATGGGGATTGCCCCGCAACAGATGCTATTTGTCGGCGATTCTCGCAATGATATTCAGGCAGCAAAAGCAGCCGGTTGCCCTTCAGTTGGCTTAACCTACGGATATAACTACGGCGAGGCTATCGATCTCAGCCAGCCTGATGTAATTTATCACTCTATAAATGACCTTCTGCCCGCATTAGGGCTTCCGCAAAGCGAAAATCAGGAATCGAAAAATGACTAAGCCCATCGTTTTTAGTGGCGCACAGCCTTCAGGTGAATTGACCATTGGTAACTACATGGGTGCGCTGCGTCAGTGGGTAAACATGCAGGATGATTACCATTGTATTTACTGCATCGTTGACCAACACGCCATCACCGTACGCCAGGATGCGCAGAAGCTGCGTAAAGCAACGCTGGATACACTGGCGTTGTACCTGGCTTGCGGTATCGATCCTGAGAAAAGCACTATTTTTGTTCAGTCCCACGTGCCGGAACATGCGCAGTTAGGCTGGGCACTGAACTGCTATACCTACTTCGGCGAACTGAGCCGCATGACGCAGTTTAAAGATAAATCTGCGCGTTATGCCGAGAACATTAACGCTGGTCTGTTTGACTATCCGGTGCTGATGGCTGCGGACATCCTGCTGTATCAAACCAATCTGGTGCCGGTCGGCGAAGACCAGAAACAGCACCTGGAACTGAGCCGCGATATCGCCCAGCGTTTCAACGCGCTGTATGGCGATATCTTTAAAGTACCGGAGCCGTTTATTCCGAAATCTGGCGCGCGCGTAATGTCGCTGCTGGAGCCGACCAAGAAGATGTCCAAGTCTGACGATAACCGCAATAACGTTATCGGTCTGCTGGAAGATCCGAAATCGGTAGTGAAGAAAATCAAACGTGCGGTCACTGACTCCGACGAGCCGCCGGTAGTTCGCTACGACGTGCAGAACAAGGCGGGCGTTTCTAACCTGCTGGATATCCTTTCTGCGGTAACGGGTCAAAGCATCCCGGAACTGGAAAAACAGTTCGAAGGCAAGATGTATGGTCACCTGAAAGGCGAAGTAGCTGAAGCGGTTTCCGGTATGCTGACTGAATTGCAGGAACGCTATCACCGTTTCCGCAATGACGAAGCCTTCCTGCAACAGGTGATGAAAGACGGCGCAGAAAAAGCCAGCGCACACGCTTCCCGTACACTGAAAGCGGTTTACGAAGCGATTGGTTTTGTGGCGAAGCCGTAATTCACTATTGATACCAAAAACCGGGGAAACCCGGTTTTTTTACGTCCTTATTTGCAATAACCCCAAAAAATGTGAAGCATCTCGCCGTTTCCACATCTCTTTGTTGCGCCTTATCTTCATTTTCATGAAGATATAAATATTCATTTTATTGAAAATTTATTATGCGTCGAACGTTTATCAAAAAAGAAGGCGTCGTCATCACGACGCTGGCTCGTTATTTGTTAGGTGAAAAGTGTGGTAATCGCCTGAAAACCATAGATGAACTGGCAACTGAATGCCGTTCGTCCGTCGGCCTGACGCAGGCCGCGTTAAAAAATCTGGAGTCAAGCGGCGCGATTCGGATTGAACGTCGCGGGCGCAATGGCAGTTATCTGGTAGAGATGGATAACAAAGCACTGTTGACCCATGTTGATATCAATAATGTGGTATGTGCGATGCCCTTGCCCTATACCCGCTTGTACGAAGGTTTAGCGAGCGGGTTAAAAGCTCAGTTTGATGGCATTCCTTTTTACTATGCGCATATGCGTGGTGCGGATATTCGCGTGGAGTGTTTGCTTAACGGTGTCTATGACATGGCCGTAGTTTCGCGACTGGCGGCGGAAAGTTATCTCACGCAAAAAGGCTTATGTCTTGCGCTGGAGTTGGGGCCGCATACCTACGTTGGCGAGCACCAGTTGATTTGCCGTAAAGGGGAGTCAGGTAACGTGAAGCGCGTGGGGCTGGATAACCGTTCGGCAGATCAGAAGATCATGACCGATGTCTTTTTTGGCAGTAGCGATGTGGAGCGAGTCGATCTCTCTTATCACGAGAGTTTACAACGCATTGTTAAAGGCGATGTCGATGCGGTTATCTGGAATGTGGTAGCGGAAAGCGAACTGGCCATGCAGGGATTAGAAGCGACGCCGCTAACAGACGATCCGCGATTTTTACAGGCTACTGAAGCCGTGGTTTTGACGCGAGCCGATGATTACCCGATGCAACAATTGCTGCGTGCGGTTGTTGATAAACACGCCCTGCTTGCCCATCAACAGCGAGTGGTCAGTGGGGAACAGGAACCCAGTTATTAAACGAAAGGCATCTAAAATGGAAACCAGACTCAACCTGCTTTGCGATGCAGGGGTCATCGATAAGGACATCTGCAAAGGCATGATGCAGGTCGTCAAAGTACTGGAAACAGAATGCCATCTACCAGTGCGCAGTGAGCAGGGGATGATGGCAATGATACATATGGCGAGTGCGCTGATGCGCAGTCGTCGCGGCGAACAGATCCAGCCACTGGATGACGAATTGCTGGCTGAACTGGCGCAATGTAGCCACTGGCCAGCGATCATGCAGTTGCACCAGGTGTTATTGCAGGGATTCGCGCTGGAAGTTAACCCGTGTGAAGAAGGCTATTTGCTGGCCAACCTTTATGGATTATGGATGGCCGCTAACGAAGAGGTCTGAAGCCCACAACAAATCCACGTCGCATAACTTAAATATTCAAAAAAATGAATATTTGATTCAAGGTACAGAGGTGAGGCAACAAGATGTTTGTAGAAGCATTGAAACGCCAGAACCCGGCACTGATTTCTGCCGCACTAAACCTGTGGCAGCAGGGCAAGATAGCCCCGGACAGTTGGGTTGTCGACGTGGATCAGGTACTGGAAAACGGTAAGCGGCTGATTGAGACGGCGCGGCTTTACGGTATTGAGCTGTATCTGATGACCAAACAGTTCGGTCGCAATCCGTGGCTGGCGGAAAAACTGCTGGCGCTGGGCTACAGCGGCATTGTGGCGGTGGATTACAAAGAGGCGCGAGTGATGCGCCGCGCAGGTTTGCCGGTGGCGCATCAGGGGCATCTGGTGCAAATCCCTTGTCACCAGATCGCTGATGCCGTTGAACAGGGCACCGACGTCATCACCGTGTTTACCCTTACCAAAGCACAGGAGGTTTCTGCGGCAGCGGTGAAAGCGGGGCGGATTCAGTCTGTGCTGCTCAAAGTTTATAGCGACGATGATTTTCTTTATCCGGGGCAGGAGAGCGGTTTTGCTCAACATTCGTTGCAGGAAATTGTCGCTGAAATCCAAAAACTGCCAGGAGTCCATTTAGCGGGACTTACCCATTTCCCTTGCCTGCTATGGAATGAGGGCGTTGGGAAAGTTTTGCCGACGCCGAACCTCCAGACGTTGGTCAATGCCCGCAACCAACTGGCGGAATCTGGTGTTGCTGTTGAGCAATTAAACGCGCCTTCAGCGACCAGCTGTACTTCGCTGCCATTGCTGGCGGAATACGGTGTTACTCATGCCGAACCCGGTCATGCGCTGACGGGCACTATTCCGGCAAACCAACAGGGCGACCAGCCTGAACGCGTAGCCATGCTCTGGTTAAGCGAAATATCCCATCATTTTCGTGGTGATAGCTATTGCTACGGCGGCGGCTATTACCGTCGTGGTCATGCGCAACATGCGCTGGTGTTTACACCAGAAAATCAAAGTATTACTGAAACATATCTCAAAACTGTGGATGACAGCAGCATCGACTACACCTTGCCTTTGGCGGGAGAGTTTCCGGTGAGTAGCGCGGTGGTGCTCTGTTTTCGTACACAAATTTTTGTTACCCGCAGTGATGTCGTGCTGGTGTCCGGTATTCAGCACAGAGCGCCGGAAATCGTAGGCCGTTATGACAGCCTCGGCAACCTTCTGGAGGCGTAAATGGCGCGATTTGTGGTGTTAGTGATTGATAGCTTCGGCGTGGGAGCAATGAAGGATGTCACGTTGGTGCGTCCGCAGGATGCCGGGGCGAATACCTGTGGTCACATCCTGAGCCAGCTGCCGCATTTGCAGCTACCAATGCTGGAGAAAATGGGGCTAATCAACGCATTAGGTTATGCGCCGGGAGATATGCAGCCGTCAGACTCCGCAACCTGGGGCGTGGCAGAGCTGCAACATGAAGGTGGCGATACCTTTATGGGGCATCAGGAAATTTTAGGCACGCGCCCGTTACCGCCGCTGCGGATGCCCTTTCGCGATGTGATTGACCGTGTTGAGCAGGCATTAGTATCCGCCGGTTGGCAGGTGGAGCGCCGTGGCGATGATCTGCAATTTCTGTGGGTCAATCAGGCGGTTGCGATTGGCGATAATCTCGAGGCGGATTTAGGCCAGGTCTATAACATCACCGCCAACCTCTCTGTGATCTCTTTTGACGACGCAATCAAAATTGGTCGTATCGTGCGTGAGCAGGTACAGGTCGGTCGGGTCATTACATTTGGCGGCCTGTTAACCGACAGTCAACGCATTATCGATGCCGCAGAAAGCAAAGAAGGGCGCTTTATTGGTATCAATGCGCCGCGCTCTGGCGCTTATGACAACGGCTTCCAGGTCGTGCATATGGGCTACGGCGTCGATGAGAAAGTACAAGTGCCGCAAAAACTGTATGAAGCGGGCGTGCCAACCGTGCTGGTGGGTAAGGTGGCAGATATCGTCAGCAATCCTTATGGCGTGAGCTGGCAAAACCTGGTGGATAGCCAGCGGATTATGGATATCACCCTCGACGAATTTAACACGCATCCGACGGCGTTTATTTGCACCAATATCCAGGAAACCGACCTCGCTGGTCATGCAGAAGACGTCGCACGTTATGCCGAACGTTTGCAGGTCGTTGACCGTAACCTTGCCCGGCTTATTGAGGCGATGCAGCCAGATGATTGCCTGGTCGTAATGGCGGATCACGGTAACGATCCGACCATTGGTCACAGCCACCATACCCGTGAAGTGGTGCCAGTGCTGGTTTATCAGCAAGGGCTGGTCCACACGCAACTCGGTGTGCGCACCACGCTTTCTGATGTGGGGGCTACCGTGTGTGAATTTTTCCGTGCGCCACCGCCACAAAATGGTCGCTCTTTTCTTTCCTCCCTCCGGTTTGCAGGAGACACCCTATGAGTTTTGATCCGACGGGTTACACCCTGGCCCATGAGCATCTGCATATTGATCTATCCGGCTTTAAAAACAACCTGGATTGCCGCCTTGATCAGTATGGGTTCATTTGTCAGGAGATGAACGACCTGATGGCGCAAGGTGTGCGTAATGTGATTGAGATGACCAACCGTTACATGGGGCGCAATGCGCAATTTATGCTCGATGTAATGCGCGAGACGGGGATCAACGTGGTGGCCTGTACCGGTTATTACCAGGACGCGTTTTTCCCGGAACATGTGGCGACCCGCAGCGTGCAGGAACTGGCGCAGGAGATGGTCGATGAAATTGAGCAGGGTATCGATGGCACGGAGCTGAAAGCCGGGATCATCGCGGAGATTGGTTCCAGCGAAGGAAAGATTACGCCGCTGGAAGAGAAAGTGTTTATTGCCGCCGCGTTGGCACATAACCAGACCGGATGCCCGATCTCCACGCATACGTCATTTAGCACGATGGGGCTGGAACAACTGGCTCTGCTGCAAGCCCACGGAGTTGATCTTTCGCGCGTTACTGTCGGGCACTGCGATCTGAAAGACAACCTCGACAATATTTTGAAGATGATCGAACTCGGCGCGTATGTGCAGTTCGACACCATTGGTAAGAACAGTTACTACCCGGACGAAAAGCGCATTGCGATGCTTCATGCACTACGCGACCGTGGATTACTGAACTGCGTCATGCTGTCGATGGATATTACGCGTCGCTCCCATTTAAAAGCCAACGGTGGTTATGGCTATGACTATTTATTTACCACCTTTATTCCACAACTGCGCCAGTCAGGATTCAGCCAGGCCGATGTGGATGTGATGTTACGTGAAAATCCCTCTCAATTTTTCCAATAAGGACAGACTCATGAAAAAGATTGGCGTTGCAGGCTTACAGCGTGAGCAGATTAAAAAAACCATTGAAACGACGGCTCCAGGCTGTTTTGAAGTTTTCATTCACAACGACATGGAAGCAGCGATGAAAGTGAAATCCGGGCAACTGGATTACTACATCGGTGCGTGTAATACCGGTGCAGGTGCGGCATTGTCGATTGCCATTGCGGTGATTGGTTATAACAAAAGCTGCACTATTGCCAAGCCGGGCATCAAAGCGAAAGACGAGCATATCGCTAAAATGATCGCCGAAGGAAAGGTGGCGTTTGGCCTTTCCGTTGAGCACGTCGAACATGCGATTCCGATGCTGATTAACCATCTGAAATAAAAGGCACGACTATGGATCTGTATATCCAGATTATCCTGGTGGCGTGCCTGACCGGTATGACATCGCTTCTGGCGCATCGCTCGGCGGCTGTTTTTCATGACGGCATCCGCCCGATCCTGCCGCAACTGATTGAAGGCTATATGAACCGTCGCGAGGCGGGGAGTATCGCTTTCGGTCTGAGCATCGGTTTTGTGGCCTCGGTGGGGATCTCTTTTACCCTGAAAACCGGCCTGCTCAATGCATGGCTGCTTTTTCTTCCTACCGATATCCTCGGTGTACTGGCGATAAACAGCCTGATGGCGTTTGGTCTTGGCGCGATCTGGGGCGTACTGATCCTCACCTGCCTGTTGCCGGTAAACCAGTTGCTGACCGCACTGCCGGTGGATGTATTAGGCAGTCTGGGGGAATTAAGCTCGCCGGTGGTTTCAGCTTTTGCACTGTTCCCTCTGGTGGCGATTTTCTACCAGTTTGGCTGGAAGCAAAGCCTGATCGCCGCCGTGGTTGTGCTGATGACCCGTGTGGTGGTAGTGCGCTATTTCCCGCATCTCAATCCGGAATCCATCGAAATCTTTATTGGCATGGTGATGCTGCTGGGGATCGCGATAACTCACGACCTGCGTCATCGTGATGAAAATGACATCGATGCCAGCGGGCTTTCGGTGTTTGAAGAACGCACGTCGCGGATTATCAAAAACTTACCGTATATCGCCATCGTGGGAGCATTGATTGCCGCCGTTGCCAGTATGAAGATTTTCGCCGGCAGTGAAGTGTCGATCTTCACTCTGGAGAAAGCATATTCCGCAGGCGTGACGCCGGAACAATCGCAAACGCTGATCAACCAGGCGGCACTGGCAGAATTTATGCGCGGACTGGGTTTTGTACCGTTGATTGCCACCACGGCGTTAGCAACGGGTGTGTATGCAGTTGCGGGCTTTACCTTTGTTTATGCGGTGGGCTATCTCTCGCCGAATCCGATGATTGCGGCGGTATTAGGCGCCGTGGTTATTTCGGCGGAAGTCCTGTTACTTCGTTCGATCGGCAAATGGCTGGGACGCTACCCGTCAGTGCGTAATGCGTCGGATAACATCCGTAACGCCATGAATATGCTGATGGAAGTGGCGCTGCTGGTCGGCTCGATTTTCGCGGCAATAAAAATGGCAGGCTATACCGGATTCTCCATTGCGGTTGCCATTTACTTCCTCAACGAATCTCTCGGTCGTCCGGTACAAAAAATGGCGGCGCCGGTCGTGGCAGTAATGATCACCGGTATCCTGCTGAATGTTCTTTACTGGCTTGGCTTGTTTGTTCCGGCTTAAGGAAGGCACTTATGAAGACGTTTCCTCTGAAAAGTCTGACCATTGCTGAAGCGCAGCAGAAGCAGTTTGCGCTGGTGGATAGCATTTGTCGCCATTTTCCTGGTAGCGAATTTCTTACCTGCGGTGATTTGGGATTAACGCCGGGGCTGAATCAGCCCCGCATTACCCAGCGTGTGGAGCTGGTGCTGGCTGATGCGTTTCACGCGCCAGCGGCGGTGCTGGTGCAAGGCGCTGGCACAGGAGCGATTCGTGCCGGGCTGGCGGCTTTGCTTAAACCAGGGCAGCGTCTTCTGGTGCATGATGCGCCCGTTTATCCGACGACACGCGTCATCATTGAACAGATGGGGCTGACGCTTATTACTGTTGATTTCAATGATCTGTCGGCACTTAAGCAGGTCGTAGACGAGCAACAACCTGATGTGGCGCTGGTGCAGCATACGCGCCAGCAGCCGCAGGATCGCTACATTCTGGCGGATGTGCTGGCAACGTTGCGCTCGGCTGGCGTTCCTGCGTTAACCGATGATAACTATGCGGTAATGAAGGTAGCGCGAATCGGGTGCGAATGCGGGGCGAATGTCTCGACATTTTCCTGCTTCAAGCTGTTTGGGCCAGAGGGTGTTGGCGCGGTGGTAGGCGATGCCGACGTTATTAACCGTATTCGCGCCACGCTTTACTCCGGTGGCAGCCAGATTCAGGGCGCTCAGGCGCTGGAAGTCTTGCGTGGGCTGGTTTTCGCGCCGGTGATGCATGCGGTGCAGGCGGGGGTATCTGAACGGTTGCTGGCTTTACTTAACGGCGGCGCGGTGCCGGAAGTTAAAAGTGCCGTCATTGCCAATGCGCAGTCGAAAGTGTTGATTGTGGAGTTTCATCAGCCAATTGCCACCAGAGTGCTGGAAGAAGCGCAGAAACGCGGTGCGTTGCCTTACCCGGTGGGCGCGGAGTCGAAATATGAGATCCCGCCGCTCTTTTATCGCCTTTCCGGAACGTTTCGCCAGGCGAATCCGCAATTAGAACATTGTGCGATTCGCATTAATCCGAATCGTAGTGGTGAAGAGACGGTGCTGCGGATTTTGCGTGAGAGTATTGCCAGCGTTTAATGTTGTGAACGATATTTTCAAAGGCAAGGTAAAAACAAATACGCCCTCTGATGAAAACAGAGGGCGTCAGACAATTAAACCGGTATTAACCGATTTATGTTAAGAGATTACTGTGCAGTCGGACCGCAGCCACCAATGATTTTAGAAATAGAAATTGCCGGGTGCAGCAGGTAATCGTAAGAGCAGTTCTTGTTACGGTTTTCAATATGACCAGTACATGCAGTTAATGTAGCCAGTACTGCACCTACCAGTGTTACTTTAATAAATTTATTCATTTTCATTCCCTATGTAAAATATATCGAGTAATATTCATTAATTATGTGAATATAAGCAAGCTGCTCGTTAGAAACAATACAGGAATATCTATTACACGTCAGTGTGTGGACTATTAATATTTCGATTATATTTGTAAGCCACTGTAACTGTGGGTGGTTGTTAAAAAACAAATTGGTTAAAAAGTTGTTTTATGTCTGCTGAAGATAAAAATTAATATGATGATTATTGTGAATAAAAAAAGGTCGGAAATATCCGACCTTGATTAAAATTTTATTTAATTAATGGTTTGAGAACCAGTTTAATTTGTCGCGCAGACCAACGACCCGGCCAATAATAATCAAAGACGGACTGTTCATTTGCTGCGCCAACTCGCCCAACTGTGCGAGCGTACCGTCAATCACGCGTTGCGTTACTGCCGTACCGTTTTCGACAATCGCTACTGGTATTTCGCCTGGCATTCCGTGTTCAATCAATTTTTGCTGAATAGTCGCAGCCTGATTCAGCCCCATATAGAACACCAGCGTCTGTTTTTCTGCTGCCAGGTTTTCCCAGTCCAGCTCACCACCGGTTTTTAAGTGTCCGGTAATTAAGCGTACACTCTGAGCATAATCGCGATGCGTAAGTGGAATACCCGAATAGGCAGAGCAACCGGAAGCTGCGGTAATACCCGGAACCACCGAGAACGGAATGCCCGCGTTGCACAGTGTTTCCAGCTCTTCGCCACCACGTCCGAAAATAAACGGATCGCCGCCTTTCAGACGCACCACGCGTTTGCCTTTTTGCGCTTCCCGTAACAGGATCTGGTTAATCTCTTCTTGCGGTACGCAGTGGTATCCCGCGCGTTTGCCAACGAAAACACGGTCAGCATCGCGGCGTACCAGATTCATAATATCGTCAGAAACCAGACGGTCGTAGACCACCACATCAGCCTGCTGAATTTGTTGCAGACCTTTCAGCGTCAGTAGCCCGGCATCGCCAGGGCCGGCGCCAACCAGCACCACTTCACCGCGATGGTCGAGCGGCTCGTTGATTAACTGTTCGGTCGTTTCAGTAATGGCTTTCTGATCGTTATTCGCCAGCGACTGCGCCAGGCGGTCGTTAACGAACAATTTTTCCCAGAAACGGCGACGCTCGCCCATCGTGGCGAACTTTTGTTTTACCCGACCGCGTAACTGCCCGGCATATTTCGCTACCTGGCCCAGATGCAACGGCAGCAGTGATTCGAGTTTTTCACGCAGCAGGCGCGCCAGAACCGGAGATGTGCCGCCAGAGGAGACCGCTACCATTAGCGGTGAGCGGTCAATAATCGACGGCATAATGAAGCTGGCTGCTTTTGGCGCATCGACCACGTTACAGAAGATGCGGCGAGATTCAGCGGCTTCGCTGACGCGCTGGTTAAGCGCGTCATCATCCGTCGCGGCAATCGCCAGCCAGCAGGTGTCGAGAAGGCTTTCATCAAATGGCCCTTCGACGAGGGTTAACATGCCTGCATCTGCCCATGCGGTGAACTGTGGAATAAACGCCAATGCATTCACCGTTAAGCGAGCGCCTGCGTCTAACAGCAACCTTGCTTTGCGTTCCGCAACATCACCACCGCCGACAATCAGACAGTCGCGATCGCGTAATTGGCAAAATATAGGCAAATGATCCACGTAAAAACCCCTTACTGATTAACCTGCAGCCGTTTCAGTTTGATTAAATTTGTCCGCAACCGGACGATTCGCTTTCGGCGTAGCATACCAATAACCCAATCCCATGAATACGGCGCCCGATAAAGTATTACCCAGCGTCACCCACAGCAGGTTATGACCAATACCCGCCAGCGTGTAGGCTTCGCTGTGGTTGCCGAACCAGGAGAGCGCGAACAGCGTCATGTTAGCGATGGAGTGCTCATAGCCGGACGCGATAAATGCCAGCAGACACCACCAGATAGCGATAAATTTCGCCGCACCTTCAGTGCGCAGCGCCATCCAGATTGCAAGGCAAACCAGCCAGTTACACAATGCGCCTTTGAAGAACAGTACCATTGCCGGTGCAGTGGTTTTAGCCAGCGCGACGGAGTGAACGATGCTGGTATCTACCGGCAGCAGGCTACCGCCGCCCCAGCTATAAAGCATGGCAACAAAGACGGAACCGGCCAGGTTACCCAGCCAGGTTTGCGGCAGGATTGCCCACATTTGCCCGTGGCTGATAGTGCCCGCTTTCACCCCAAAGGTGAGGAACATGGTGTGTCCGGTGAACAGTTCAGAACCGGCGATAATCACCAGCGTTAAGGCGATACCAAAGGTCGCGCCCATCACCAGAGGACGTATGGACGGATCGAGCAAATTACCGAGCGTGAAAATCAGGATGATCCCAAGACCCACATACGCGCCCGCCATTGCGGAGCTGACCCAGAAGCCGAGCGGGTTATTTGCCGACAGGCGTGCAATGCGCGCAGCGTTAGCCGCACACTTATTAATAGTGTCTGTAAACATTTGATTATCCTTTAAAAAATAAAAACAAAAAATAAAACAAAAAGTTTAAAAAATGTCCTGCAATATACCGAAGGTTATTACAGGACCATGCAAAAAGGGGAGGCATTGCGCCTCCCGTTAAAACATTAACCGCGCAGTTGTACCACGCCGTCTTTCACTCGCGCTTCGTAATGCTTGACGGAAAACTGTTCGTCTTCCATGCACAAACCGTCGCTTAAGCGAAAACGCTGTTTTTTCAGTGGACTGGCAACCCACAGCTCGCCCTGGTGTTCCGCAATCAGCCCGCGTGACAGCACGCTGGATTCGAAGAACGGATCGATGTTGCTGATCGCAAACACCTGGTCGCTGTGATACGGGCGGAAAATGGCTACCTGCTCGTCACCTAACAGCGCGCAGACGCCGGTTTCAGGCAGGATGTCATCGATTTTGCAGATGTCTTTCCACTGGCTCATGCGTTGTCCTCCACCAGAGTTACCGGGATACGTTCATACGGCGTTGCCGGACGGTGCTGTTCGCGCTCTGGCACCATCTGCACGTTCGGGTCACGCTTATCGCTGTTGATGAAGTGTTTGAAGCGAGTCTGCGCAGACGGCGTATTGACCGTTTCAGTCCACTCACACACTACCGCTTCACGCAGGCGCGCCATCTCTTCTTCCAGATGTGCATTCAGCCCCAGTTTGTCGTCAATGATCACCGCTTTCAGGTAATCAATACCGCCTTCGAGGTTTTCTAACCACGGCGCGGTACGCGTCAGTTTGTCGGCGGTGCGGATGTAGAACATCATGAAACGGTCGAGATATTTGATCAGCGTTTCGCGATCGATATCCGCCGCCAGCAGATCCGCATGACGCGGTTTCATGCCGCCGTTACCGCAAACGTACAGGTTCCAGCCTTTTTCGGTGGCGATGATACCCACGTCTTTACCCTGAGCTTCTGAACATTCACGGGTACAGCCAGAGACACCGAACTTCATTTTGTGCGGAGTACGGATGCCTTTGTAGCGGTTTTCCAGTTCCACGCCGAGACCCACGCTGTCGCCAACGCCGTAGCGGCACCAGGTGCTACCCACGCAGGTTTTCGCCATACGCAGTGCTTTCGCATAGGCATGACCGGTTTCGAAGCCTGCTTCAATCAGCTGACGCCAGATCTCTGGCAGATCGTCTTTCTGTGCGCCAAACATTGCCAGACGCTGGGAGCCGGTGATTTTGGTGTAGAGATTAAATTCACGCGCGATACGACCCACTGCCATCAGTCCTTCCGGGGTGATTTCACCGCCCGGAGAACGCGGGATCACCGAGTAGGTGCCGTCTTTCTGGATGTTAGCGAGGAAGTTGTCGTTAGAATCCTGCAGCGGAGTATGTTCCGGCTTCAGAATGTATTCGTTCCAGCAGGAGGCCAGCAGCGAACCGACGGTCGGTTTACAAACTTCACAACCGTAGCCTTTGCCGTGTTTAGCCAGCAGTTCTTCGAAGGTTTTGATGCCTTCAACGCGGATCAAATGGAACAGTTCCTGACGCGAATAAGCAAAGTGTTCGCACAGGTTGTTGTTAACTTCGATACCCTGTTTCGCCAGTTCCGCGTTCAGTACCTGAGTGACCAGTGGGATACAGCCGCCGCAGCCAGTACCGGCTTTGGTTTCAGCTTTCAACGCCGCAACGGTGTGGCAGCCTTTGTTGATGGCAGCAATCAAATCGCCTTTGGTGACGTCGAAGCAGGAACAGATTTGCGCGCTGTCCGGCAGTTTATCAACACCGATAGACGGCTTACCGCTACCAGAGTGCGCTGGCAGGATCAGGGAGTCTGGGTTTTCTGGCAGTTCGATAGCGTTCAGCACCAGTTGTAGCAGGTTACCGTAGTCGCTGGTATCGCCCACCAGTACCGCACCGAGCAGGGTTTTGTTGTCTTCGCTGACAACCAGGCGTTTGTAGATCTCTTTGCTTTCGTCGAGGTAAACATAGCTACGAGCGCCTGGTGTACGACCATGCGCATCGCCAATACCGCCAACGTCCACGCCCAGCAGTTTCAGCTTGGCGCTAAGGTCAGCGCCTTCAAAGGCGTTTTCGCTACCGAGAATGTGGTCGACGGCGACCTGCGCCATTTTGTAGCCTGGTGCGACCAGACCAAATACACGGTTGTTCCAGCTTGCGCATTCACCGATGGCGTAGATATCCGGATCGGAAGTCTGGCAGGAATCATTGATTACGATACCCCCACGCGGAGCAACGTCCAGACCACACTGAGTTGCCAGTTTATCGCGCGGACGGATACCGGTAGAGAAGACGATAAAGTCAACTTCCAGCTCGCTACCGTCGGCAAAACGCATAGTTTTACGCGCTTCAACACCTTCCTGCACAATCTCAAGGGTATTTTTGCTGGTGTGAACGCGCACGCCCATGCTTTCGATTTTGCGACGTAGCTGCTCGCCGCCCATCTGATCAAGCTGTTCCGCCATCAGCATCGGGGCAAATTCGATAACGTGGGTTTCAATGCCTAAGTTTTTCAGTGCGCCAGCGGCTTCCAGACCTAACAGGCCTCCGCCAACAACGGCACCGCGCTTGCTGCGACGGGCGCAGGATTCAATCGCGTTGAGGTCTTCAATGGTGCGATAAACAAAGCAGTCCTGAGTATCAGAACCTTTGATCGGCGGGATCCACGGGTAGGAACCGGTCGCCATGATCAGCTTGTCATAATAAACGGTACGCCCGGCGCTGGAGTGGATCACCTTTTCCTGACGGTTGATGGTGATAGCGCGTTCGCCGACCAGAACTTTGATGCCGTGTTTCTCGTAAAAGCCTTCGCGCACCAGCGACAGCTCTTCGGCGGTGTGGTGAGAGAAGTAAGACGAGAGGTGTACGCGGTCATAAGCGATGCGCGGTTCTTCACAGAAAACGGTAATATCAAAGTTGGCCGCATCAGATTTATCAAGAAGATCTTCGATAAAGCGATGGCCGACCATACCGTTACCGATAATTGCGAGTCTGACTTTGCTCATTTTTGCCTCGATTTCTTTTCTATTACCGCCTACCTTAACGATTCAGCAACCCCACTTATTGATGCAAATCAAATTCACCTTTATATACTCCTTAAGAGGTATATTGCTGATTTGTATAAATATTCTTAAGTCACGGAATTGTCTGACATTTCATGTTTGTGCAAAAAACAGACAAAATGAAAGCGTTTATAGAGATGAAGGCACGTTGCGGGAGATGAGAGGAAAAGCCGGACGACGAAAGTGCCGCCCGGCATTGGTAATTAATGAGAGGTCAGGGTGTTGTGCTGACGGTGACGGCTGACAAAGCCTAACAGGAAGCACATCACGAATACCACAGCGTACAGACCGTTTGCAGTGAGCAGCGCCGCCTGTGGACCGCTATGCTCTACGATCGGACCAGTAACCACAAAGGTCAGCATGGTGCCGATTGTTCCACAGGTGAGTACGAAGTTAACCAGTTTTGGCGACGGTACTTTTGTCTGCTGGGAACCCAGAGTGATGATGGTGGTATAGATTGCGCTGGAGAAGAAGCCCAGAGCAAGAATAGACCACGCCATATGCGCTGGTGTTCCGGTGTTAAAGACATACATCAGAATCGCAGCCAGGCCTGCCAGCACGGTCAGAATACGTTGCAGGTCAAAGAAACGCAGAATAAAGCTGAACGCCCACATGCCGACCATGTACGACATCCAGAAGTTGCTCACCAGCGTACCCGCATCGTTCAGGCTCATGCCCAGACCTTTGGCGTACTCTGGCACCCAGGAGATAAAACCTAACTGACCGAGGATGTAGCACAGCGCAGCAATCGAGAGAAACAGCACGCCGATCCCCCACTTTTCTTTCGCTACCGGAGCGTCAGCTTTTGGCGCATGTTTGCCCAGCGCCGGGAACTCACAGCCGAAGGTCAGAATAAAAATAGCGACGTACACAAGCCCGATGCAGGCATAAACCCAGTACCACTCAATGCTGCGCGCCAGCAGAAATGCGGCGATCATCGGGAAAATCATCCCTGCCATACTGAAGAAGGAGTCGGTAAACAGCAGACGGGAACCGCGCTGGCGCCCTTCATACATTTGCGTTACCAGGAATGTACCAATCGACATGGTGATGCCGCTGACCACCCCAAGGATGAACATCGCCGCCGAGAACAGCGCCAGGCTGTGGCTGAACATCAAACCGGCAACCGCCAGCACCATCAGGAGAAAGCCAAAACGTAACTGCGTTTTCAGCGGGACAATTTCCATCAGCCAGGCGTTGAGGAAGATAGAGATTAAAATGCCGGCATTGAGGAAGGTGAAGGTGTTACTCATACTGGAAACAGGCAGATTGAAATAATCGGCGATATTTCCCATCACCATCCCGGTGACAATAACCAACGCACCGGTCAGTGCGTAGGAAAGAAAGCTAATCCATGTGAGCTTGATGCGATTGCTGTTAGTCATGATTGGCCTGCGTTAAAAGATAAAATGGCATAGTGGATATGCTGCGAGCGGGGGATTTTAGGTGATCTTGTGATCTGATTAAATATTTAATTGCAAACGGTTGCTAATTTGCAATATTTAAAGTGATTCTGATCACAAAATAAAAGTGATCATCAGGTTACATATATTTCAAGTACGTAAAATTAGGTAAAGGAATGGCCTTGTCATTGAAGGCTATTTAGAATCTCTCCACTTGCTTTTTTTCTGCTCTGTTAAGGAAATCTCATGTTCAAATCGACCCTGGCAGCTTTCGTAGCTGTTTTCGCTCTTTCTGCTCTCTCACCCGTAGCAATGGCAGCGAAAGGGGACCCGCACGTATTGTTAACAACCTCTGCTGGTAATATCGAACTGGAGCTGGATAGCCAGAAAGCACCGGTATCAGTGCAAAACTTTGTCGATTATGTGAACAGTGGTTTTTATAACAACACCACCTTTCACCGCGTTATCCCTGGCTTTATGATTCAGGGCGGTGGATTTACCGAGCAGATGCAGCAGAAAAAACCAAATCCGCCAATCAAAAATGAAGCTGATAACGGTCTGCGCAATACGCGCGGCACTATTGCTATGGCGCGTACTGCGGACAAAGACAGCGCAACCAGTCAGTTCTTTATCAACGTGGCCGACAATGCCTTCCTCGACCACGGTCAGCGTGATTTCGGCTACGCCGTCTTTGGTAAAGTGGTGAAAGGTATGGACGTTGCCGATAAGATTTCCCAGGTGCCGACTCATGACGTTGGTCCATACCAGAATGTGCCGTCAAAGCCAGTAGTTATCCTTTCTGCTAAAGTCCTGCCGTAACGATTTCTCGCGCGGGCAATCTTGCCCGCGCATCTGCTCTTCCGGCGTAACCCGGATTTGCCGCTTATACTTGTGGCAAACGGACACGTTCAGGGAGGCATTAAGTGAAGAAACTCACCGATAAGCAAAAGTCCCGCCTCTGGGAGCTTCAGCGTAATCGTAATTTTCAGGCCAGCCGTCGTCTCGAAGGTGTTGAGATCCCTTTGGTGACACTGACTGCCGCTGAGGCTTTGGTGCGCCTTGAAGAGCTAAGGAGGCACTATGAGCGATAAATTCGGCGAAGGGCGCGACCCGTATCTCTATCCTGGCCTCGATATCATGCGTAATCGGCTGGATATCCGCCAACAGCAGCGGCTGGAGCAGGCGGCTTACGAAATGACGGCGCTGCGTGCCGCGACCATTGAACTTGGTCCATTGGTGCGTGGTTTACCGCATTTGCGTGCTATTCATCGCCAGCTGTATCAGGATATTTTCGACTGGGCGGGGCAACTGCGTGAAGTCGATATTTATCAGGGGGATACACCGTTCTGCCACTTTGCCTATATTGAAAAAGAGGGCAATGCCCTGATGCAGGATCTGGAGGAAGAAGGTTATCTGGTCGGTCTTGAGAAAGCGAAGTTCGTCGAGCGGCTGGCGCACTACTATTGTGAAATCAATGTCCTGCATCCCTTCCGTGCAGGAAGTGGTCTGGCACAGCGGATCTTCTTCGAGCAACTGGCGATTCATGCGGGTTATCAACTGAGCTGGCAGGGTATCGAAAAAGAGACCTGGAATCAGGCTAATCAGAGTGGGGCTATGGGCGATCTCTCTGCGCTGCAGACGATATTTAGCAAAGTGGTAAGCGAAGCCGGGGAATCTGAGTAAAATAGCGCGGTTCTTTCGTACCGGAGCCGCCATGATCCTGCTTATTGATAACTACGATTCTTTCACCTGGAACCTCTACCAGTACTTTTGTGAACTGGGGGCGGATGTGCTGGTTAAGCGCAACGATGCGTTGACGCTGGCGGATATCGACGCCCTAAAGCCGCAGAAAATTGTCATCTCGCCAGGCCCCTGTACGCCCGATGAAGCTGGGATCTCCCTTGAGGCTATTCGCCACTACGCCGGGCGCTTGCCGATTCTTGGCGTCTGCCTCGGTCATCAGGCAATGGCACAGGCATTTGGCGGCAAAGTTGTGCGCGCCGCAAAGGTTATGCACGGCAAAACCTCGCCGATTACACATAACGGTGAGGGCGTATTTCGGGGGCTGGCAAATCCACTTACCGTGACACGCTACCATTCGCTGGTGGTGGAACCTGGCTCATTACCAGCGTGTTTTGAAGTGACTGCCAGGAGTGAAACCCGCGAGATTATGGGGATTCGCCATCGCCAGTGGGATCTGGAAGGGGTGCAGTTCCATCCGGAAAGTATTCTCAGCGAACAAGGGCATCAACTGCTGGCTAATTTCCTGCATCGCTGATTTCTGATTGCCATTTAGTGATTTTTTATGCATATTTTGTGATTATAATTTCACATTAGTTTATGCGTAACAGGGTGATCATGAGATGGCAACTGAACAAACAGCAATTACACGCGCGACTTTCGATGAAGTGATCCTGCCGATTTATGCACCGGCAGAGTTTATTCCGGTAAAAGGTCAGGGCAGCCGAGTCTGGGATCAACAGGGCAAGGAGTACGTCGATTTCGCGGGTGGCATTGCGGTTACGGCATTAGGCCATTGCCATCCGGCGCTGGTGGAAGCGTTAAAAACCCAGGGGGAAACGCTATGGCATATCAGCAATGTTTTCACCAATGAACCGGCGCTGCGTCTCGGGCGTAAGCTGATCGAGGCAACCTTTGCCGAACGCGTGGTGTTTATGAACTCCGGGACGGAAGCCAACGAAACCGCCTTTAAACTGGCGCGGCATTACGCCTGCGTGCGCCATAGCCCCTTCAAAACCAAAATTATTGCCTTCCATAACGCCTTTCATGGACGCTCGCTGTTTACCGTCTCGGTGGGCGGGCAGCCGAAATATTCCGACGGCTTTGGGCCAAAACCGGCAGACATCATTCACGTTCCCTTTAACGATCTCCACGCAGTGAAAGCAGTGATGGATGATCACACCTGCGCGGTAGTGGTTGAGCCGATTCAGGGCGAGGGCGGCGTGACGGCGGCGACGCCAGAGTTTTTGCGGGGCTTGCGTGAGCTGTGCGATCAGCATCAGGCATTATTGGTGTTTGATGAAGTGCAGTGCGGGATGGGGCGCACCGGCGATCTGTTTGCCTATATGCACTACGGCGTGACGCCGGATATTTTGACCTCAGCGAAAGCGTTAGGCGGCGGCTTCCCGATTAGCGCCATGCTGACCACGGCGGAGATTGCTTCTGCGTTTCATCCTGGTTCTCACGGTTCCACTTACGGCGGTAACCCACTGGCCTGTGCGGTTGCGGGCGCGGCCTTTGATATCATCAATACCTCTGAAGTGCTGGAAGGCATTCAGGCGAAACGCCAGCGTTTTGTTGATCATTTGCAGAAGATAGATCAGCAGTACGATGTGTTTGGCGATATTCGCGGTATGGGGTTGTTGATTGGCGCCGAGCTTAAGTCACAGTATAAAGGTCGGGCGCGCGATTTCCTTTATGCGGGCGCAGAGGCTGGCGTAATGGTGCTGAACGCCGGGACAGATGTGATGCGTTTTGCACCATCGCTGGTGGTGGAAGATGCGGATATCGATGAAGGGATGCAGCGTTTTGCCCGCGCGGTGGCGAAGGTGGTTGGGGCGTAATAAGACGTGTCATCGTCGCATCAGGCAAAGCATGTCGGATGCGGCGTAAACGCCTTATCCGACCTACAGTTTGCTTCTGGCAATGATGATATTACGCCTTCGAATCCCGCAACTTGCGACTCAGCCAAATCCCGTGATGCGGTCGCTGCCGCCATGCCATCGACGAAATGGTGTGCATTGTATTCAGATGGCCAATAACGCGTTGTAAATGCTGCTCCAGCGTGCCAGACGCGCCTTCGTGTGGCAGCATCTCTGGCGAGTCTATGATATTGGCGTCACCAGAACTACCCGGTTCATCATATTCCAGGCGCTGCTGACAGCGTTGAATAGCGATTTCACAAGACTGCAAATATTCCTGCGCCAGTTCCGGCGGTAATGTCCGGTGCTCCCGCGCCAGCGTGGTCATGGCATTAATATGCTCAACAATAAACTGACTATGCGTTACCCACAGTTTCATATCTGCCAGATAATGGCTGTTAAACGCCGGTTCCTGCATCGCCTGGTTCAATGAGTTATACAAGGTGTTATGCGCCTGATTAACCCGCATTCGTTGCCAGGCTAGTGGCGTAGGTTGCGGATCTTTACTGAGGATCAGACGAATGGCCTCCTGGTAAGTTTCTAAGGCATCATGGGCGTTCTTGCGCAATAAGCCGCTCTGCCACTGCGGCCACAGCCAAACTGTGCCGCCGAAGGCAATCAGACAGCCGATGATAGTATCGATAAGACGGGGGATGATGTACTGCTCACCATTCAGCCATAACAGTTGCAGGGTATATACAGCGGTAATGGTAAAACCGACCGTCGCCCAGCCGTAGTTTTTGCGCAATATCAGGTAACTGGCGAGCGTGGTGAAAAGCATCAGCGTCAGGGTGTAACCCTCAGGGATTTTAAAGTGCAGCGCAACGCCTGCAATAATTAATCCAACCACGGTTCCCACAGAACGATTCACAATCCGCAGGCGAGTCGCGCCGTAGCCATTTTGCGTCACCAGCAATACCGTCATTAGTATCCAATAGGATTTCGGCAGATGCAGCGCGGTGCCCATCAGACTGGCAATGCTTAACATCACACTCAGTCGTCCGGCATTACGCAGTGCTGGCGATTTCAGGGAAAGATAGCTTTTCAGCGCCGGGAGTAACGGCATTCGGCGCTGTTTATCTGCCAGTAAGTCACGGGCATAGAGTGGTTTTTGCGTTCGCAGCACTCGGGCGATGCGGCTGAAATGCCAGTAGCAGAATTGCCCCACAGGGTTATCCGGATGTTGGCGGGCGATTTTTTCCAGTGCGCCAATTTGCTTTTCCATCGTAAAACGCGTCGGCAGGCGATGATAAAGAATGTCATCAGCCAGCACGCGCAGGCGAGCGGCGACGGTTTGCGCATTCCAGCGGATAACTTCCTCCGCATGGCTACGTTCGACCAGCTTTTGCACCTCTTCCGGCTGATGCAAACTGACCGAAATGTGTTCCTGTAAATCCAGCGCCTCCTGGAAAATGCGCAGCATCCGCTTGTAATCGGTATTATTTTGCGCGGAAAGCATATGCATTTGCTGATAGCACTGGGTAATTAAATCGACCGCTTTTTGCTGGCGTTCCAGCAGCGGTGGCAACGCTTTCTCAGGATCGGTGTGCTGGGTAAGCAGGCTGTATTTGGCTTCGCAATAATCTGCCAGTTCACGGTACAGCAGGCTAAGGGACTCACGTAGCGGTTGTTCGCGCCAGAGCCAGAACCAAAACCAGTTAAACAGCCCATACCAGAGTGTACCTAACGCATAGATGAGCAACGGTTCCCAGACGGGCATGTATCCCGCCAGACTTAAGGTAAAAATAGCTGCCAGCAGCGATGCGGGAAGTAATTTTGCGTGTAATGGCCCTAACTCGGCAGTAACGCCAAGTATCAACGTTAACCCCGTCAGCAGAAATGGCAGGGGGATATCTTTTTCCAGCAGCAGTTGTGTTAGCAAGCTGCAGGTGGCAAACAGCGACGCACCAATAATTAAACGCTTGAAAAAACGTTTATGGGGAGTATCAAGCCCCGCAATATTGCAACAGGCGGGGACGAGGGAAAAGAGCAGCCCGAGTCTTAATTCGCCAAGCAATAGACCAACGGCCACGGGCAAACATAGCACCAGCGTTTGTCGTAGTGCATAGTTGATATCGGGATGATAAATCAGTCTGCGCCACATCGGGTTAAACAAAATGGCGCGCTACTCAGTAACGCGCCACTCCGACGGGATTAACGAGTGCCGTAAACGACGATGGTTTTACCGTGTGCGGAGATCAGGTTCTGATCTTCCAGCATCTTCAGAATGCGCCCCACGGTTTCACGAGAACAGCCGACAATCTGACCGATTTCCTGACGGGTAATTTTGATTTGCATACCGTCAGGGTGAGTCATGGCATCCGGTTGTTTTGCCAGGTTCAGCAGAGTCTGTGCAATGCGGCCCGTTACATCGAGGAACGCCAGGTTACCCACTTTCTCTGAAGTGACTTGCAGACGACGCGCCATCTGTGCGGAGAGACGCATCAGAATATCCGGGTTTACCTGAATTAATTGGCGGAATTTTTTGTAGGAAATTTCAGCCACTTCACAGGCGGTTTTCGCACGTACCCATGCGCTACGTTCCTGGCCTTCTTCAAACAGGCCCAGTTCGCCAATGAAATCACCCTGATTCAGATAAGAGAGGATCATTTCTTTACCCTCCTCGTCTTTGATCAGCACTGCCACAGAGCCTTTAACGATGTAGTACAGCGTTTCCGCTTTTTCACCCTGGTGAATAAGCGTGCTCTTGGATGGGTACTTATGAATGTGGCAATGAGACAAGAACCATTCGAGAGTCGGGTCTGTTTGCGGTTTGCCAAGCACCATGCGCGGTTATCCTCTGTTATAAGCTTTCTCCAGAGCCAGAAAACGCCGCTGTCTCTGGATTGCCGAAATGTGCTTCCCGCTACCTGGGAAGGGGCTATCAACTGAACTGCACGGTAATGTGACGTCCTTTACATACATGCAGTACATCAATGTATTACTGTAGCATCCTGACTGTTTTAGCATAGCTTTCGCGTTGTGTCTCCTGGTGTCTCGCTTCAGCATGACCCAGGTCGCCTTCCGTTGCGCGATTTGGTCAGTACGCGTACTCTGTCAGGAAAATTGACGCAATGGAGTTTCGATTATGCAAGCGCGTGTGAAGTGGGTCGAAGGGTTAACCTTTCTGGGCGAGTCCGCCTCTGGTCACCAGATTTTAATGGATGGCAACTCTGGCGATAAAGCGCCAAGTCCGATGGAAATGGTGTTGATGGCGGCAGGTGGCTGTAGCGCAATTGATGTGGTTTCTATCCTGCAAAAAGGGCGTCAGGATGTGGTCGATTGTGAAGTAAAATTGACCTCTGAACGCCGCGAAGAGGCACCACGCCTGTTTACGCACATTAATCTGCATTTTATCGTCACCGGTCGTGGCCTGAAAGACGCAGCGGTTGCGCGTGCGGTCGATCTCTCAGCCGAGAAGTATTGCTCAGTCGCGTTGATGCTAGAAAAAGCGGTGAATATTACTCACTCGTATGAAGTGGTTGCCGCGTAATTTAACTATCCCGTTGTGAAGCCGGAGAGTATTTTATCCGGCTTAATAGCAGAGTTACTCGATTTTCTTCCCTTCCATCAGTCGTTGCACCAGCGGCAGCATAATTAACTCCATTGCCAGACCCATTTTGCCGCCCGGCACCACTAATGTATTGATGTGGGAAATGAACGAGCCTTGCAGCATCGCCAGCAGCCAGGGGAAATCGATTCCCTCCAGATTACGAAAATGGATTACCACAAAGCTTTCATCCAGCGATGGGATGCCTTTTGCGGCGAAGGGGTTTGAGGTGTCAACGGTGGGGACGCGCTGGAAGTTAATATGGGTGCGAGAAAACTGCGGTGTGATGTAGTTGATATAGTCTTCCATTGAGCGAACTACCGAGTCCATCACCGCTTCTCGCGAGTGCCCGCGCTCGCCGGTATCGCGAATGAGTTTTTGAATCCACTCCAGGTTAACGATAGGCACTACACCAACCAGTAAATCCACATGCTGCGCGACGTTATGTTGTGGTGTGACCACGCCGCCGTGCAAACCTTCATAAAACAGCACATCGGTGGGTTCTGGCAGCGCCTGCCACGGGGTAAACGTACCAGGCACCTGATTCCACGGTACGGCTTCGTCGTAGGTATGCAGATATTTGCGAGATTTCCCTTTGCCGCTCTGGCCGTATTCAATGAAGGTTTGTTCCAGCAGGCCGAAGTCGTTAGCTTCGGGGCCGAAGTAGCTGATATGCCGTCCTGCATCGCGCGCCTTGCGGATCGCCATGTCCATTTCCGGGCGGGTGTAGCGGTGAAAGCTGTCGCCTTCTACCTCGGCTGAGCGCAGATTTAACTGCGCGAATATTTTACGAAACGCGAGGCTGGTGGTGGTGGTTCCCGCGCCGCTGGACCCTGTTACTGCAATGACCGGATGTTTGGCAGACATAGTAACTCCATGACTTAGCTATCATTATTATCTCGTCCGCCGACGGTTGCAGGCTATTCGCGAAACTGACTGCGCGGCATAATATTGACCGTTTCGTGCAGCTCCGACCATACCAGCACCGCTTCTCCGCACTGTAGCTGGCGTTTGACGTCGGCGACTTTCTGTTCAAGTGTACGCTCATGTTCACCATAATCGGTGCCTTCACGTAACACAAAGCTTTCAATTAAATTTTCCAGCGTTTCGGGGGAGAGGTCTTGCCACGGAATCAACATGATTTCGCCTCCAGATACGTTGTTAACCAGTCAGGAATGCGTGACTCCAGCCACATTTGCGGATGAAGTAATGTACCGCCAATAAAGCCAACATGACCGCCATGTTCCGTCAGTTGATACTCCACCTGCGGGGGGAGACTTTCTGGTTTCGGGATCACCTGATGATCCATAAACGGATCGTCTTTGGCGTGAATAATCAGCGTGGGTTTGGCGATCCGGTTCAGCATCGGCATGGCGCTACACTGACGATAATAGTCGATAGCGTCAGCGTAGCCGTGAATTCTGGCGGTGATTAGATCGTCAAATTCACGGATGCGACGTACCGATTTTAACTGCGCGAGATTAATCGGCAGTGTTCCGGGGTAGGCTGCCAGCTTACGCGCAGCATTGGCTTTTAACAGGTTCAGCAAGTAACGCTGATAAACGCGGGAAAAGCCCTTTTCCATATGATAGCTACAGGCTTCCAGCATAAACGGCGCAGAGACAATCACCGCCGCATCAACCGGGAGATCATTGCCTTCTTTTGCCAGCAAACAGGCCAGCATATTACCGCCGAGCGAATAGCCGACGGCAGCCGTTGGCGCGTGACCAAACTCGCGTTGCAGCCAGCGTAAAAACCAACTGGCGTCTTCGGTTTCGCCCGAATGGTAAATGCGGTGCATCCGGTTTGGTTCACCGCTGCAACCGCGAAAATGCATCACCACGCCCAGCCAGCCGCGCTTTTGCGCTGCCTCGATCAGACCATGCGCATAAGGGCTATTGAGGCTGCCTTCGAGACCGTGGAAGACCACCAGACGTGGTTTATGCTGCGCCTGTGCGGGATCTTCACTCCACGCGAGATCGACAAAATCACCGTCGGGCAACTCCAGTCGCTGCCAGTGCGGGGTGAATTTCACCTGACGACGAAACAGACGCGGCAGCATGGTTTGGAGATGGCAATTGCTGAAACCGCGCATAGGGGTGAATTCAGCACTGCTGCTGAATTCATTGGCATCGGTCGTCGTTATCTGCGCCATCAGTTGCTTTGGCCTTCCAGCAGCATCTGCTCAAGCTGCTCCTGGGCTTCCAGCCATGCCATTTCGCACTCTTCCAGGCCGGATTTGGCGCTGGCTTGCTGTTGCAGGCAGGCGGTCAACTCCGCTTTACGGCTCTGGTCATACAGTTCGCTGTCGCCGAGTTTCTCTTCCGCCTGCGCCAGTTGCGCGTTCAGCTTCTCCATCTCTTTTTCCAGACGGACAATCTCTTTACGCAGTGGCTGGGTTTGCGCACGCAGCTCCGCTTCCCGACGCTTCTGATCTTTACGTGCCTGGGCGCTGTTCGCATTCTCTTTTGGCGCTTCGTCGGTCTGGTTTTCCTGCTTTTGTACGTCGCTCAACCACTGTTGATAATCTTCCAGATCGCCGTCGAACGGTTCGACTTTACGATCGTGAACCAGGTAGAGGTCGTCAGTGGTGGAACGCAGCAAATGACGGTCGTGCGAGACGACAACCAGCGCGCCTTCAAACTCGATTAATGCTTCGGTGAGTGCCTGACGCATGTCGAGGTCAAGGTGGTTAGTCGGTTCGTCGAGCAGCAGCAGATTCGGACGCTGCCAGACAATTAATGCCAGCACCAGGCGGGCTTTTTCCCCACCTGAGAAGCGGCGCGTTTCTTCGGTTACTTTATCGCCCTGGAAACCAAAGCCGCCGAGGTAGTCACGCAGTTTTTGTTCCAGCTCCTGCGGCGCTAAACGTGCCAGATGTTGAATAGGTGATTCGTCGGCGCGCAGGTATTCAAGTTGATGCTGGGCGAAGTAGCCGAGCTTGATCCCTTTCGCCAGACCAATTTCACCGCTGACTGGCGCAAGTTCACCGGCTAACAGTTTGATTAATGTCGATTTACCCGCGCCGTTGCGGCCTAACAGACCAATGCGCGAGCCGGGCACCAGGTTCAGTTTAATCGAGTCGAGAATAATGCGATCGCCATAGCCCGCGCTGACTTTTTCCATCTTCAGTAACGGATTTGGCAGGCTTTCCGGCGCGCGGAAGCTAAAGCGGAACGGGTTGTCGACGTGCGCGGGGGCAATCAGCTCCATACGCTCGAGCATCTTAATGCGGCTCTGGGCCTGCTTCGCTTTGGTGGCTTTGGCACGGAAACGGTCGATATAACTTTGCAGATGCGCTACGCGTTCCTGCTGGCTTTCGTACATCGCTTGTTGCTGCGCCAGACGGGTGGCGCGCTGTACTTCAAACGAACTGTAGTTGCCGGTGTACTCGAACATGCTTTGTTGTTCGATATGAATAATTTTATCAACGATCGGATCGAGGAAGTCGCGGTCGTGAGAGATCAGGATCAGCGTGCCTTGATAGCTCTTCAACCATTTTTCCAGCCAGATAACGGCATCGAGATCGAGGTGGTTAGTCGGTTCGTCGAGCAGCAGCAAGTCTGAACGGCAAATCAGCGCCTGGGCAAGGTTAAGACGCATACGCCAGCCACCGGAGAAATCACTTACCGGGCGCTCCAGTTGTTCATTGCTGAAACCGAGGCCGTGCAGCAGGCTGGCGGCACGGGAGCGAATACTCCATGCGTCAATAGCATCCAGCTTGCCATGAATGGTCGCAATGGCGTGCCCGTCGTTACGTTCGTTGGCGTCGTGCAGCTGCGCTTCCAGTTGACGATATTCACGGTCGCCGTCAATGACATATTCCAGCGCCGCTTGCGGTAACGCTGGCGTTTCCTGATTCACCCACGCCAGTTGCCAGCTTCCCGGAAAGGTGTAGCTGCCGCCGTCGGCGCTGATTTCATTTTTCAGCAATGCCAGCAGGGTAGATTTACCACAGCCGTTTTTACCCACCAGGCCGACTTTCTGCCCGGGGTTGATGGTGGCGGTGGCATTATCCAGCAGGACGCGCACGCCGCGACGAATTTGTAACGAGGAGAAAACAATCATAAGGCGCCGTATGTTCAGACTATGTTAACTTATCATTATGATAATGTAATGTATGGGCGAGCTGCCGCACCGGGCGCAATGGTAGCCCAAAACAGCGACTATACACAAAAACCATACCGGGAGGGGGATGATGTCTCAGCCAGCGAAAGTTTTGCTGCTGTATGCCCATCCGGAATCTCAGGACTCGGTGGCAAACCGGGTACTGCTTAAACCGGCCACGCAGCTCAGCAATGTTACCGTGCACGATCTTTACGCGCACTATCCCGACTTTTTTATTGATATCCCCCGTGAGCAGGCATTACTGCGCGGGCACGAGGTGATTGTTTTTCAGCATCCTCTTTATACCTATAGCTGCCCGGCGCTACTGAAAGAGTGGCTGGACCGGGTATTAAGCCGTGGTTTTGCCAGTGGGCCGGGAGGAAATCAACTGGCGGGAAAGTACTGGCGCAGCGTGATCACCACCGGTGAGCCGGAAAGTGCTTACCGTTATGACGCACTGAATCGCTACCCGATGAGCGATGTTCTACGCCCCTTTGAACTGGCGGCGGGCATGTGCCGGATGCATTGGTTAAGCCCCATCATTATTTACTGGGCGAGACGGCAAAGCGCACAGGAGCTGGCGAGTCACGCCAGAGCCTACGGTGACTGGCTGGCAAATCCGCTGCCCCCAGGAGGCCGCTGATGGAAGGTTCCGATTTTTTACTCGCAGGAGTGCTGTTTCTCTTCGCGGCGGTGGCTGCGGTGCCGCTGGCATCGCGGCTGGGTATTGGCGCTGTGTTGGGATATTTGCTGGCAGGGATTGCGATTGGCCCGTGGGGGCTTGGGTTTATTAGCGACGTCGATGAGATCCTCCACTTTTCGGAACTCGGCGTGGTATTCCTGATGTTTATCATCGGGCTTGAGTTGAACCCCTCCAAGCTCTGGCAATTGCGGCGCTCGATTTTTGGCGTAGGCGCGGCGCAGGTGCTGTTAAGTGCGGCGTTGCTGGCGGGATTATTGATGCTGACGGATTTCGCCTGGCAGGCGGCGGTGGTCGGTGGCATTGGGCTTGCGATGTCATCAACTGCAATGGCGTTGCAATTGATGCGTGAAAAAGGGATGAATCGTAGTGAATCCGGGCAGCTCGGGTTTTCGGTTCTGCTGTTTCAGGATCTGGCGGTGATCCCTGCGCTGGCGTTAGTGCCGCTGCTGGCGGGATCGGCAGACGAACATTTCGACTGGATGAAGGTCGGCATGAAGGTGCTGGCATTTGTCGGCATGTTGATTGGTGGGCGCTATTTGCTGCGTCCGGTATTCCGCTTTATTGCGGCTTCTGGCGTTCGGGAAGTGTTCACCGCCGCGACGCTGCTGCTGGTGCTGGGTTCTGCGTTGTTTATGGATGCGCTGGGGCTGTCTATGGCGCTCGGTACGTTTATTGCGGGCGTGCTGCTGGCGGAAAGCGAATATCGCCATGAACTGGAAACGGCTATCGATCCGTTTAAAGGCTTGTTGCTCGGGCTATTTTTTATCTCCGTCGGGATGTCGCTTAACCTCGGGGTGCTTTATACCCATCTGCTGTGGGTAGTGATAAGCGTGGTCGTGCTGGTGGCGGTGAAAATTCTCGTGCTGTATCTGTTAGCGCGCCTGTATGGCGTGCGCAGTTCTGAGCGGATGCAGTTTGCTGGCGTGCTGAGTCAGGGCGGTGAGTTTGCCTTTGTGCTCTTTTCTACCGCTTCTTCACAACGCTTATTTCAGGGCGACCAGATGGCGCTGTTACTGGTGACGGTAACGCTTTCCATGATGACCACGCCGCTGCTGATGAAGCTGGTGGATAAATGGCTATCCCGCCAGTTTAACGGAACGGAAGAAGAAGATGAAAAACCGTGGGTCAACGATGATAAACCGCAGGTCATTGTCGTGGGCTTTGGGCGTTTTGGTCAGGTGATTGGTCGTTTACTGATGGCGAATAAAATGCGCATTACCGTGCTGGAGCGGGATATCAGCGCCGTTAACCTGATGCGCAAATATGGCTACAAAGTTTATTACGGCGACGCCACACAGGTTGACCTGTTGCGCTCCGCAGGTGCAGAGGCCGCAGAGTCTATCGTCATCACCTGTAACGAGCCTGAAGATACCATGAAGCTGGTGGAAATATGCCAGCAGCACTTCCCGCATTTGCATATTCTTGCGCGAGCGCGCGGACGTGTCGAAGCACATGAGTTATTACAAGCAGGGGTGACACAGTTTTCCCGTGAAACATTCTCCAGTGCGTTAGAGCTGGGGCGCAAGACGTTAGTGTCGCTAGGTATGCATCCACATCAGGCGCAGCGGGCACAACTGCATTTTCGTCGCCTGGATATGCGAATGCTGCGGGAACTCATCCCGATGCACGCTGATACCGTACAAATTTCTCGCGCCAGGGAAGCCCGACGCGAACTGGAAGAGATTTTCCAGCGTGAAATGCAACAAGAACGACGCCAAATGGATGGCTGGGATGAATTTGAGTAGAGGGTGAAGATGGCAATCCGAAAACGTTTTATTGCTGGCGCGAAATGTCCAGCCTGTCAGGCGCAAGACTCAATGGCGATGTGGCGCGAAAATAATATTGATATTGTTGAATGTGTTAAGTGTGGGCATCAGATGCGTGAAGCCGATAAAGAAGCCCGCGATCACGTTCGCAAAGATGAGCAAGTGATTGGGATTTTTCATCCGGACTAGCGATATGCGCCGAGTTTTTTTAAGCTAGTGAGTACACGGCAGCAGAATTCCGATACAATCTGCGCCACTATTCTTCCCATGCTCAGGAGATATCATGAAAGTAGCAAAAGACCTGGTGGTCAGCCTGGCCTATCAGGTACGTACAGAAGACGGTGTGTTGGTTGATGAGTCTCCGGTGAGTGCGCCGCTGGACTACCTGCATGGTCACGGTTCCCTGATCTCTGGCCTGGAAACGGCGCTGGAAGGTCATGAAGTTGGCGACAAATTTGATGTAGCTGTTGGCGCGAACGACGCTTACGGTCAATACGACGAAAACCTGGTGCAGCGCGTTCCTAAAGACGTATTTATGGGCGTTGATGAACTGCAGGTAGGTATGCGTTTCCTGGCTGAAACCGACCAGGGCCCGGTGCCGGTTGAGATCACTGCGGTTGAAGACGATCACGTTGTGGTTGACGGTAACCACATGCTGGCGGGTCAGAACCTGAAATTCAACGTTGAAGTTGTGGCGATTCGCGAAGCGACTGAAGAAGAACTGGCTCATGGTCACGTTCATGGCGCGCACGATCATCACCACGATCACGACCATGATGGTTGCTGCGGTGGTCATGGCCACGATCACGGTCATGAACACGGTGGCGAAGGCTGCTGTGGTGGTAAAGGTAACGGCGGTTGCGGTTGCCACTAATACCGTAAAGGTATCAAAAAAGCGGGACTTACCCGCTTTTTTTTCGCCTTAATAATGCGGCGGTGGCGTTTCTTCAGCCTGCGATGCGATGTTCGACGGCTGGCTGGCTTTTAACTTCTCGGTCAGCAGACGCAGATGATCGCGCAGTTTTGCCATCTCCATTTCATGAGCGGTCACCGTGACGTTCAGTTCTTCAATGGTGATTTCCTGAAAAGCCAGTCGGCTCTCCAGCTCTGCCAGGCGTGCTTCCATTGATAAATCCTGCATGGTTCACCTCTTTGGTCGAATGATCGCTGCGGATTCTACTTAACTTTGCTGCCAGAGACAGCACTCATTTCGCGACATCGAAACTAATTTAAACAAAAAGAGTCTGAAAATAGATGATAATAGGGCGTGTCTGTATGTAGATTTATCCGACAACGCTTTATAGTACCTTTCTGATAATAGTTAACCCTGGGGTGAGATGCCCCGATCCTGGAGATATGGATGAAATCACTGTTTAAAGTAACGCTGCTGGCGACCACAATGGCCGTTGCCCTGCATACACCAATTACTTTTGCTGCCGAAGCGGCGAAACCTGCTACAACTGCTGACAGCAAAGCAGCGTTCAAAAATGACGATCAGAAATCAGCTTACGCACTGGGTGCTTCGCTGGGTCGTTACATGGAAAATTCTCTGCAAGAACAAGAAAAGTTGGGCATTAAGCTGGATAAAGATCAGCTGATCGCTGGTGTCCAGGATGCGTTTGCTGATAAGAGCAAACTTTCCGATCAAGAGATCGAACAGACTCTGCAAGCATTTGAAGCTCGTGTGAAGTCTTCTGCCCAGGCGAAGATGGAAAAAGACGCGGCTGATAACGAAGCTAAAGGTAAAGAGTACCGCGAGAAATTTGCCAAAGAGAAAGGTGTGAAAACCTCTTCGACTGGCCTGGTTTATCAGGTAGTAGAAGCCGGTAAAGGCGAAGCACCGAAAGACAGCGATACTGTTGTAGTGAACTACAAGGGTACGCTGATCGACGGTAAAGAGTTCGATAACTCTTACACCCGTGGTGAACCGCTCTCTTTCCGTCTGGACGGCGTGATCCCAGGCTGGACCGAAGGCCTGAAGAACATCAAGAAAGGTGGCAAGATCAAATTGGTTATTCCACCAGAGCTGGCTTACGGTAAAGCGGGCGTTCCGGGGATCCCACCAAACTCTACTCTGGTATTTGACGTAGAGTTGCTGGATGTGAAACCAGCGCCGAAGGCTGATGCGAAGCCAGAAGCCGATGCGAAAGCCGCAGATTCTGCTAAAAAATAAGCATTAAGAACCGCCGCCTGACCAGGCGGCGGTTTTTTTATTACAGGCCGGATATAATTAGTGCTGGAAAGCGGAACCTCCGCTGTATTAATTTAGTTACCCGCATCATTAATGAGCCTGCCCTGAAAAGTTAACGACAGGCTCCTGAAAAGGAGTGTTTTTTTTCATGTCCAGGTCGCTTTTAACCAACGAAACCAGTGAGTTGGATTTACTGGATCAACGTCCTTTCGACCAGACCGATTTTGATATTCTGAAATCCTACGAAGCTGTGGTGGACGGGTTAGCGATGCTCATTGGCTCCCACTGTGAAATCGTTTTGCACTCTTTGCAGGATTTAAAATGTTCAGCCATTCGTATTGCCAACGGTGAACATACAGGCCGGAAGATTGGTTCGCCGATTACCGATCTGGCGCTGCGTATGCTGCACGATATGACGGGGGCGGATAGCAGCGTTTCTAAATGCTATTTTACTCGCGCCAAAAGCGGTGTATTAATGAAGTCCCTGACTATCGCCATTCGTAACCGCGAACAGCGTGTAATTGGTCTGCTGTGCATCAATATGAATCTTGATGTTCCCTTCTCGCAGATCATGAGTACCTTTGTGCCGCCAGAAACCCCGGACGTCGGTTCAAGCGTCAACTTTGCGTCTTCTGTTGAAGATCTGGTCACCCAAACGCTGGAGTTCACCATTGAAGAAGTGAATGCCGATCGCAATGTTGCCAATAACGCTAAAAATCGCCAGATCGTGCTGAATCTTTACGAGAAAGGGATCTTCGATATTAAAGACGCGATCAACCAGGTGGCTGACCGTCTGAACATCTCCAAACACACTGTCTATCTCTACATCCGCCAGTTCAAGAGCGGTGATTTCCAGGGGCAAGATAAGTAATGCGTTTTGCCATCGTGGTGACCGGGCCAGCATACGGTACGCAACAGGCGAGTAGTGCCTTTCAGTTTGCGCAGGCGCTGATAGCAGAAGGCCATGAGTTAAACAGCGTCTTTTTCTATCGGGAAGGGGTCTATAACGCTAACCAATTGACCTCTCCGGCAAGTGATGAATTTGACCTTGTGCGCGGCTGGCAACAACTGAATACACAACATGGCGTGGCGCTGAATATTTGCGTGGCGGCAGCATTGCGTCGCGGTATCGTCGATGAAACTGAAGCTGGAAGACTCGGTCTGGCATCTGCAAATCTCCAGCCGGGCTTTACCTTAAGTGGCCTTGGCGCTCTGGCTGAAGCCTCGCTGACCTGTGACAGGGTGGTACAGTTCTGATGAAACGAATTGCGTTTGTTTTTTCTACTGCACCTCATGGTACAGCTGCTGGTCGTGAAGGATTGGATGCTTTATTGGCGACTTCCGCATTAACTGACGAACTCGCCGTCTTCTTTATTGCCGATGGCGTTTTTCAGCTTCTGCCAGGGCAAAAGCCCGATGTGGTGTTGGCGCGTGATTATATCGCAACCTTTAAACTGCTGGGGCTGTATGACATTGAACAGTGCTGGGTTTGTGCGGCTTCACTGCGTGAACGTGGGTTAGATCCCCAGACACCCTTTGTTGTAGAAGTCACTCCGCTCGAAGCAGAAGCATTGCGTCGGGAACTCGGCAACTACGATGTTATTTTGAGATTTTGAGGCGTACATGCTGCATACATTACATCGCTCACCCTGGCTGACGGATTTGCCTGCGCTGCTGCGTCTGCTCAGCGATGGGGATGAACTGCTGTTATTGCAGGATGGCGTCACTGCCGCAGCTGATGGTAACCGCTACCTTGAAAGTTTGCGTAATGCCCCCATTAAGGTCTATGCCCTGAACGAAGACCTCATCGCTCGTGGTTTGGTTGGTCGAATTTCGAACGATATCACTCCCATTGACTATACTGATTTCGTCAGACTTACGGTTAAGCACACCAGCCAGGTCGCCTGGTAACGGTGGGATCGTTGTATATTTCTTGACACCTTTTCGGCATCGCCCTAAAATTCGGCGTCCTCATATTGTGTGAGGACGTTTTATTACGTGTTTACGAAGCAAAAGCTAAAACCAGGAGCTATTTAATGGCAACAGTTAACCAGCTGGTACGCAAACCACGTGCTCGCAAAGTTGCGAAAAGCAACGTGCCTGCGCTGGAAGCATGCCCGCAAAAACGTGGCGTATGTACTCGTGTATATACTACCACTCCAAAAAAACCGAACTCCGCACTGCGTAAAGTATGCCGTGTTCGTCTGACTAACGGTTTCGAAGTGACTTCCTACATCGGTGGTGAAGGTCACAACCTGCAGGAACACTCCGTGATCCTGATCCGTGGCGGTCGTGTTAAAGACCTCCCGGGTGTTCGTTACCACACCGTACGTGGTGCGCTTGACTGCTCCGGCGTTAAAGACCGTAAGCAGGCTCGTTCCAAGTATGGCGTGAAGCGTCCTAAGGCTTAATGGTTCTCCGTTAAGTAAGGCCAAACGTTTTAACTTAAATGTCAAACTAAACTCGTAGAGTTTTGGACAATCCTGAATTAACAACGGAGTATTTCCATGCCACGTCGTCGCGTCATTGGTCAGCGTAAAATTCTGCCGGATCCGAAGTTCGGATCAGAACTGCTGGCTAAATTTGTAAATATCCTGATGGTAGATGGTAAAAAATCTACTGCCGAATCTATCGTATACAGCGCGCTGGAGACCCTGGCTCAGCGTTCTGGTAAATCTGAACTGGAAGCATTCGAAGTAGCTCTCGAAAACGTGCGCCCGACTGTCGAAGTTAAGTCTCGCCGCGTTGGTGGTTCTACTTATCAGGTACCAGTTGAAGTCCGTCCGGTTCGTCGTAATGCTCTGGCAATGCGTTGGATCGTTGAAGCTGCTCGTAAACGCGGTGATAAATCCATGGCTCTGCGCCTGGCGAACGAACTTTCCGATGCTGCAGAAAACAAAGGTACTGCAGTTAAGAAACGTGAAGACGTTCACCGTATGGCCGAAGCCAACAAGGCGTTCGCACACTACCGTTGGTAATCCCTTCGGAGTTTTAGTCACCAGGCGGGCGCTTCCAGTAAGCAGCCCGCTTTGGGCTACTTAAATTGAACGCCTAAAAGATAAACGAGGAAACAAATGGCTCGTACAACACCCATCGCACGCTACCGTAACATCGGTATCAGTGCGCACATCGACGCCGGTAAAACCACTACTACCGAACGTATTCTGTTCTACACCGGTGTAAACCATAAAATCGGTGAAGTTCATGACGGCGCTGCAACCATGGACTGGATGGAGCAGGAGCAGGAACGTGGTATTACTATCACTTCCGCTGCGACTACTGCATTCTGGTCTGGTATGGCTAAGCAGTATGAGCCGCATCGCATCAACATCATCGACACCCCGGGGCACGTTGACTTCACAATCGAAGTAGAACGTTCCATGCGTGTTCTCGATGGTGCGGTAATGGTTTACTGCGCAGTTGGTGGTGTTCAGCCGCAGTCTGAAACCGTATGGCGTCAGGCAAACAAATATAAAGTTCCGCGCATTGCGTTCGTTAACAAAATGGACCGCATGGGTGCGAACTTCCTGAAAGTTGTTAACCAGATCAAAACCCGTCTGGGCGCGAACCCGGTTCCGCTGCAGCTGGCGATTGGTGCTGAAGAACATTTCACCGGTGTTGTTGACCTGGTGAAAATGAAAGCTATCAACTGGAACGACGCTGACCAGGGCGTAACCTTCGAATACGAAGATATCCCGGCAGACATGGTTGAACTGGCTAACGAATGGCACCAGAACCTGATCGAATCCGCAGCTGAAGCTTCTGAAGAGCTGATGGAGAAATACCTGGGTGGTGAAGAACTGACTGAAGCAGAAATCAAAGGTGCTCTGCGTCAGCGCGTTCTGAACAACGAAATCATCCTGGTAACCTGTGGTTCTGCGTTTAAGAACAAAGGTGTTCAGGCGATGCTGGATGCGGTAATTGATTACCTGCCATCCCCGGTTGACGTACCTGCGATCAACGGTATCCTGGACGACGGTAAAGACACTCCGGCTGAGCGTCACGCAAGTGATGACGAGCCGTTCTCTGCACTGGCGTTCAAAATCGCTACCGACCCGTTTGTTGGTAACCTGACCTTCTTCCGTGTGTACTCCGGTGTGGTTAACTCTGGTGATACCGTACTGAACTCCGTGAAAGCTGCACGTGAGCGTTTCGGTCGTATCGTTCAGATGCACGCTAACAAACGTGAAGAGATCAAAGAAGTTCGCGCGGGCGACATCGCTGCTGCAATCGGTCTGAAAGACGTAACCACTGGTGACACCCTGTGTGACCCGGATGCGCCGATCATTCTGGAACGTATGGAATTCCCTGAGCCGGTAATCTCCATCGCAGTTGAACCGAAAACCAAAGCTGACCAGGAAAAAATGGGTCTGGCTCTGGGTCGTCTGGCTAAAGAAGACCCGTCTTTCCGTGTATGGACTGACGAAGAATCTAACCAGACCATTATCGCGGGTATGGGCGAGCTGCACCTCGACATCATCGTTGACCGTATGAAGCGTGAATTCAACGTTGAAGCGAACGTAGGTAAACCGCAGGTTGCTTACCGTGAAACTATCCGCCAGAAAGTTACCGATGTTGAAGGTAAACACGCGAAACAGTCTGGTGGTCGTGGTCAGTATGGTCATGTTGTTATCGACATGTACCCGCTGGAGCCGGGTTCTAACCCGAAAGGCTACGAGTTCATCAACGACATTAAAGGTGGTGTAATCCCTGGCGAATACATCCCGGCCGTTGATAAAGGTATCCAGGAACAGCTGAAAGCAGGCCCGCTGGCAGGCTACCCGGTAGTAGACATGGGTATTCGTCTGCACTTCGGTTCTTACCATGACGTTGACTCCTCTGAACTGGCGTTTAAACTGGCTGCTTCTATCGCCTTTAAAGAAGGCTTTAAGAAAGCGAAACCAGTTCTGCTTGAGCCGATCATGAAGGTTGAAGTAGAAACTCCGGAAGAGAACACCGGTGACGTTATCGGTGACTTGAGCCGTCGTCGTGGTATGCTCAAAGGTCAGGAATCTGAAGTTACTGGCGTTAAGATCCACGCTGAAGTACCGCTGTCTGAAATGTTCGGATATGCAACTCAGCTGCGTTCTCTGACCAAAGGTCGCGCATCATACACTATGGAATTCCTGAAGTATGATGAAGCGCCGAGTAACGTTGCTCAGGCCGTAATTGAAGCCCGTGGTAAATAAGCCTCAGGGTTAATACCAAAGTCCCGTGCTCTCTCCTGAAGGGGAGAGCACTATAGTAAGGAATATAGCCGTGTCTAAAGAAAAATTTGAACGTACAAAACCGCACGTTAACGTTGGTACTATCGGCCACGTTGACCACGGTAAAACTACTCTGACCGCTGCAATCACCACCGTACTGGCTAAAACCTACGGCGGTGCTGCTCGTGCATTCGACCAGATCGATAACGCGCCGGAAGAAAAAGCTCGTGGTATCACCATCA